>NZ_JBRIIO020000002.1:0-406016 GCF_052976845.2 Nakamurella sp. GG22 | reverse complement strand
TTCCCCCCGACCTGATCCGACCCGGCTGGCGCGGCGAACGATTCAGCCTCGCCGACTCCGTCAGCGTCCTCTGCCAAGCATCAGACACACCATGATCAAGAACGCGACGACTTCCGCTCCTAGACCGGCAGTTTCGCCATCCGCGCGGGTTCATCGCCCGGTCCGCCAGGGTCGCTTCCGAAGGCGGGTGTTCGGGCCAGCACCCGGTCGCGCACCGCGGGAACACAGCGGACCGTCAGGGCGCAGCCGGCGATTCCGGCGACCAGCCCGCCGAGCAGCCACCAACCTGCGGCCGTCGCGGTGCCGGCCGGTTCGAGAGTGGCGTGCTGACCGGCGGTCTCGCCTGCGGCAGGGGCGGAGTCGGCCGCCGCCGGGACGAATTCGGCGACCGCCGAGAATGAATCAGAATCGACCAACCCGAGTTTCTGGAGGAGCGAGATCAGCGCGGCCGGGTCGGGTGAACGGTGGTGCCGGGCGGTCGCGTTGCCGTCCTCGCTGGGGTACATGCCGGTGGCATTGCCGGCGCTGTCCCACATCTCCTGGGTGACGATGGACGGCTCGCCCTTCGGTGGCAGGAACACCCGGTCGATCCGCCAGACGGTGATGTCGTGCATCAGCCAGGTGACGGTGACGTAATCCGACCCAGTCTGGGATACGTCCGATGCCGTGGACGCTGCACCGGATGACGGTTCGGCCAGGAGTTCCTGCAGGAGCCCGTACTCCGGATCGCTGTAATAGACCCCGGTCGCGTATTCGGCGCTGGGGGAGACCAGCAGCGCGCTGGTCGGTCCGCCGGCGGACGCTGTTCCGGTCGACAGCATGGAGCCGATTCCGAGCAGCAGCACGACGGAGACGAGGCGAGCAACGCGAGAAACCTGGACCGACATGGTGGTCCCTTCTTGCCGAGGGTGAACTTCCCGTCGTGCTGACTACACCGTTGGGGACAGTTCGGTTCCCGGTCAGTTGCGAACCGACTCCGCAATCGACTCGGCGGTTCGCTGGTCGTCGATTCCCTCCAATCGCAGCGTCACTCCCGGGCGCTGCCACAACAGGGTCGGACCCGACTCGCGGGCTGACTCGGTCCGTTCCGTGCCGTTCGGGTCGAGGATGACGATGGGGTGGCTCCGTGCGAACCACAGGGCCTCGTCCCCGTCGACCACCGTGAATGTCACGTCGTCGTAGTACTTCTTCACGTAGTACGGGGACAGCGCCCCGCCGATCTGGTCCAGCCGGATCGGTCCGCCGGTCGCCGGGGTCCACTCCATCGTGACCAACCGACGGTCCGCAGCCACGGTCAGCTGATCCGGTTCACCAAGCGCGTCGGGAACCACCAGCGGAAAGGAGACCGCCAAGCGCGCCTGCTCCAGCGTCATCTCCGTGCCCTGAGCCGCGGTCCCGGCGCCCCCTGATGCAGTTGTCGGTGTGCTCGCCGGCTGTTGCTGCTCGACAACGACAGCCCCGAAGCCCAGCCATTCCCGGATGGCCGCACCGGCCGGGCTGACCGCCAACACGGCGAGCAGCGCTCCCACGGCGACCACAGTCGCTGCCCGCCAACGGTTGTGGAGCCATTCAACTACTCCGCCGATGCGCTGCCGCAGGGCACTGCCGGTCGGCAGGGGCTCCTGATCAATGCGGGCCATCACCGCCGACACGGTGCCTGCGGCCGGTTCCGGCAATGACAGAAGGTCCCGAAGCTCCCGGAGTTCGGTTTCGATGTCGAGCCCGTCGCCGAGGGGACCGCGATCCTTGGCAGTCACGGTCCACCGCCCAACCGCACAGCCCCGACGTCCCCCGCCATGGCACCGCGCAAGCGGTCGAGTGCACGGTGAGTCCTGGACTTGACCGTCCCGCGAGCGATACCCAGGACGGTGGCCGTCTCGGCTTCGTCCAGGTCGATCAGGTAACGGCAGATGATGACGGCGCGCTGGGATTCCGGCAGCTTCAGCAGCTCGCTACGCAGATACTCCTGGCGGTCCCGGCTGATCGCCTGGTCGGCAGGGTCCGCCGTGTCGACGAGGCGCGGGAGCAGTGCGTCGGATCCGGCGACCGTCTGCTCCCGCTGTCGCCGCCGGCCGGTCGCGCGGTGCAGATTGCGGGTCTCGTTGGCGACGATCCGCAGCAGCCACGGCCGGAACGGGGAGCCGTCACGAAACCCGCCGAGCCCTCGATATGCCTTCACGAAGGCCTCCTGCACGATGTCGTCCGCCTCCGCTCCGGCACCCAGCAGCACTGCGGTGGCATGCGCCTTGGGGGTGTGCAGGCGCACCAGATCGGCGAACGCGGCGCGCTCGCCGGATCGCGCGGCGGCGATGATGTCCGCCTCGCTCTGCTGTTTGTCGATCGGTCACCCCGCTCGTACCCCGTCACCCCGACGCCTGGGTGACCCGTCAGGACAACCCTTCTACACCGCCGCTGACGATCGGGTTCCCTCTCGTTCCGCCAACACCGCGTCACGCAGCGCGAAGGACGGGTCCATCTCGTCGGTCTCCTCGACGTTGCACAGGGCGACCACGGTCAGATCCCGGTCAGGCCAGTGATTCACTGCGGCGCTCACGCCGGGGTCACCGCCGCCGTGCCCCCAGCGGCCGTCCGGGTACACCATCAGGCCGTAGCCGTAGGACCAACCGCCGTCGATCGTGGCGTGCCGCTGCGTCGCAAGTTCGGTGAGGTCGCCGAGCAGGGTGCCGTCGGCCAATGCACGGCAGAAGCGCACCAGATCCGCCGCTGTGCACACGCAGCCGCCGTCACCGCCGCCGATGACCGGCACGCTGTGAACATTGGTGCGACCGGACGGCAGGTAGTGCATCGCGGAACCGGGTCGCGGCTCATCAGAGCGGTCGAACGCACTGTCGTTCATGCTGGCCCGCCGCAGCACGCGCTCTTCGATCACCTCGGCGCAGGTCTGTCCCGTGAGCTGCTCGAGCAGTTCACCGAGTAGCACGTAGCCGGCGTTGGAGTACCGCCAGGTCTGGCCGGGCGGCCCGTAGGGCGGAAGCTCGCCGTACAGCGGGAGGAAGTCGGCGGGGCGCTCGACGCGAGCGGGCGGCAGGTCGTGCCAGAGCGCGGCGTAATCCGTCCCCGCGTTAGGCAGCGACTCGTCCTCCTCGAAATAGTCGGCGATGCCCGAGGTGTGGCACAGCAGGTGGTGAACCGTGACATCGGCCGACAGGTGGTGTGGCCGGCGGTCGGGTGGGATGACGTCGACGACCGGGGTCCGCACCGTGACACGGCCCTGCGCCACCTGGTCGAGCACCGCGGTCGCGGTGAACATCTTGGTCACCGACGCGGTCTGGAAGCGGGTATCCGGCGTGACCGGTGTGCCGGCCGCGCGGTCGGCGAGGCCGAGGCAGTGCTGCACGACGAGAACACCTGCCTCGGCGAGCAGCACCGTCCCGGATACGCCGCCGGCGGCGAGTTCGTCCAATGCTTGCTGAGACACGCGACGAGCATGCGCGTGACCGTCGGGCGGCGGCAAAGCAATTAAGGAGCCGATGGCCTGTCAGGGGCGGAGCAGGGACTTGATCGCGCGCCGCTCGTCCAGCGCGGCGTAAGCCTCGGCGACCTCGGACAGCGGCAACGTGAGATCGAAGACCTTCCCCGGCTGGATCTGCCCGTCGAGCACCCGTGTCATCAGGTCGGGCAGGTAGGCGCGGACCGGCGCGGGCCCGCCCCGAAGGCCGACATTCCGCCAGAACATGTGCCGCTGCGGCAGATCGGTGACGTGCGGCACGCCGACCCAGCCGACCATCGCGCCCGGTCGGGCGGAGCGCAGCGCCTGGACGACGGCGTCGTCGGTGCCCACGCATTCCAGCACCGCGTCGGCCCCTATGCCGCCGGTGAGTTCCATGATCCGCTCGATGCCCTCGTCGCCACGCTCGGCCACGATGTCGGTGGCACCGAATTCCGTTGCGAGCTGCTGCCGGTCGGCGTGCCGGCTCATGGCGATCACCCGCTCGGCCCCGAGCTGCCGGGACGCGAGAACACCCGACAGTCCCACCGCGCCGTCACCGACGACCACAACGGTCGAGCCCGGCATCACCTCGGCGCAGACCGCCGCATGCCAGCCCGTGCACATGACGTCGGATAGGGCGAGCAGGCTGGGCACCAAGTCATCGGCGGGCTGGTCCGGAGTGGCCAGCAGGGTTCCGTCGGCGTTCTGGATCCGGATGAAGTCCGCCTGGCAACCGTCGTAGCCGGTGCCGTGCAGGCAGTTCGCGTGCATGCCCCTGCTGCACACGGCGCAGGTGTTGTCGCTGGTCAGAAAGCCACCGACGACGAACTGGCCTGGCTTCACCGAGGTGACGTCGGCGCCCACCTCTTCGATGATGCCGACGTACTCATGGCCGATCGGGGTCGGCTTCTTCACCTGCTGCACGCCGCGGTAGCGCCACAGATCCGACCCACACACGCAGGCAGCGACGGTGCGGATGTTCGCGTCCGTCGGCTGCTCGATCCGCGGGTCGTCCCGCTCCTCGAACCGGACGTCCTTGGAGCCGTAGATGATGGCGCCGTGCATGGTGATCTCCTCCGCCGTCATGTGCTGCCGACCTGCTTGTCGGTACCCATCCGACAGGCATCCTGTGCCCTTCGTCCGGCTTTCCAACCCGCGAGAGCCGGTCGAGGCACTGCGTCAGCTCAGCTCTTCGAACAGCGTGAGTTGTAATCCGGCCGGTCCGCTGAGCCGGGAGTTCAGCGAATCCCACGGGGTGCAGGTGGGCGGGGCAATGACAGTTGCTCCGGCGTCCTGCAATTCGCTGGTGGCCGCCGTTGCGTCGGACACCTGGAAGGCGACTCTGATCGGACCCGCAACGCGATGACCGACCTCTACGTCGTCGATGTACGCCGCGTACGCCGGATCGTTGATCTCAAGGGTCGCTCGCCCGACCTCCAGGATCGTGACCCGTCCGCCGTTGGCCTCGTAGGTGCCCTGGGTGGGCAGGCCGAGGGCATCCCGGAAGAAGGTCAGTGCCTCGTCGTAGTCGGTCGCGGTGACCACCAGCCGCAATTCCCGCACGTCAGCCATCGGGAGAGTATGACCGGTCAGGGCCAGCGGATGATCGGCGGCGGCGGCCGGTGCCGGCCCATCAACCTGTCCCGGAAGGATCGGTCGTCAGGGGGGTCGATATCGATTCCCACTTCGCGGAAGATCGACTGTTTGACCGAATCGTATTCCGTCACTGCACCCTCGAATTGTGGGCGCCGTCGACCGGGCGCCAGCCGGTCGAAATCGTCGGGCTCGGGGAGTTGCAGCCACAATTCCCGTCCGGATTCACCGCGTGCGATCACTTGGCAGCCATCGTGTCCGGACTCCTCGGCCCGTCGGCGGCTGTCGTACAATAACAAACTCGCGGGCGGACCCAACCAGCCGCCGGGCTCGACCGCCATTCTCCATAATTGTCGGAGATCGTGCGCCGAGACACCTCCCTTGTCGAATTCCATCCGGTTGACCAGCTTTCGGTCCCGGACGAAGGTGCGGCCGGGTGGGGAGGCAGGCACCGGATCGCCGATGGGCCTGCCTCCACTGAGATGCTCTCTGCCGAAATGCATCTCGTCATAGGGAGCCAGCGGCGACGTGCTCCCGCCCGGTGCGGCCGGGATCGCGTACCCGATCTCCTCGAGGATGCCGGCGGCCGCCGCCGCCTTCTCTCCCGGCCCGCATGAGGCACCGCCGAACCACATCTGGTCACCGTTCCGGTCGATCACCACCATTCCCGGCCCTGTCCCTCTCGGCACGGCGAATCGCTGGTGGGTGGCGAGCGGGTAGTAGAAGCCGCGCAGCAGCGGTGAGGTCGGACGGTGGAAGAGCCACACCTCGCGCACCGGCGCGGTCACGTTCCTAAACTCCGTGAAGGAGTCGATGCTGGCGGCGGGACTGCCGAAACGGGCCCCGTGTTCCACGTCGATCCAGATTCGGGGCGCCCGCTCCGGTGTCGACATGCAGACAGTTTCCAGCAGAGATGCCTACCGGGGCACAGTGGCGTTGCGGGATTCACCGGAACGCCGATGATCGCCAGACGGGTCGGCCGAGGTGGACAGGCAGATCTGGTTGCGCCCCAACTGCTTCGCCCGGTAGAGCGCTGTGTCGGCTGCAACATAGAGCAGATGCAAACTGGCCGCATTGGTGGGGGCATGTGCGAGTCCGCCGCTGATCGACACCTTGACCCGGCGGCCGTCGCCGAGCAGGAAATCTGCCTCGCGAATGGCGGTGAGTATCTGTTTCCCGCGCTCGACCAGGGTGGCCGCCGAACAACCGGGCAGCAGCAACGCGATCTCGTCCCCACCGAGCCGGCTGACGGTGTCGGTCGGCCGCGCACTGCGGATCAGAACCTGCGCCAGCATGATCAGGACCTCATCTCCGCCCGGATGACCGTAGGCGTCGTTGATGCCCTTGAAGTCGTCGACATCGATCAGCACGAGTCCGGTGCCGCCGTGACCAGCGGCTCCCGACAGCGCCGACACCGCGGCCTCGTCGAGCACGCGCCGGGTGACCAGGCCGGTCAACGGATCGATCGCCGCCTGTCGTTCGAGCAACGTGACGAGCCGGTCCTGCCGCTCGCCCGCGAGGGTCAACAGCGCGGCGGTGGTGACCAGGGCAGCGGTCATGTAGGTGCCCTGCACGACCGCCACCTGCAGCGGCAGCATCGCCAGGACGATCGCCCACTCGGCCGCGAGCACGGTCGAGGTCACGATGACGGCGCCGCGCCTGCGCAGCTGGGAGGCGCCGTAGAGCGCTGGAAAGAACAGGAAGACCTGGGCGGTCAGCGTGCCGTCGGCGGTGAGCAGGTCCACCAGCACGATCAGCACCGTGCCCAGCAGCGGGCACACCGCCCACCCCACGCGGTGACCACCGCCGAGTTCCCGCGCCGCCCATCCCGCGGCGGCGATCACTGCCACGGCGATGACCGAAACGGCCATGTCTGCGGCCGACCGCGTCGAAGCGAATTGGAACAGGGCGAACACCAGGGTGACCCCGGCTGCCACCAGGCACAGCGTGAAAACCGTTCGTCCCGCCGCCCGGTGATCGCGCGGTTGCAGCGACTCGACAAGCTTCACGTGGCCCCCGCCCGTTGCGCTGAAGTTGCCGGTGCGAAGACCAGCCTCGGCAGATGGTCGGCCGAGCGTCGAACAGTCCACCTGATGCCACGCTCGATGGTAACCCAGTGTTATCACAGTATCACCTGCCGTGACAATCGGTGGGCTGACAACGACCATCGCACGGGCATGTTCGTCGAGTGCCATCACAGCAGGGAGAAACGAGCTCCCGAAGCCGAACGACCCTGCTCCTATGACACTGGAGTGGTCGGGCGCCGTCGGGTCGTGCCGGTTCTTGTCCGGCGGGTCTCGACGGTAGGGTTTCCGGGCGGGGCGGTAGCTCAGTTGGTCAGAGCAACGGACTCATAATCCGTCAGGTCGTGGGTTCGAGCCCCACTCGCCCCACTGTTTGTGCAGTTAGGACGCATGACGCTAAGAATCAAGTGGCGAGTTGATCTAGTAGACCTCGCCACAAATGCAGCTAAGTTCACGCACCCCTCGCGTCGGCAACGCCGTCACCCGCCTGGGCCTGTAGAGGTGGTGGTGTCCCGGCTGATCTGGCGGGTGCCACCTCAGGTGGTGTTCTGGGCCTCGTGTATCCCAGGTGGCGCCGCCTTGGAATGGCTTCGTCAAACACAGGCCCGTCAAGACCAAGACTGCCCTCCCGTTCGGTTTCGACGGGAGGGCAGTTTGGCTCTTCGATCAGACGGAACCTGAGTTATCGGTTCATCCGAGGGGCGCGAGCCCGGCGTCGAAGCAGCGACCGGCGGTGATGTCGTCGATGTACTGCTGGGAAAGGTAGCGCAGGTCTTGGCCCTGACTGTCGGCGGTCGTCAACGGAAGCCCTTGCACACTTGGCTTTGTTGTCGTGAACAGCCAGTCATTGAACAGCGAGTTGAGCTCCATGCCGGAGATGGACTCGGAAAGGGCAATAAATTCCGCTGTCGTGCCGTTGCCCCCCTTGTTGGTGGTGGTCCAGGTCTTCAAGATTGAGAAGAAGGCCTCGTCGCCGACCGTGTTGCGCAGCAGCTGCATCATCATCGTCGGGCGGACGAAAATGGCGCAGGCAAACTGGTTGGCGACTCCAGGGTCGCCGACCTTGACGTTCCAGAACGGGTCGCTGGCGGGAACGGCGTTGTAGAGGCGGTCGAACGTGGCTTGCGGTGTTGCCAGGCCCTTGTGCTCCTGCCACATCCACGTCGCGTAGAAGGCGATGCCTTCATTGAGCCAGACGTCGCTCCACCGGTTGACGGAGACGCTGTCACCAAACCACTGGTGGGCGATCTCGTGGGACAGCCAGAAGCGGCCCGAGGATGGCGTGGAAAAGGCCCGCGTCGGGTAGATCGATCGTGTCTGGCGGGCCCATCCAAGTGGTTGCTGCTGGAGGTGGTCGACGATGCCTCCGGCCGCGGAAAACGGATACGGGCCGAAGTACCGGGCGAAGAAGTTGATGATTTCAGGCTGCGCCTTGAACGCCTCCTTGACAATTTCCCCGGTCGACGTTGGTGTTTCGGCGGCGGTTGCGCTGCTCCAGCTTCCGAGGCCGCCGGGCAGCGTGAGGTCCTCCCATCCGTCATCCGGGTTGCCGTCTCGTTCGAACGACGTGGTCCCTTGGCCGGTTGAGACGGTGATGTCATCGATGGCAACGCCGGGGAGGTTGACGTCGTAGTCGCTGGTGTACACGAAGGCCAGGTCGACGTCATGTCCGGCGTAGGGGGACAGGTCGACCTTCCACTGTTCGTAGCCGTTGGTTTCATTGGAGGCGGCGTTCCACTGGCCAGTGGTGCCGGTGGGCGTGCACGTGGGGTAGGTGGTCGGCGTCAGGAAGGCGCCTAGGAAGGGATGCAGCCCGACGAGGTCGGTGCACACGTCAGGGACGTCTTGGCTGCTGTGACCGAGGGTGTCGGGCAGGGTGGTCCACTGGTCGGTGCCGGCCGGCCGGGCGGCGACGAAGAAGAAGTCGGCGCCTTCTTGGATCTGGCGGTCGGTGTAGAAGCTGACCGTCGCTCCGCTGGCCGGAACATTGATTGTCCGGCCGAATGCGCTGAGGGCTCGGTAGTCTTGGTTGGAGAGCGCGAAGCGGGAGCCCGTGCGCGGTGCGAGCTGGCGGAAGAGGTCCTCGGAGATCGCGTCGAGGTACCGGACCTTCCCGTCCCGATAGGTGTTGACCTTGAAGTTGCCGATTTCCATGGTAGCGAGGTACGAGGCCATCGGTTCCTTGGTGACCCACGTCGACGTCACGGACTGACCGGACCTCCGCTGCGAGATCAAGTTTCCGTTGGAAATGGCCTCGAGCCCCTTGTCGGTGGTGATCGCAATCTTGTACGACGCTTTGTCCGATGGGTGGTCGTTGCTGGGGAACCACGACGCGGCGACATGCGGGATGCCTATGGTGACTGCTCCGTCGTCCTTGACGATGAAGTTTTCCGAGTGAGGCACGCCGCTGTACTTGATTTCGACGGTGAACGTGCGGCCGTTACTGAGGGCCTTGCGCGGTGTCACCACGAGCTCGTGACCGGTGTGGGTGTACTGCGCTGGCCTCCCGTTCACCTTGACCGATTGAACGGTGAGCTGCTCGAGGTCCAGGTTGAATGACGAAAGGGACTGGGTGGCCTTCGCCTGGATGCGGGTTGTGCCGGTGAGCACTCCGCTGTCCTTCCGGTAGTCGACGTTGAGGTCGTAGTGGCTGACGTCGTAGCCGCCGTTGCCATCCAGGGGGTAATAGGGGTCCCCGATGCCGTCACTGCCGGGACTGGGCGCCGTGCTGGACGGGGTTGCGGCGACCGGACCCGCCGCCGTTGCTGGGGTGAGTGATGTGATGACGAGCGCGGATGCGAGTGCGCCGATAGCGACGGCTCGCACACTTCTGTTGGACATGTCGCTCCAAAATTCGGTGCGGGCGAACCGCCCGCCTATGAGTCGTACGTTCGCAATGCAGTCGAATTCACGTGTGGGCGGCGGGTCCCGGCGACCAGGTCGATTGGGGCTCGACGACGCGGACGTTAGAGGACAGGGAATGTTCGCAGCATGCGCTGGAGGTTGATGGCCTCCCACGGCATGTGTTCGGCGATCCCCATGCTGACGACCTCGGTGGCGGACGCGACATCGTTGACAAGTCTCGATACTTGGTCAAAGGTCATCGCTCCCTGCGGGTAGTCCATGAAGGTGTCGGGGTCCGGCATCGGGTTGGCGAACAGCAGCGACCGGAAGAGAGTGGGGTCGAGGACGTCCAAGTCGAGGTGAACCGCCAGGTGGGTGATCTCTCTTTGACGGATCCAGTCCAGAACGGGCTGGCTGGTTGTGGCGAGCTCGCCGGGACCTGCCTTTCGGAGTCCAAGTCTTTGGATCATCGCTGTTTCGTGTTCTGTGGTCGCCTGCAGGCCGGCGAACATGACGTTTGCGGGTTGCAGGGGGACTGCGACCTCCTTGGCGAACTCGGGGTCGCCCTCACCGAGAAGATTCCCGAGGACCATCGTGTGTGCGTGGGGAAATTGTTCGGGGGTGGCGATATCGGGGTGGGCGTCAATCCACAGCATGCCGAGCCGGCCCTGGTGTTTCTCGTTCATGTAGGACACAGGTGCCTGTTCGACCAGGCAGTCTCCGCCGAAAACGACGACATGGTCGGGTTGATGCGCCTCGATCAGCTGGCGGGCTGATTTTAATTGCGTCAATAGCGCTTGCCTTTCCACGACACCGTTGTCGCGGGCGGTGGACGGTCCGGCACAGGGAGCGACTGGCACTTCAAGAAGTGGGTCGTCACTCTCGGGCGCGAGCCATGCCAGTAGGCGGGCACCCAATGGGTACGCGGTGTTGTTTCCGCCCTGCCACTGTGGGAACAGGAGGCGTAGTCCTGAGGGCGACGTCATAGGGGTCTCCTAGAGTAATTCGGATGTGGTGGGGGTGCCCGGATCCTGTAGCGGGTTGTGCTGTCCAGTTCACGAGGGGGGCATCAACCGTTGCCAGGTCGGCCCTCAGGAGGAGACGGAGGCCTTTCGAGCCTGGCCGCGGCCTGGGATTAGCCCCACGCGGTAGAGGATCAGGAAGACCACGGCTGAGGCGAGCGCACCTGCGTAATACGACAGGTCGCCCCACTCGGGATGTGCTGTGGCCACCGGGCCGCTCCACGCCGCCCAGGTCCAGAAGGGAACCGCGGCCAGGCAGCCGGCCGCCCACGCGACGAATCCCCATCTGAAGGGTGGGCGCGGGTCGTACAACTCGCGGAGGGGCCTTTCGGCCCGCCGGCACAGGAAGTAATCGAGGATGACCACCACGACGTACGGCGAGATGAGGTAGGCCGTGAGTACGAGGAAGTTGTAGAACTTGCCGTAGATGTCATCCTGTGCCCAGAGCGCGAAGAGCACGGACGCGATACTGATGATGATTACTGCTATCTCGCGCCTGACGGGGATTCGCAGAGTCATGAGTGAGAGAGCCCCACCGTAGAGATTCAAGCTGTTTCCGGGGATGGTTCCGGCCAGGAAGCCCAGGAGAGCGACGGTGGCGAATCCACCGGTCAACTGGGAAATCACTTCTGCGGGACCGAGATCCCCGGCGACGTGCGCGGTGAGAACCCCGATGCACCCCAGCCAGGTAACGACCACGAAGTTGCCGAGAGCGGTGGCCAACCCACCTTTAAGCATTGACGTTTTCACGGGCAGGTAGCGGGAATAGTCGGACGCGAATGGCGCCCACGCGAGAAGGTAGGAAAAGAACAGTCCACAGGAGGTGATGAAACCGCCCACTCCGCTGACGAAGAATGGTGCCTCCGGATCGGCACCGAACGAAGTGTCACTGTGAGCCAGCGCCAGCACCGTCACGACGATGAACAGGATCCCGATGAGGATCGTGGCCAGACGGTTGACGAAATGGATCATGTTGTATCCGAAGACGGCCACCGCGGCCTGCACGGCAGTCAGAACCACGGCCGCCAACCAGAACGGAACGCCAATCACCTCTTGAAGCAGAAGGACACCGATGATCGTATTGACGGCGGCCCAACCGACGGAGGCGAACACATTCACGATTGCGGACGGTACGAAGTTGCCGTAGTACCCGAGCGACCCGCGCGCCTGCACCTGTACCGGCACACCGAGGCGGATACCCATCGCGGACATCACGCCCATCATGACGCAGCCGAAACCGGTTCCGATGACGACGCTGGCGATGGCGGGCCAGAAGCCGAGACCGTAAAACACCGGATAGAACCCCAGTAGGACGATCGTCAGAATCATGTTTCCGCCGGCCCAGGTGGTGAACTGGTCGCGGAGGCTTCCATGCCGCTCGGCATCGGGGATGTGGTCAATCCCGTAGGGCTCGACCTTGCCTAGTGAGTCTCGATAGTGTTGATCATCGGGATGGACTTCGTGCTCGATCAGCGCCTCAAGTCCCGGGCCGGCGCCGTGCTCGGGGCCGGGTGCATTAGTTGTCATTGACTCGCTCCTTGTGTTGGGGGCTAGACATCGCCGAACGCTCTGGCAGTAGGAAGAAATCGTCGGCAGTGAGCGGGTTGCAGGTCGCTTTTCCGGCCGTACGAGCTACCACATCAACGCACAGAGTGATGGCGAACCGCTGGTCATCGGCCTCTGATCGTCGGATTGTCGGACAGTCGGTTGATATGGTCCTGAAGGTAGCGGAAGGCCTTCGGTTCTACAAGAGTCTGCGCGCTCTTTCCGGCGCATCCCCGGGACGTTTACTCAGACGAAACGTGATTGTCAGACGGCAATCGGACAGACAGACGGAGGAAGAACGGTAGTTGCCCTGCTCAGGCGAGACAACCCAGGTGCGTTGTCCCTTGTTTCCTGCTACGGCCGATGATCGGGTCGACGAGCTGGCGAGGTGGGCCGACCGAATTGACCATGGTCCTGCCAGCGGGGGTCCCCTGGTTGGCGGAGGTCTACCCGGCCCGTCGCTGAGAACGTTCGATGATGTGCTGGGCTTGGAGGATGACTGGGCGGTCCACCATGGCACCGTCGATAAGACCGACCCCCTCGCTGATGGAATCGAGGATGCGCTGCGCCCACATCACCTGATCCGCTCTGGGTGCGAATGCGCGGTGTACGGCGGCGATCTGCCGTGGATGGATACATAACTTCCCGGTGAAACCAAGCCTTGCGGCGCGTCCGGCGTCGTGTTCGATGGCTGCGTCGTCGTTGACGTCGGGGGTGACGCCGTCGATGGGTCCGGGCAGGCCGGCTGCCCTGGATGTGTAGGACAGGTGCGCTCGGGCGGGCAGGAGCTCCAATTCCTGCGGCCCCTGAATTGTGAGTCCGCAGTCGGCGGCGAAGTCGAGGTTGCCGAAGGCGAGGAGTTCGACTGCGGGATGGGTGGCGATGTCTGCGGCGCCGAGCAATCCCTTTGCTGACTCGATGAGGGCGACGATCTTAAGGTCCGGTGTCATGTGTGCGGCGAGGTTGTCAATGTCCTGCAGCTTCTCGGCTTTGGGCAGGACGATCCCGGTCAGTCCGTTCGCCCCGGCTAGCACGGAAGCCACCATTTGGAGGTCTGCGGTGAAGTCGGTGGTGCCGGCCGGGTTGACCCGCAGGTAGGCGCGGCCCGTCCTGAGCCACGCCGTCACGGCGGAACGGGCTGTTGCCTTGTTGGCGTGTGGGACGGAATCTTCTAGGTCGATGATCACTGCGTCCGGACCTGCGGTGACCGCCTTGTCGAACCGTTCTGGCCGGTCGCCGGGAACGAACAGGAAGGTTTGGGGGGGATGCTCCGTTGGCTCGGCTGTAGGTGGGTTTGCACCGGCCGGTGATGCTGGGACCACAGGATCTCCTTTTGACTTCGGCTGCGAAGCGTTCGGCCGATGTGTCAGGGCTGGGTGATGTCGCCGATCGCTTCGGCTTCCATGGCCAGGCCGCCGGACGCGTTGGCGGCCCAGAGCCTGGTCTTGTCACCGCTGGCGGTGCCGTTGACGGAGAACGAGTTGGGTAGGAACAACGGGTTCTTCGCGCGGTAGGTGAACCGCCGTAACGGCCGGCCTTCTCGGTGGGCGAGGTCGAGCAGCAGCGTAGCGATCAGCGGGCCGTGGATGACCAGGTTGGGGTATCCCTCGGTTTCACGGGAGTAGTCGACGTCGTAATGGATGCGATGCCCGTTGAAGGTGAGCGCCGAGTACCGGAACAGGGCGGTGCTGTCCAGTTCCCAGGCGGTGCTGAACTCCGCGCCGGTGGGGGCGGGAACAGCTGCCGGAACCTCTGCGGTAGAGGACATTTCGCGATAGACGATAGTTTGCTGTTCGAGCAGGGTGCGCACTCCTCCGGACTGGAAGTCGTGTTCGACGGTGACGAAAAACAGCGGTCCGGTCTTGCCCTCTTTGGGTTTGATCGAACTGATCGTGGATGTTCGTTGCACGCGGCTGCCCAGTCGCATTGGCTCAACAAAGTCCAGCCGTCCGCCGGCCCACATCCGCCGCGGCAGCGGCACGGGCGGCATGGTGATGCCCAGTTGCGGGTGCCCTTCGTCGCCGAGCTCGGAGGCTCGGACGACGTCGTGGAAGTACAGCCACTGCCACGCCGGCGGCAACTCATCACCACTGGCGAACTTCGGTTCCCGGTCGAGTGTGACCGCCATTCGGTTTGCCTGCTCGGGGTCGAGCCATTCTTCGGTGGTGCTCTGGTGCCCGATCCAGGATTCCCAGTCGTCTGTCATTTCGCGAACTCCGCCCGGATTGCCTCGGTGTGCTGGCCGATTTCCGGGACCTCCCGGAAATATCCGTCGTCGAAGGGTGTCTGCAGGGGCGGCGCAACGAGGTCGACGGGCCCCCCGTTGACTGTCATCGGCCACCGACGCAGCTGCGGATGCTGCGAGAGTTGTTCCACGCTGTTGACCGCGCCGAAGGCGATACCGGCCTTGTTGAGCGCTGTTTCGAGCTCCTTCAGGTCGAAACGGGCGAATCCGGCGACGAGCGCCTCGTTGAGGTCGGGTCGGTTGTTCACTCGGGCGTTGTTAGATGCGAATCGGGCGTCGTCGACCAGTTCGGGGCGGCCCAGGACGTCGATGCAGAGCCTGGCCCATTCCCGGTTGTTCTGGACTGCGATGACCAATTCGTGGCCGTCGCCGGAGGGGTAGGCACCGTAGGGCGCCATCGAGGGGTGTTGCATGCCAACGGGTTGGGGTGCTTTTCCGCCGTATTCCAGGTGCACGAGAGGGACGCTCATCCAGTCGGCGGCGGTGTCGAACAGCGACACCCGGATGCCGGTGGCTTCGCCGGTGCGTTCCCGGTGCAGCAGAGCGGTGACCACGCCCTGCGCGGCGTTCATGCCGGCGCCGATGTCGCAAATCGATACCCCGAATCGGCCCGGCGCGCCAGGGGCGCCGGATACCGACACCAGGCCGCTTTCGCACTGAACGAGGAAGTCGTAGGCCTTCATGTCCCGGTACGGTCCGTCGCCGTAGCCAAGGATGTCGCAGGTCACCAGCCGCGGGTACTTCTGCCGCAGGGCCGCGGAGCCCAGGCCGAGCCGTTCCGCGGCTCCAGGAGCGAGGTTTTGCACGAACACGTCAGCGTCGGCCAGGACCCGGTGCAGCAGCTCGAGGTCGTCGGAGTTCTTCAGGTCCAGCACGAGGGATTCTTTGCCCCGGTTGGTCCACACCACATACGACGCGACGCCGTGCACGGCGGAGTCGTAGCCGCGGGCGAAATCCCCTTCGGGTCGCTCGATCTTGATGACCCTGGCCCCGGCGTCGGCGAGCCGGCTGGTGCACAGCGGAGCGGCCAGTGCCTGCTCGATCGAGACGACCGTCATGCCCGTCAACGGTTTGGTCACCTGATCGCTCATGTCGTTGCCAGGGGTGCGGGCAGCGGCGCGAAGGTGACGTCGCCGTTGCCGGCCTCTTCGATGCGGATGAGCTCGTTCAGCTTCGCGAGCCGCTCGCCGCCGGTGACGCCGGCCTTGATCAGCGAGGCACCCCACGCTGCGCCCATGTGCGCGATGCTGGAGTCGCTGGTCTCGCCGGACCGGTGGGAGATCGCGGTAGCGATGTCGTTGGCCTGGGCGAAGTCGTTGGTTTCCCGGGCGCCGGTGACGGTGCCGACCTGGTTGACCTTGATGATCATCGCGTTGCATGATCCGGCATTCACGCCGACGGCGGTGCGGTCGGTGCTGGTGGCCAGCAGGTCATCGCCGCACACCAGGCAGTCGTTCCCGACCCGGCGGCGGAGCTCGGCGAACGCCTCGTAGTCGTTGCTCTCGAACGCGTCCTCGACGTAGCCGAGGTTGAACCGGCGCACCAGGGATTCCACGAAGTCGATCTGTTCGGCCCTGGTCAGATCCAACCGGGACCGGTCGTAGCGGTATTTCTTGGTTTCCGGGTTCCAGAACCGGTCCGCAGCCAGGTCAAGGCCCAACCGGAACTTCGCGCCGGTGGTGGAGCCGACGTTGTGGGCTGCCTCGGCAACGACTTCCAGGGCCTGGGTGTCGTCCAGGTCGGCGGCCCAGGCACGTTCGTCGTCGGAACCGCCGGTAAATGTGGCATCCCTGGCTGCCAGGAGGCGACCGGTTTCGTGGTGGACCTGGATGTTCCAGTCGACGGCCTGCCGGAAGCTGCCGGCGTTGACCGGGACGACGAGGTGTTCCTGCATGTCGGGGGTTGGGCCCATCGCGTGGGCGCCGCCGCCGATGATGTTGCCCAGCGGCAGCGGCAGGGTGAGGGTGCCCTGGTGGTCACCGCGGACAACGACGTGCAGGGGTTCGCCGAGGGCGTCGGCCGCGGCGAGCGCGATGGCGGTGGACAAGGCACTAGTGTCGCGTTAGCGTGTTGGCTTTACCTTCGCTGGTGATCTCGAGAGAATGGGGTATGTCTCGTAGCCCTGTCCCGGTGGTGTCGGACTCGGACCGGAAGGTGCTGGAGTCGTGGGTGCGGTCGACCTCGGTTCCGGCGGGTTTGGCCCGGCGCGCCCGGATCGTTTTGCTGGCCTCTGAGGGGATCGGCACGAACGAGATCGTGGACAAGGTGAGGTCGACCCGGCCGACGGTCATCGGTTGGCGGAACCGTTACATGACTGAGGGTTTGGCCGGCTTGGACGATCGGCCGAAGAAAGGCCGGGAACCGGAGATCGATCAGATCGAGGTGATCAACGCGACGCTGCAGCCGCCGCCGGAGCAGCTCGGGGTGACGCACTGGTCGAGCCGGATTCTGGGCAAGCAGTTGGGGATCTCGAACGTCACGGTGGCCAAGATCTGGAAGCGATGGGGCATCAAACCCTGGCGGCAGGAGACGTTCAAGTTCTCCACCGACCCGGAACTGGAGGCCAAGATCCGGGATGTCGTCGGTCTGTACCTGGACCCTCCGGAGAAGGCCGTGGTGCTGTCGATCGATGAGAAAAGCCAGATCCAGGCCCTGGACCGGACCGCGCCGATCCTGCCGATGCGACCCGATCTGCCCGAGCGATGGACGCACGACTACGTCCGGCACGGCACCACCACGCTGTTCGCCGCCCTGGAGGTCGCGACCGGCAGGGTCACCCAGACCTGCCTGCCCCGGCACCGCTCAGATGAATTCCTGCGGTTCCTCAAGCAGGTCGCGAAGGCCTACCCGCGGGTGCAGCTGCACCTGGTGGTGGACAACTACGCCACCCACAAGCACCCCAGGGTCAAGGCGTGGCTGGCCCGGAACCCCCGCGTCACCATGCATTTCACCCCAACGTCCGGGTCCTGGATGAACATGGTCGAGATCTTCTTCGGCATCATCACGCGCCAAGCCATCCGCCGCGGCGCGTTCAACTCCGTCACCGACCTCATCGGCGCGATCACCCGGTTCATCGACAACTGGAACACCGACTGCCAGCCATTCACCTGGACCAAGAACGCCGACGACATCATCCAGCACGCCACCCGAAGTAAAGAAACCATTTTCACGCGACACTAGAGGTGTTGCCGCCGAGCCGGTCGAAGTTCGCGGTGCCGTCGATCTCTTTCAGCACCGCGTCGCAGTCGTCGATGTTGGCGGCATCCAAGCCGATCATTTTGGGAGCAACCTCGTCCTGGACGGCCTTGATCGCGCCGGGGACCTCGAGCTGCCCGTAGGCGGAGGCCTCGTACTCGCCGCGGCTGCCGGGGGCGCCGAAAGGGGCTGCGGTGCGGCCGAATCCGTCACCGGCGACGACCTCCACCTCGATGGTGGCCACGCCGCGGCTGTCGTAGACCTCGCGGGCGGTGATGGACGTGATGGGAACGTCTTTCGACATGGGATCCAACTTTCAGGGCTCGGCGACGTTTTACGGGTACGCCGGTACCGGGTGGGGTTTGCGGGGTGCCGGCAGCCATCCGTGACGGCGGTGCCTCGTGGGTGAGGGGTCGGGTCAGGGGTGCGGACTAGTCGGTGCTGATCGGGCCCGGTGCCGGGGAATCCATGGCGATGGTCACCGATTTGAGTTGTGTGTAGTGGTGGAGGGCTTCGATGCCCTTCTCCCGGCCGTAGCCGCTTTGCTTGTAGCCGCCGAACGGTGTCTGCACGGCACCGGTGGTCCAGGTGTTGACGAAGACCTGGCCGGCCTCCAGTTGTCCGGCGACCCGGATAGCCCGGGCGACGTCTCTGGTCCACAACCCGGCGACGAGGCCGTATTGACTGTCGTTGGCCAACCGCACGGCTTCGGCTTCGTCATCGAAGGGGATGACGACCAGGACCGGCCCGAAGATCTCCTCGGTGGCCATCCGGCCGTCGGGGGCAACGTCGGTGTAAATGGTGGCCGGGACGTAGAAGCCGCCGCCGCGTTCGGCGTCGTCCAGCGGCTGACCGCCGGTGACCGCGGTCGCCCCTTCGTCGGCGGCGACGCCGAAGTACTCAGAGACCTTATCGAACTGTGCACCGGTGATCAACGGGCCCAAGGTGGTTCCGGGCCGGACGTCCTTAGTATGTTCAACCAGGGCGGCGACGACCTTGTCCTGGATGCTGCGCTGTACCAGCAGTCTGGTCGACGCGGAACACACCTGTCCGGAGTTGGTGGTGAATCCCTTGACGGTTCCGGCCGCAGCGGCGTCGATGTCGGCATCCTCGAAAACCAGATTCGCCGATTTGCCGCCGAGTTCCAGGGTGAGCGGCATGATCTTGTCGGCGGCCACCCGGCCGATCGCCCGGCCGGCGATGACGGATCCGGTGAACGCGAGCTTGCGGACCAACGGGTGCGCAACCAGTGGTGCGCCGGCGCCGGGGCCGTCTCCGAGAACGACGTTGAGAACGCCGTCCGGGAAACCGACCTCCGTGGCGATCTTCGCCAGCGCCACGCTGGTCGATGAGGTGAACTCCGACGGCTTGAGGACCACGGTGTTGCCGGCCGCCAGGGCCGGTGCGCCTGCCCTGGCCGCTTGGTTGATGGGGACGTTCCAGGGCGTGATGATGCCGATGACCCCGAATGGTTCCCGCTGAGTGTAGGAGTGCAGGCCGGGACCGATGTCCAGCACCTCACCGGCCGGCAGGTTGACCAGACCGGCGTAGAACTCGAAAAATGCTGCAGCGCCTTCGACTTCGGCTTCCGCGGTGGCGCGGGGTTTGCCTGTTTCAAGGATCTCCAACCTGGCCAGTTCGGTGAGGTCGGCGCGGATCGCGGTCGCGACCGCGCCGAGCAGTCGGCCGCGTTCGAACGGTGGGTAGTGCCGCCATGCGGTGGCGGCCGCCGCGGCCGCGATCACCGCGGCTTCCACATCCTTAGCGGTTCCCTGCGCGACGCGGGTCACCTCACGTCCGGTGGCCGGGCTCCGGCCGTTGACGTACTCACCGGACCCGGGCGGCACGGCCCGGCCGGCGATCCAGTGGTCAAGGGTGATCAGGGCGGTGTCCTGGTCCGGTGCTTGGGGTGTCCGCACGGCGTGCGTCACTGACGTTCCTCCTGTAGCTGTGGACTGCGTAGTGCGGACGTGATGCGGGTGCTCGACGCGGTCAAGCGTTGACGGTTGTCTTGGCGTTGGCAGCGATCTCGTTCAGCACGGGCAGCAGGTACTGGCGGAATTCCGGGTAGTTCTCGGTAGCCGGGAAGTGCCCGAGCTTGGGCATCGGGGTGAACTTGCAGCCCTTGACGACGTCGGCAATGAGTTGGGTCTCGGCGGGCGAGGTGTTCGGGTCGTACTCGCCGGTCAGCAGGTACAGCATGCACTTGCCGGTGTCGATCTCGGCGGCCTGCTCGGCGGTCATGTCGTGCTCGTAGTAGTAGTAGGTCAGGTCGCCGGCGAAGATCCCGGGGCCACCCTGCTGGTACTCCCACTGCACCTCCCGGACTGCGGGCTCCGGTGAGTACGGCGACATGTTCAGCAGCATCGCCGCGCCGATGGAGTTGCGGGACACGTTGGGGTTGTCGAACTCGCGGCGGATGCCCTCCATACCGACCTCGACATATTCGTCTGCGGAGCGCAGCGCGCCCTCGACGGCGATGGTGGCCCGGTACCGGTCGGGAAACTTGTGCGCGAGGTCGATCGCGGCGTGCCCGCCCATCGAGCTGCCCAGGTAGACGGGCCGGTCCAGTTCCAGGGCATCGGCGATCGCGTTCGGGTAGGCGAGCATCTTGCTCTTGGTCATGTTGTATTCCTGCTCCCACCACGGGGACCCGTACGGAGGAAGCGATTTGCCGTGGTAGGGCAGGTCGTAGGCGATGCATCGGAACTTGCTGGTGATCTCCTCGTCGCAGAGCAGATGCCGGTACTGCCGGCCGTCCGAGCCGGCGGTGTGCTGCAGCAGCAGCGGGATTCCCTCGCCGGCTTCCTCGAAGTACACGCGGTACTCGATGTCCTCGACGGTGATGTACATGTACCCGCCGGTGATGGGGTCGCGTCGAGTGGTCATCAGGGGGCGCTCACTTCTTGTTCGGACCGCAGGATGGCGACCAGGCGGTTGAGGGCTGGGAGGTAGGCGAAGGTCTCGTTGGTGCTGCTCAACTCCAAGCCGTGCTTGACGTTCGTCGTCTGCAGGCACTGGAAGAAAGGCACCGGGAACGGCGCGAGCATGTTCGCCCAATGCTCCTCGGTTCCCCGGATGATGATCTTGCACTCCGAGTCGGGGATGTCCGTCACCGCTGCGGAAACCAGGGCTCCGTCGGCAAATTCGGCGACGGTCTCCTCGCCCGCGACGCCGATCTTGATGCGTCCGTCGAAGAACCGCATCTCCCGATGGAACTCGGGGTCGTTCATCGCAGACGTGAACGTTCTTACGAGGTCGATCTGGGTCGACATTGACCTCTCCTTTGCCAGATTGTCGGACAGTATGGCAGACCGTAGCGGTCCGGGATTCCAGGCGCAAGGGTCAGTTCTCTCGGGACCTGGACCAGGGTTGTCAGACAGAAGATGCCGGCCACGGACCTCTGAATGCCGTAATACGTTGGCATGCAGAGCAATCCAAATCGCTCTTGCGCAACTCCCTCAGCGGTCGTATCTTCCTACCAGCGGTTCGGCAGACTGTCCGACAATCCGACAAGAACTCGCTCCGTCCACCGCCCGACTTCAACTTCGGAAGGTCCAATGATGACCAGTCTCAGATCGAAACGCGCGCGGTTGTGTGCGCTCGCCCTAGCAGCGGGCGTCGTGCTGGCCGGCTGCGCCGACTCCCCGACCGCGAGCGAGTCCAGCAGCACCGCTGTTGCGGCTGGCTCCGGGTCGGCTGCGGCCAGCGGTGCCGCGGACTCCAGCAGCGCCGTGTCCACCCTGCCCGCCGACCTCCAGGCTGCCTATGAGGGTTTGGATCAACCGATCGGCGCCACCCCGCTGGCGGACTTCAAGGCCCAAAACGCCAAGCCCTGGACCATCGGGTACGCCAGTTCCTACGCGGGCAACAGTTGGCGGGCCGAGGCACTGTCCCGGCTGCAGGAGCTGGTGGCCAAGTACAAGGAGGCCGGGATCGTCAAAGAACTCGTCGTCACCGAGTCCAACTTGAACGACGCCACCCAGATCCAGCAGATCCGGCAGCTCGCCGATCAGGGGGTGGACGCCATCATCATCTGCTGCTCCTCGATCACCTCGCTGAACGAGGCGATCAGCTACGCCTACGACAAGGGCGTCCCGGTGTTTTCCTGGTCTGGTTACACCACCTCACCGGTATCGCTGAACGTGTCGGCGAACTACCGGCAGGGCGGCGCGGAGGCCGCCAAGTGGCTCGCCGAGTCCATCGGTGGCAAGGGCACGGTGCTGAACGTGGTCGGTATCCCGGGCGCTGCATCCAGCGACACCTATGACGCGGGAGCACAGGAGGAGTTCGCGAAGTACCCGGACATCAAGGTGGTCGGAAACGTGGCCGGCAACTGGACCGACCAGGTTGCGCAGACCGCGGTGCAGCAGTTCCTGGCCACCAACCCCGGTCAGATCGACGGCATCTTGACGCAGTCGGCACAGGAGACCGGGGTGCTGCAGGCGCTGCTGCAATCCGGCCGGCCGGTTGTGCCGATGAACATCGGTGGCGAGGCGGGCGCGGCCTGCTACTGGCGGCAGAACAAGGACTGGGTGTCCCAGGGCTTCAACATTTGGCCGCCAGGGGATGAGATGCAGCTGGCGTTCGAGACCGCGATCCGCACCCTGCAGGGCCCGGGACCAAAGATCCAGTCGATCATCCGCGAACCGCTGCCGATGACCTACGAAGAGGTCGAGGCGGCGCTGCCCGCCGATTGCGATGTCAACGGCAGCGGGTGGATCCAGCCCGGTCCGGACAAGTGGATGCCCGCCAGCCAACTGAACGAGTACTTCAGCCGGCCCGCTGACCCGATGGCCGGTTCCTGACCCGATCAGCACCGCTGACCTGCCCCCACCCCCGAGAGGAGAACCCGGCCGTGACCAGCACCGAACAGCGTCCCGCGACCGTGCTCGCCGCAAGTGTCTCGAAGTCCTTCGGCGACACCAAGGCCCTGCGGGACTGCTCGTTCTCCGCCAGAGAAGGCGAGATCCACGCCATCGTCGGCGAGAACGGTTCCGGCAAAAGCACTCTGGCGAAAATCATCTCGGGGGTTATCGGGCAGGACAGCGGTGAACTCACCGTCCTGGGTGGTCACCCCGGTTCCCCGCGGGAAGCCCGGGCGCTGGGAGTGGCCACCGTCTTCCAGGAGGTGCTGCTGGCCGACAACGCCAGCGTCGTCGACAACGTCTACCTCGGCCTGGACGGCATGGCCCGCAAGATCGCATCCAAGAAGCAGCGCCTGCAACGCACCGCGGAACTGCTGCACCGGCTGACCGGGGAGGACATCGGCCCGGCCGGGCCGGTGGCCGACCTGCCGCTCAGCCTGAAGCAATGGATCGTCATCGCCAGGGCCCTGATCCGCGAACCCCGGCTGCTCATCCTGGACGAGTCCTCCGCCGCCCTGGACCTGACCGGGGCCGCCCGGCTGCACAACGAGATGAAGGCCCTGAAAGCACAGGGTGTCACGGTGCTGATGGTCACCCACCGGATCGCGGAGCTCACCCTGTTCGCCGACCGGGCCACCGTGCTCCGCGACGGTAAGGACGTCGGGGTGCTGGAGGGCGAGCAGATCACCGAGGCCCGGTTGATCGAGATGATGACCGGCGACGCCACCGTGCACGCAGCCCACGTCGCAGCGGCCGTCACCCCCGCCCTGAAAAGCCCCACCCCTGCGCTCACCGTCACCGGCGGCAGCCTGGACGGCGGCACACCCTTCGAGTTCACCGCCCACGCCGGGGAGATCGTCGGCTTGGCCGGCCTGGACGGTCAGGGCCAGGGTGAGTTTGCTAAAGCGCTGGCCGGGTTCTTCCCGCTGTCCGCCGGAACGATCACCATGCACCCTGCCGCCGGTGCACCGGTGCAGATCACCGGTCCCGCCGCTGCCGCAGCCGCCGGCATCCAGTACGTCAGTGGCGACCGGAAGAAGGACGGCATTTTCCCGAACATGTCGATCCTGGAGAACTTCGCCGCCCCCCTGTACAAACGGCACTCCAGGGCCAGCATCGTGGACTTCCGCGTCGTCCGAGCCTTGTTCGCCGAACAGGAGAAATCCCTGTCGATCAAGACCGGGAAGGCCGCAAACCTGATCGGCACCCTGTCCGGCGGGCACCAGCAGAAGGTGCTGATCGGCCGGTCGCTAGCCGCCGAGCCCCGGATCGTGGTGTTCAACGACCCCGCACGAGGTGTCGACATCCGCACCAAGAAGGAGCTGTACGCGCACCTACGGGCGTTGGCCGACACCGGCTGCACCGTGGTCTACGTCTCAACTGAACTCGAGGAATTCATCGGTTTCTGCCACCGGGTCGGAGTGTTCCGCGATGGCCGGCTTGCCGAATGGGTCAGCGGAGATGAACTCACCGCGGACCGTGTGCTGGCCGCCATGTTCGGCTTCCGCGACGCCACCCCGATCGCCGAGGCGATCGAAGAAGCAGCCACCCAGGAAACCGTCGCTGCCGGCGCGATCGGAGAGGAAAACCGATGAGCACCACCACGGCGACCAGCACCCCGACGTTCCTGCCCGACACCGGGCTCAAGTCCCGGCTGCGGTCCGTTGCCTACGCCCGGACACCCGCAGCACTGCTGGTGGTGCTGCTGCTGTTCGCGGCGCTCCGCGGACCGCAACTGTTCACCTCCGCCGGCCTGGGCGGTGCCATCGCGTCCGCAGCACCATTGATCCTCGCGGCGATGGCGTTGACCCCGATCGCCATGGTCGGCCGCGGGTCGGTCGACCTGGCCATCGGCCCGCTGATCGGCTTCATCAACGTCACCCTCATGCAGTTCCTCGTCGCCAACGGCGTCAACGCCCCGATCAAACTGATCGGTTTCGCCCTGGCCACCGGCGTCATCGTCGAGGTCATCATGGGACTGACCATCGCCTGGTTGCGGGTGGAACCGATCATCGTCGCGCTCGCCGGATACCTGGTCCTGGCCGGGTTGAACCTGGTGATCATGCCCAAACCCACCGGGCAGGCACCCGCCTGGCTGACCGCCTGGGGATCCGGACGGTCGGTGTTCTCCCCGATGCTGATCGTGCTCATCGCCGCGTTCCTGCTCTGGTGGGGCTTCACCAAAACCGCGGCTACACCCACCTGCGGCTCACCGGATCCAACGAACGCACCGCTTACGTCAGCGGCATCCCGATCGGCGTCATGCGGGTCACCGCCCACGCCGTCGGCGGGGTGTTCGCCGGCCTGGCCGGGCTGGCCTTCACCGGGCTCATCGGCTCCGGGGACGCCACCCAGGGCACCACCTACACGCTGATCGCGGTCACCGCGCTCGTGCTGGGAGGCACCAGCCTGGCCGGCGGCGCCGGCGGCGCGCTCGGCTCGGTGATCGGCGCCATCGACATCTTCCTGATCTCGTATGTGCTGGCCACCTTCAACCTAGGGTCGCTGTCCAGCTTCGTCGTCCAACTGACCTACGGCGTCGTGCTCGTCGCGGCCCTGATGGTGGCCGTGTTCCTGGGCCGGTCACGTCAGCGAAAGGCCCTGTCATGAGCACCACCGATACCGCCCCCGTCACCAATGCATCAGCAGCCGCCACCCGCACGCTACTGTCCGCGGACCGCCGCAGCGTCGTCATCAGCGCCGTCCTGCTGATCTTGCTGATCGCCGCGGGGGCACTCACCATCAACGGCTTCAGCTCCGCCAACAACATCAGCTCGATGTTGCTGCTCGCCTCGTTCCTCGGCATCGCCTGCATCGGGCAGACCTTGGTCGCCCTGCTCGGCGGCCTGGACCTGTCGATCCCGTTCGTCATCGGGTCGGCCAACCTGGCCACCCTCTGGCTGATCGGGAAAGGCCTGCCCGCACCATTGGCGATCTTGGTGATCGTGATCCTCGGCATCGCGGTCGGGGTGCTCAACGGGGTCCTGAGCATCCGCATCCAAGGACAGTCACTGATCATCACCCTGGCCGTCGGGTTCGCCCTGGTCGGGTTCACCCAAATCGTCACCAACTTCGGCGGCGGCACCGTCTCCGGCCGCGCCCCGGACTGGCTCGCCGGGTTCTCCTCCCTCAACGGCACCATTTTCGGTCTCCGCCTGCCCCCGGTCGTGCTGCTCTGGGCAGTGCTTGCCGCCGTGGCCATGCTGGCCATCAAATGGACCACCTTCGGTCGCGCTCTCTACGCGGTCGGCGGCAACCGTCGAGCCGCCGGTTACGCGCTGCTGTCCGAGCGGCGCGCCTGGATCGGCGTGCACGCGATCAGCGGTTTCACCGCCGCCCTGACCGGGATTGTGCTGCTCGGCTTCACCGGCGGCGGATTCGTCGGCGTCGGCGACCCCTACCTGTTCCTCACCGTCGCCGCGGTTGTGGTCGGCGGCACCTCGCTGCTCGGCGGGAACGGCGGCTACGGCCGCACCATCCTGGGTGCCCTGGTGCTCACCGTGCTGGCATCCCTGCTCATCGGCTACGGCCTGAGCACCGCCGCCCAGCAAACCGTGCTAGGCCTGCTGATCGTGCCCATGGTGGCCCTCTACGCACGGTCGCCGCATCCAAAAACCCGGGTCTGACCAAGGACCCAACCCGTACGCCCGCTCACCACCACCGCTGAACCACTCATCGCATCTGGGCCTAGGAGAAACGCCATGACTGAGAACAACCACAGCCCGCTCTGGCACCAGGGCTTGCAAGCCCGCAAAGAGGTTCTCGGCGCGGAACACGTCGAGAAATCCATGGCGAACGTGAGCGACTTCGCGAGCCCCATCCAGGATTTGGTGACCGAGTACTGCTGGGGCGCGGTGTGGACCCGGGACGGTCTGGAACGGAAAACCCGCAGCCTGATCAACATCGCGATGCTCACCGCACTGGGCCGGAACCACGAACTCGGCGTCCATGTCCGCGGCGCGATCACCAACGGCTGCACCGAGCAGGAGATCCAGGAAGTGCTCCTGCAGACCGCAATCTACGTCGGTGTCCCCGCTGCTCTCGAGTCCTTCCGGGTCGCCGAAGGAGTCCTGACCGGGCTTCGGGCACCGGCCCATGACGGTGAGGCTTCGGCATGACCGCTGCCAGCCGTCGGGTCGGGTTCATCGGCCTGGGCAACATGGGTATCCCCATGGCCAGGCACCTCCTCGCAGCCGGTCACCAGGTCGCCGGGTATGACCCGAGCTCGACCGCACAACAACGTGCCGCCGAGACCGGTATCGGGATCATCCGCGAATTCACGGCAATCACCGACCACGCCGATGTCATCATTCTCATGCTGCCCAACTCCTCTGTGGTCGAGAAGGTGCTGATCCAGGACGGACTCCTCAGCCGGATGTCCACCGGCGGCACGGTGATCGACATGGGCTCGTCCAAACCTGCTTCTACCCGCACGCTTGCCGCCGTTGCCGCGAAGGATGGCATCGACTACGTGGACGCCCCGGTCTCTGGAGGTGTTGTCGGCGCTGAAGCTGCCACCCTGACGATCATGATCGGCGGCGTACCGGGCGCAGTAGCCAAAATTCACGACCTTCTCAGTACCTTGGGCTCCCGAGTCACCCACCTCGGGCCTGCTGGCGCCGGACACGCACTCAAGGCGCTCAACAACCTGATGTCAGCGACCCACCTGCTGGTCAGCTCCGAAGCGCTGCTCGTCGGGCAGGAATTTGGTCTCGACGTGAACGTCATGCTGGACGCGATTAACACCTCGAGCGGGCGAAGTGGGTCAACCGAGGTGAAGTGGCCAAAGTACGTCGTGCCGGGCAGTTTCGACTCCGGGTTCGGACTGTCTTTGATGCTGAAAGACATGCGGATCGCCGTCGAACTTGCGAAGGACAGTGGTATCCCTTCCCGTTTGGGCGAGGCTGCCGTCGCTTTGTGGTCCGAGGCCGAGAACGCCTTGCCTCCCGGCTCCGATCACACTCGTATCGTCACTTGGCTGGAGGGTCGCCCGGCGCAAGTCATCTCCGATTTGTAGCTCCTTGTCTGACGACCAGACCGTATGATCGAAGACATGAGCGAAACGGTGCCCACGACGAAATGGCAAGCTGGCCCCTTGAACCGGGTGGCTGCACCGCTCCGCGAACGAGTCAGCGACATTCTGCGGCAGGCGATCTTCGACTTCGAGCTGCAGCCGGGGCAACGACTGGTTGAACGCGAGCTGATCGACCGCCTTCAGATCTCACGCACGACCCTGCGGGAATCGCTGCGGGAACTGTCCTCCGAGGGACTGGTTACCGTCATACCGCAACGCGGTGCCGTTGTCGCTTCCATCTCGCCTACCGACGCCGCGGACCTGTACGACGCCCGCGTTGCTATCGAATCACTGGTCGTCGAGCGCTTCATCAAGCGAGCGACCGACGAACAGGTGGAACGGCTCAGAATGGCGATCGCCGATCTTCGTGTCGCCACCGACAAGGGCTTGCCGAACAGACAGGTCCTCGCGGTCAAAGATGTGTTCTACGACGTCTTGCAAGAAGGCGCCGAAAGTCCCGTGCTGTCCACGCTGCTGTCCTCGCTGCACGCCCGTGTCTCCGTCCTGCGTGCGACGTCACTCGGCCAGCCGGGCCGATCGATCCAAGCGGTTGAGGAGCTCGAACGGCTCGTAGAGGCCATCGCTCGTCGAGACATCAAAGCCGCTACCCGTCTGTGCGCTATACACGTCCGGAATGCCGCGAAGATCGGCATCGCCGCGTTGCAAAAAGCTGCGCAAACATAATCGTCAACCTGAACCACCTCCTCACGCGACTCGCACAACGCTGGCCGACCGATCCAATCGAAGGCGCCGCCGACCCGCTCCTTATTGCTGTCGTTCGTAGCGTTGGTTCTGGCGCACTTTTTCGCGATTTCGGTCTCGTACCGCGCCTCCGAATTGGGGTTGTCGTGCGACACGTGCGGTCGGGAGTTGGTGCGGGTGACGCCGAGGTCGGTGGGGAGTATCGCTGGTACGCCGGCATAACCCGCGTCGGCGAGAGGTGGAAGGTCCTGGATCCATCTCTGAACGCCGTGTCGAACGTCGCCATTGTTAAGGCTTCGAAGTCCGGCGAGCATGCGGGTCAGTGTGTTGATCTCAAGCGTTGGTTTCACCTCGGCTGCAGTGTCTGCCTGGACGAGTCGCTCGTCGAGAATGTACCCCCAAGGACCACGGCGTAGCCAAGCGGTGGCGACACCCGCGTCGATCGCCGGCGAGATGTCGTTGTCGAGACGGTCACCGACGTAGAGGATCTCGTTCGGCGGATGCCCGGACACCTCGACGAGTTTCAGGAAGAAGTCGACCGACGGCTTGCTCACCCCCCAGTCGTCCGAGGTGGCGATGATGTTGACCGGCAGGTTGAGTTCGCGGATGAAGCGGCCAGCCCGAGCTGTCTGGTTGCCGGCGATCCCGACGAAGTAGCCGCGCTCGCGAAGCTCGGTCAGGCACGGCCGGACGTCCGGGTAAAGGTCGTTGGCGTTGAGGTACTCCCCAAGGCCGGCGTCGATTCGGGCTTTGCGCTCGGTCTCCAGGTCGAAGCCCGGCCGGAAGTACTGGAAGACCTCGCGGTAGTCGCGGCCGGAGGCGATCACCGCTCCGAACACCGCTGAGAAGGTGTGCCGAGGTACGCCGAGCCAGTCCGCCCAGGTGCCGTACTCGCGGGACTCGTCAATGAGCACTTCGCCCACATCGAACCAGACAGCCTTGATGCCCCGTAGCCGCTCGCCGACTGCGGTCATGCTGCCGCCAAGTGCTGATCGAGGTTCCTGACCGGGGCGCTGGTTGCCCACGGCGTCATGCTGGATCGGAGCGCGCGCAATCGATCGAGGCCGGTGGCGTAGCCGGCCCGGCGGAGGCGATCCACGGCGTCCGACGCGATCGCACACGACTGGTCGAGGTCTCCCTTGGCAAGGTGGGCCGCCGCGAGATCGGCGAGCACGACCGCGCGCTGCTTGACCGCATCGTCGGCCAGTCCGGTCAATGTCTGGGACAGCAGCGTCATGGCCTCGTCGTAACGACGGGCGCGAAGATATGCGTAGCCGGCGAATCCATGGAGGCGCGATTCGTCTGTTGGTCGACGATGCGGGATACCCGGGTCGGCGGCGGCTTGGGTGCGGACGGTGGCCCGCCGGTTGGTGGTGAGCCGGTGGCGGCGGGTGCAGACCTCGTCGGTGGCCTGCGAGCGCCGCGGACCGGGACCTCCCGCGCCGGAATGGGGGCTGATCATGCTGCATTGATGACGGCGCGGCAGGCGTTGCCACCGGCGCAGCGGGTCCCGATTGTGTTTCATCACCTGGCCGACCTTCCGATGGCTCAGGTCGAGGCGGAGACCGGTGCCAGCCAGGGGCGGTTCAAGCAGCACCTGTTTCGGGGCAGGGCGGGCCCCGTCGAGACTGCTTGGTGAGGACGGCTCACGGCCTGTGCTCAGCCACCTCAGCCCTCGCATCATCTTGGTAATCACTACTAGCGGCAAGGTGTTCCCCCTCGCCCGTTCGGCCCCGGACCTGACGGTGCGTCGACCCTCACCGATGCCAGCAGCATGGCGAGCTCCTGGTCGATGTACTGATCAAGGGTGATACGGGACTACCGGTGCGTCGGCATCAGAGGCGTGACGAGACGGTTCAGTTCACGACGTGGTGTTGCTCGAGAAACACAACTTCCCACACGTGTCCATCTGGGTCGCTGAAAGTCCGTTGGTAGGTCCAACCACCATCGGATTCTGTCGCCGAGCCTACTTTTCCGCCGGCTGCGCCGGCTTTGGCTACCAGTTCCTCAACTTCAGCCCGTGTGCCGGCAGTCAGAGCATTGACTAGTGTTGCAACCCTTGCCGGGTTTCCCACCTCCGCTGGTATGTTTTGCACAAAGAGATCACGTATAACTAGTTGGACGACGATGTTGTCATCGATAACTACCGAGGCAGTCCATTCGTTGGGAATGCTTCGTTGATGCTGAAGCCGAGCGCACTATAGAACTCTCGTGCCGCGGGCAGATCGAGCACCGGCAATTTCACGAATATCATTGGCATTTTTGATCCTCAATTGTGTCGTTGTGGTTTGTCGGGTGATGTACGAAGATCGCCGATCTCTTCGCGAGGGTGGCGACATCAGCTTCTAGGTTCGAGGCTGAGCTGGAGGAAGCTATCGAGTGCGGTGGGGTCGGCTAGTGCGTCCCGGGAGATGGCCTGATCGGGAGGGGTGCCGGTCAGGATGCGTTTGATGGGGACCTCGCATTTCTTCCCGTTGAGCGTGCGCGGAAGCGAAGGTAGGTGGATGATTTGGCCGGGGACATGCCGGGGGGTGAGTTCGCTGCGGATGAGTGTGCGCAGTTGCTGTGCGGTGGATTCGGTTTCGGCGTCGGGGGTGAGCACCACGAACAGCAGCAAGTCGCCTTCGTCAGCTGCGGTGGAGGTATCAATGACCAAGGAATCAATGACCGACGGGAGGGGGTCGACGATGCGGTAGAACTCGGCGGTACCCATCCGTATGCCGCCGCGGTTAAGGGTGGCGTCGGAGCGGCCGTCGATGATGCAGGACCCGCGGGAGGTGATGCGTATCCAGTCACCGTGCCGCCAGACGCCGGGGTAGTCCGCAAAGTACGAATCCCCGAGCCGGCTGCCGTCCGTGTCGCCCCAGAAATAGACAGGCATTGACGGCATGGGTTGGGTGATCACGAGTTCGCCGACTTGGTCGACCAGCGGTTGCCCGCCGGGACTGTAGGACTGAACAGCTGCGCCGAGTGCGCGACAGGAGATCTCGCCTTTCCAGACGGGGACAGTGGGGGCGCCGCCGACGATGCCTGTGCACAGGTCGGTGCCGCCGGAGAACGACACGATCTGGACCTGGTCACCAACATTCTGGATGAGCCAGTCGAAGCCATCGTCGTCCAGGGGTGACCCGGTGGACCCGATTGTCCTCAGCGAGGTCAAGTCCTGGTGTTGACCTGGGTGCACTTCGGCCTTGCGGCAGGCGGTGACATAAGCGGCGGATACTCCAAACACGGTGACGCGGTGCCGGTCGACGATGCGCCAGAGGGTGGTGAGGTCGGGGTTTGCCGGGCTGCCGTCGTACAGCAGCACCGTCGATCCGACAAGAAGGCCGCCGATGAGGAAGTTCCACATCATCCAGCCGGTCGTGGTGAACCATAGGAACCGGTCGTTGCACTTGAGATCCCAGTGCAGACCAAGGGACTTGAGGTGCTCGAGCACAATGCCACCGACCGAGTGCACGATGGGTTTGGGAGGTCCGGTGGTCCCAGAGGAGTACAGGATCCACAGCGGTGCAGAGAACGGCACCGGGGTGAACTGGGGATCGGCCGGCTGGGCGGTGAGTTCGTGCCAGTCGGTCATGCCCTCAGGGGTCGGGGTGTGGAGGTCAGGAATGTGGATGACACGGGTGAGGGAGGGAAGCGCGTCGCGGAGTTGGCGCACCGTGTCGGCGATGTGGAATTCCTTGCCACCGTATCGGTAGCCGTCGACGGCGATGAGCACGGTGGGTTCGACCTGGGTGAAACGGTCGAGCAGGGAGGTGGAGCCGAAGTCGGGGGAGCAGGAAGACCACACTGCGCCGAGGGAGGCGGTGGCCAGGAAACCGATCAGGGCGTGAACGGTATTGGGGACCAAATTGACGACCCGGTCGCCGGCGGACACACCCAGCCGGCGCAGACCAGCCTGGAAGGCGCCGACCTGGCCGCGCAACTCGGCCAGGGTCAGGGAAATCTCGGTACCGTCCTCGGCGATCGAGATGACCGCCGTGTGATCGTCGTCGGCGCCCGGTGGTGTGCGCAGGGCGTGTTCGGCGTAGTTCAAGGTGCCGCCGGGAAACCAGTCCGCGCCGGGCATGACCTGCACAGGTAAAACTCCGTCAGGATGCCGGTGCCAGCGGATCTGGAAGTAATCGGCGACCGCGGACCAGAACCCGGGCAAATCCTCGACCGAATAGGAGTGCAACGCCGCGTAGTCGGGGAACTCCCTGCCGGCCCAGTTTTCCAGGGCGCCGGTGAAACCGGCCATGGCTGTGGTGCGGGCGCTGTCGGGCATGGGCGTCCAAATGACGGGGGGTGGGGTCATGATGCTCCCTGCTCAGAGGCGTAAGTATCCCGGCTGCACCAGGGGTGGATCTCAACCACCGACTGTGTCGATGCCGCCACCGTTGTCGAGGCCGACCCGTTCACCCCGCCGAAGATGAGTACTGGGCTTGGACATAGGTGTTTACGCATCACGAGTTTCACACGCACAGGCGGCGATCGCGGTCGCGGGGGGTGGGGACGGCGGGCCGAGTCGCCAGATCAACCAGTCGTTATCGGCTCAGGCGTCCAGGCGGAAGCCGACTTTCATGCTGACCTGGTAATGACCGACGCGTCCCTCCTGGATGTGGCCGCGCACCTGTGTCACTTCGAACCAATCGAGGCCGCGGAGGGTGGTGTTGGCGCGGGCGATCCCTACTTCAATGGCTGCGTCAACCCCGTCGGGGGAGGTTCCGACGATTTCCGTCACTCCATACACGTGTGTGGCCATGTGTCCTCCAACGGCGTTGTGGTCATCACTTCTGCGCAGACCCTAAGGCCTATGTCCGGCCCAGTAATCGATGCGTCTTACCAGGATTGATGATGCATGGGCATTGCCAACTGTGGTTGCTGCCGGTCTGGCTCCGGTGCATCGAGACGGGTTACCTTTCGACTCAGGGTGTAGACCCGAGACCGTTTTGTGCGTGTGGCTCGCGTGATCCGCCGCGAGTTCATCACAGAGCGTGTCTCGCGGTGTCCCCCAGGCACGCCACTGTCGACTTGTCTCGGTGGCCATGCCGACGGGCGGGGCACACGCTTCGGCCGAGGTCACAGATGAAGGTGGTTGTTTCTCGGTGAGCAGCATCAAGTGGAGCTACATGGACCATTGGCGGAGCATCGGGCCTGCTGGGCCGATCGACCAATGGCACTCCCACAAGACGATGTCGGCCTTCCTGAAGCAGATCAAAGCGGTGGGCTTTGACGCCATTGACACTTTCGACTTTCGTATCTGGCAGATGTACGGCGATTACGGCGGGCCGGTCAAGTACCAGGAGATGGTGCGGGATCACGGCCTGGATGGGATCATCAACACCTTTCACGCCGCCGATTACGACACCCGCAATTACGCTCCGCACCTGCGGGAGACGCACGAGAACATTCTCGAGGATTTCCGGGTGACCATGGGTCGCTGGTCGGGCGTGGGACTGAACAGCATCATCGTGATGCCGGCGACGCTGTACTACGACATGGAACCGATCACCGAGGACAAACTCAAGATCACGGCAGAACTGTGGAACAGGGTCGGCGAGATCACGGCTGGTCACGGGGTGAAACTCACCTGCCATCACGAGTTTTTCTGCGGTATCCAGAGCGAGGCGGACATCGACACGTTCTACGCTCATACCGATCCTCAGTACGTGTCGCTGTTCGTCGACACGGCACAGCACTGCATCGCGTCCGTCGACGTGGTCCCGTTGTACCGCCGTCACGCGCACCGAGCCAGTGGGTTTCACTTCAAGGACACCCGCAACGTCGCTACCGGCGACGATCACCGGCACCGGCCCGATTCGGAGATCATGGCACCTACGACGGGCAAATGGTTCTACGAAATGGGAACCCCTGATGGCCTGGTCGATTTCGAAGCAATGATGCGGGCGATCCGGGACGAAAAATTCGAGGGCTGGATCACGGTGGAGCACGACAAGGCCAACAAGTACGGCGGCGACTACTCGGAGAGCACAGCGATCTCGCGCTGGTATGCGGCCAACGTCCTTGAACCCATCTACCGGTAAGGCTTCGACATGAACAACATCAGATGGTCATATGCGATCAATCAGTACAAGCCGCAGTTCGACGATTTCGTCCGCCGGGAAGACCACGAGCGGGCACTGAAAACCATGTCGATCGCCGGTTTCGCAGGCGTCGAACTGACGACCGGCACGGGGCGCTGGGAGCCGCTGGGAAATCCTACCCAGCTCGCCGCCAATTTCGGTTCGCTGAGCGGATTCCGCACGTTCCTGGATGACTGCAAGATCGATGCCGTCTCCAGTTGGTACTTCGACCCGCACCAGCGGTCGATGGAGGATCTGACGCCGGCGCTGTCCCCGTTGGTGATCGCCGAACAGGCTGGCATCGTGGCGCGGGCCACCTGGTACGCCTCGGCGCTGGCTGAACTGGGTGGCTCGGTCCTCGTCGCCTGCGCGACCCCGCCCGCCGGGGACTGCGGCGAGATCGACGACGCTGCACTGGGCCGGTTGGCCGATTGCTGGTCGGCAGTAGGACGGGCGACCCTGGAGTTGGGCGTCCGGACCGCCCTGCACGTCGATTTTCTCTCCCCACTGCGGGAGCCGGCGAACCTGGAGAAGGTGCTGGAGTTGCTCGATCCGGCCGCCGTCGGCCTGGCGATCGATACCGCGGAACTCACCATCGCCGGTTTAGACCCGGCGGAGATCATCCGAGCGCACCCCGACCGGATCTGGCACGTGCAGTACAAGGATGCGTTGGCCGTAGACGACGCGCGGGAGTACCTCGTCCCGCACGCCCAGTACTCCGTCCGCCAACGCGGCGGCGAACGGGAGATCCCACGCTGGTTTGCCGAGCCCGGCGCTGACGGTGGCCTGGTCGATTTCACCAGCGTCACCCAGGCGCTGATCGACACCGGCTACAACGGTTGGATCGTCTTCGAGAGCGACCCGAGCCCGCATCCGGCCACCAGCACCCTGCTCAGCGGGTACCTCATGCAGGAACGGCTCCGACCCATGGTGGAAGTGAAGACGTCCTCCTGAGCGACAACAGGCCTGAGTTGAGGGTGGCGATGATTGGCCACGCCTTCATGGGAGCTGCGCACTCGGATGCGTGGCGGACAGTCGCCCACGTCATGGATGTCCCGGCAAAACCGGTGATGGCGGTTGTCGTTGGTCGCCGGCCGGCCGCGGCTGCCACCGCGGGTGCGAGGTTGGGTTGGGCCGAATCCAGTACGGACTGGCAGTCCGTGGTGCACCGCGAGGACATCGATCTGGTCGATATCTGCACACCCGGAGACTCGCTCGCCGAGATCGCGATCGCCGCGCTACGCGCCGGCAAACATGTGCTGTGCGAGAAGCCCCTGGGTAACACTCTGGCTGAGGCGGCCGCGATGGCTGACGCGGCCCGCGCGGCCCGCCTGTCGGGGGTTCGGGCGATGATCGGGTTCAATTATCGCCGCGTGCCGGCTCTGGCGTTGGCCGCCGACCTGGTCCGTGATGGGAAGGTCGGGGAGATCCGCCACGTCCGAGGCCTGTACCTGCAGAATTGGCTCAGCGACCCGGCGACGCCGATGAGTTGGCGCCTAGAGGTCGACAGAGCCGGTTCCGGTGCCCTGGGCGATCTGGGTGCCCATGTCATTGATCTGACCTGGTTCCTCACCGGGCAACGGTTGACGCAGGTGACCGGCAGGCTGCACCGGTTCGTCCCGCAGCGACCGCTACCTGACGATCCAACCAGGACCGGGGAAGTCACCGTCGAGGACGCCGCGACCTTCAGCGGGCAACTGGCCGGGGGTGGGTTCGCCACCTTCAAGGTGAGCCGGGTCGCGACCGGTCACAAGAACAGTCTGCGGATCGAGACCAACGGTACCAAAGGCAGCATCGTGTTCGATGTCGAACAGTTCAACGATCTGTGGTTCTACGACGCGACCGAACCGGATCGGACTGCCGGGTTCCGCCGGGTTGTCGTGACCGAACCCATCCACCCGTACCTGAGCAACTGGTATCCACCGGGGCATGTACTGGGCTGGGACACCACGTTCGTACACGAGATCGGTGACCTCGTCGGGTGTATCGCCGCAGGCGTTGACCCACAGCCCGGATTCGACGAGGGCGTCGCCGCCCAAGAAGTGATCGACGCCGTGATCACCAGCGACGAAGCGGCGCTCCGGTCGTGCTGAAGCCGTCAACGCATGCCGGAAAGGTCGCCTGATGTCTCGTCCCATCACCTTGTTCACCGGCCAATGGGCCGATCTACCCTTCGCCGAGGTGTGCCGGTTGGCCGCCGATTGGGGCTATGACGGGGTGGAGATCGGGTTCGGCGGGGATCACCTCGATGCCCACCTGGCCCTGACCGAGCCGGACTATCTCGCGTCCAGGAAGCGACTGCTGGCCGAGCACGGCCTGCAGGTGTTCGCCATCTCCGCGCACCTGGTAGGTCAGGCGGTGTGCGACCACCCGATCGACCAGCGTCATCAGGCCATCCTGCCCGGACGGATCTGGGGAGACGGCGAACCCGAAGGAGTCCGGCGGCGAGCCGCCGCAGAGCTTAAGGACGTCGCCCGGGTTGCGTCCGAACTGCAGGTCTACACGGTCGTCGGATTCACCGGTTCGTCCATCTGGCACACCGTCGCGATGTTTCCGCCAGTCCCGGAGTCCATGATCACCGCCGGGTATCAGGACTTCGCCGACCGGTGGAACCCCATTCTGGACGTCTTCGATCAAGTCGGCGTGCGGTTCGCCCACGAGGTGCATCCCAGCGAAATCGCCTACGACTACTGGACAACGCAGCGCACGCTGGAGGCCATCGAGCACCGGCCGGCTTTTGGGCTGAACTTCGACCCCAGTCACTTCGTCTGGCAGGACCTGGATCCGCTGGGCTTCCTCTGGGACTTCCGCGACCGGATCTACCACGTCGACTTCAAGGACACCAAGAAGCACCTCGACGGCCGGAACGGCCGGCTCGGCTCGCACCTGCCATGGGCCGACCCACGCCGCGGATGGGACTTCGTCTCCACCGGCCACGGCGACGTCGACTTCGAGTCCTGCGTCCGACTGCTGAACGCCATCGGGTACAGCGGTCCGCTGTCGGTGGAATGGGAGGACGCGGGAATGGACCGCTTGGTCGGAGCCCCCGACGCGCTCGCCTACGTACGGAGGCTCGCCGCGATCGTTCCACCCACCCAGTCCTTCGACGCAGCCTTCGGCTCCGGCTCCTGAAATTCCCCGACTTGTATGGGGTTCAGCGGTATCGCGACCTGGGTTGATCGCCCGTAGCGTTGCCGTAGGACACCGGGCGGGCTGACTCGTAGAATTCCTGCCGCCTGCGAGGGTTGGCTCTGGTGGGGTGTGTCGAACCCGCCCGGTGGCCGTTCGCGGTCTGACTCAACAGAGGCGTGACCACGAAGGCACCGGCAAGTGCTCTCGAAGTCGGAGTGTCGACCGCGGATCCCCCCATCCAGTCCACGGGAAGTGAAGGGACCCAATGACGATGATGCTGATCGGCGTTGATCCGCACAAGTCCACGTCCACGGCGACGGCCGTGGAACCCGAATCGAATCGTGAGGTGGCCTCGATCCGTATCGACGCCACCTTGCGGGAATACCGCCGCCTGCTTACCTGGGCTGGTCGGTGGCCGGAGCGCCGTTGGGCGATCGAGGACGCCGAGGGCCTGGGCCGGCATCTGGCGTCCTGGCTGCTCGCCCGCGGGGAAGAGGTCGTCGACGTGCCCACGACCGCGACCGCCCGGGTGCGGCAGCTCTCCCGTGGTGGAGGTCGGAAGAACGACCGGATCGACGCCGCCGCGGCAGCGTGCGTGGCGGCATTGCAGGGTGATGCGCGTCCGTTGGAGGCCGAGGACACCGCGGATGTGTTGGGACTGCTGGACGAGCGGCGGGCGAACCTGTCGCAGGCCCGGGTCCGGGCGGTGAACCAGCTGCATGCCCTGCTCCGGGCGTTGCTGGCCGGCGGCGCACCCAGGGGTTTGTCCGCCCTGGCCGCTGCGGCGTTGTTGCGCACGGTGCGGCCGGCGGGTGACGCCGAACGGGTCCGCAAACACATCGCCGGTGATCTGGTTGCCGAGATCCATTCCCTGGATTCCCGGTTGAAGGCCAACGCCGAGGTGATGGCGGGGCTGGTGAAGGCCTCGGGCAGCACCCTAACCGGGACCGTGGGCATCGGACCGGTCACGGCCGCGCGGTTGATTGGCCGGTCCGGCCGGGCGAGCCGGTTCCCAAGCTCGGCCGCGTTCGCAGCGTATTCGGGTGTCGCGCCGGTCGAGGTGGCCAGTGCGGAGCATGCCCGTCATCGGCTGTCCCGGTCCGGGGATCGTCAGCTCAATTCCGCGTTGCACATCGTCGCGGTAACCCAGATTCGGACGGCCGGCAGCCTGGGCAACATCTACTACCGGACCAAGATCGCGGAGGGTAAGACCCCGAGGGAGGCCAGGCGGTGTCTGAAACGGCGCCTGGCGGACCATGTCTGGCGGACCATGATCAGCGACGAAAAGCGCCAGCGGGCAGAGGTTTCCGGTCCGGCTTCCGCTTCCGACGCCGCCTAATTCTTACCCCCTCCCGGCCGCTTCAGGAGCTCGGTCATCGCAGACCTGGGGCACACAACTAACGTGGAAATTACTTCCTTCCCCCCTCCGTAGCTGCCGGTACTTTCCGCAGACGAGGAGAGGTCAATGTGGAGCGCCCGGAGCGGGTTTCAAACCCGCGGCCAGCCGGGGGGTTTGAAACCCCGAGGACGAACGACATTGACGTCGACGAGCGGCGGAAGACAATTGCGGCGCTGAGGGGGAGGAAACCAAACTCGCGGTCGAGGGGGGCTTGACAAACACAGAGGCACCCCACCGCGCCATGAAGGACCGCCGATGACACAATCCGCCGCCGGGTCGCAGGACGCCGCCGAACAGACGGTGACAGCGTCCCGAACACGGCAGGTGGTGACGGATTTCGCTGACCAGTTCTACGTTCGGCGTGACGTTGCCGGGGCCTTCAATCGCTTCGTGGCGGAGGGCTACATCCAGCACAACCCGGGAATCGCCGACGGCCGCGATGCTGCCATCGCGGCGCTGGCCGGGACCTGGGCCAACCCCGATCTGCGGATCGCCGTGCGATCCATCCTGGTCGACGGTGACACGGCCGTCCTGCTGATCGACGGGCAGTTCGGCACGAATGTTCGGTTCGGGGTCGTCGACATCTACCGGCTGGCTGGCGACGTCATCGTCGAGCACTGGGATGTCAAGCAGGAGTTTCCCGCGCACATCGTCGGGGACCATCCCTTTTTCAGCTGACGCTCACACCGCCTTCGATCGGTGTGGGCGCGGGCAACCCACGAAGTCAGGTGCCTGGGCGGGCAACCCCGTGTGCACGGCCCTGCTCGGTCATTTTCGGCCTGCCGCCGGTCGTCGTTGGGCGGGCACTTCCATCCATGCCGATGATGTGCCAGTATTCGAAACCATGATTTCCGTTTCAGTTCTGGAGTGGCCAGACTCAGTGCATCACCAAGGACCGGCGGCCAGTAACCCGCACGCGTGACCGAGGTGGATAGCGACCCCCGTTTCGACGACGACGTCAGGAAAGGCTCGGCCAGCTCATGACCAAATCCCCCCGCACCGCGATCCGCAGTGCGATCGCCGCCACCGCAATCGCTGCGGCACTGGTGCTCAGTGCGTGCTCCTCAGGCGGCGACAGTGCATCCAGCTCCACCCCGTCCGCAGGAGCAAGCGGCTCCGCGGCCGCCTCCGGCGACCCCGGCGAGGCCGTGACGATCACCCTGGGTACCCAAACCGCGCAGGGCGGCGAAGGCCCATACCGACCCGTCATCGCGGCGTTCGAGAAGGAAAACCCGAACATCACCGTCAACCTGGTGGAGACCCCCACCGACTCCTACGCACAGGTACTCCGCACCCAGCTGCAGGCCGGCAACGCACCCGACGTGTTCTACGGCCAACCGGGAGCCGGCAATCCCAACGCGATCCTGCCCTCCGGCGAGGCCGGCTACGCGGCCGACCTGTCCAGCTACTCCTGGGCCACCGACGCGATCCCGGCCAATTCTGAAACGCTCTTCACCGTCGACGGCAAAACCTACGGAATCCCGGTCGACCTGGCCCCCGTCTCGATGATCGCCAACCTCACCGCCTATAAGGAACTCGGCATCGAGCCGGCCACCACCCGCGACGAGGCCTACGAACAGTGCGCCACAGCCAAGGCCGCCGGCAAGAGCCTGTACATGATCGCCGGCGCCGGACCGCCCAACCTGGGGCTGTTCGCCAGCCAGATCGCCGCCAGCCTGGTGTACGGCGCCGACCCCGACTGGAACACCAAGCGCGCCAACGGTGAAGTCACCTTCGTCGATTCGCCGGAATGGAAAGCGACACTGCAGCAGGTGATCGACTATAAGGACAAGGGTTGCTTTCCGGACGGGGTTGAGGGCGCCGGGTTCCCCGAGCTGACCAACGCCATCACCTCCGGAACCTCGCTCGGCATCTTCGCTCCGTCCGGTGCTGTCGTCGATTCCAAGGCCGCCGCACCGACGCAGGAGTTCGGCGCCTACGTGCTGCCGGCCGCCACCGTCGCCGATACCCGGGCGATCCTGTCGACCACCAACGGCCTGGCCGTCAACGCCGCCAGCCCGAACCAGGACGCTGCCCTGAAACTGCTGGAATTCTTCTCCAAGCCGACCACCCAGGACCTGTTCGCCAAGTCCAGCGGCAACGTTTCGCTGGCAGCGACCCCCAGCACCGGAGTTCCGGCCGACCTCGCCGGACTGGGTGACTACCTCACGGACCCGGCCAAGAACGTCCCGCTGGCGAACCTGTTCTGGCCCAACGGCGGCATCTACGACGCCCTCGGCACCGGTGTGCAGGGTCTGCTGACCGGCCAGGCCACGCCCGAGGTTGTTCTCGAAGCCATGGACGCCGCGTGGGACCAGACGTCCTGACCGGCCGCTCACACCGACACCGTCCACCACATGACAACGGCGAAAAAGACGACGACGACACCAATGGGAGCCCGGTTATGAGTACGACGTCAGCGAAGACGGGGCCGGTGAGCGCAGCCGAGCCCGGGGAGACCGGCGGCGGCGCCACATCCCGGCGGCTGCCGAACCGGGATTCCCGGTACGCGTCGTGGTGGTGGGCGGTGCCCGCTGTCGCGCTGGTCATCGCCATCCACTACGCAGCGATCGCCGCCGGATCGATTTACGCGTTCACCGATTACAAGGGAGCAGGCCGGTTCAATTTCATCGGCCTGGACAACTTCGCCAAGATCTTCAGTGGCGGCGCGTCGATGAAGGCGCTGATCAACACCCTGATCATCGCCTTTGTCTTCCTATTCGCCACCAATGGGATCGGGCTGGCCTTCGCCCTCGCCCTCAACCGGACGCTCCGTTCGCGGCACTTCCTGCGGGTGATCCTTTTCGCCCCGGTGGTGCTGAGCCCGCTCGCGGTGTCCTACATCTGGAAGTTCATTTTCCAGCAGAAGGGTCCGCTGAACGAGTTCCTGGCTTCCATCGGGTTGGAGTCGTGGCAGCAGACGTGGCTGGGGGATCCCCAGGTGGTGTTGTTCTCGATCCTGCTCGTTATGGTGTGGCAGAACGTCGGGCTCACCATGGTGATCTTCCTGGCCGGCCTGGCCAATGTCCCGCCAGAGATGGAAGAGGCGGCGGCTCTGGACGGCGCGGGAGTGTGGAAGCGGTTCACCTCGGTCACTCTGCCGATTCTGCGGCCCACCATCGTGGTGGCCTCCACGCTCATCCTGATCCAGGGTCTGCGGGTCTTCGACCAGGTGCAGGCGCTCACCGGCGGTGGCCCTTATGGGGCATCGGAAACCCTCGCGACCCAGGTCTACAAAGAGACCTTCGTCAACGGCCGCTACGGATACGGCGCAGCACTGTCGCTGGTGATGACCGTTCTCATCCTGTTCTTCGCCCTACTGCAGATGGGTCTGCTTCGCGGAAAGAAGGACGACTGACATGTTCCGGTACACCAAGGGAACCTTTGCCCGCGAAGTGGCCATGCTGCTCGTGGCACTCATCATGATGCTGCCGTTCTACATCCTTTTCAATACAGCCTTCAAGAACACCGAGGAGGCGCTGTCAAGTTCCGCACTTGCCCTTCCGACAAGCCCAACACTGCAGGGCTTCTCCGAATCACTGGCAACCACAGGATCACGCAGCCTGATCGTGGGCGCGCTCAACAGCCTAATCATCACCGTGGGATCCGTTGTGCTGCTGATCATCATTGGATCGTTGGCGGCCTTCGTGATCATCCGGCGGCCCGGGAAGATCAGCAAGACCCTGCTGGCCCTGTTTCTGCTGGCGATCATCCTGCCGGCCCAGCTCGGACTCATCCCGGTGTATATCGGGATGAGGAGTCTCGGACTGGTCGGAACGCACGTCGGGATGATCATCATGTACACGGGTTTGCTGATGCCGCTGTCGGTGTTTCTCTACACGGGATTTGTTCGTACCCTGCCCCGGGACTACGAGGAGGCCGCGCAGATCGACGGCGCCTCCCCGTTCGCGACCTTCCGCAGGATTGTTTTCCCGCTGCTGGGGCCGGCCACCGGGACCGTCGCGATTCTGACGTCGTTGATCATTTGGAACGACTTCTTCACGTCTCTGGTGTTCCTGTCCGGATCAAAGGCTGTCACTCTGCCGGTCGTTGTCTACAGCTTCGTCGGTGAATTGGTCTCGAAGTGGAATGTCATCTTCGCGGCTGTCATTCTCTCGATGATTCCGTTCCTGATGTTCTATCTATTTGCGCAGAAGAAGTTCATTCAGGGTTTCGCTGGCGGCATCAAGAGCTGATCGCCGGTCCCGCACACCGTGTTCGCCTGGCACATCAGAGGAGCTGTGTCCCACCCATGAACATTCTCTCTGCCGATTTGAATCTGCTGGTGGCGTTGGACGCGTTGCTGCAGGAACGCAATGTCACCAGGGCCGGCGCACGCATCGGCGTCAGCCAGTCCGCGATGAGTTCTGCACTCGGCCGGCTCCGGCGGCAGTTCGATGACGAATTGTTGACCAGGGTCGGTACCCGGTATGAGTTGACCCCGTTGGCGCAGGTGCTGACCGACCGGGTGGCCGAGGTACTGCGGCTCATCGAAAAAACACTGAGTGCGCAACCGACCTTCGACCCGATGACCTCGACCCGCGAATTCAGGGTGGTCGGTTCCGATTACGCGCTCAGCCTGCTGACGCCGTACCTCATGTCGATGCTGCAACGACAGGCCCCGCAGGTGAAACTTCGGCTGGAATCGGTTCGACCCATTGCTGTGGACAGCCCTGAGGAGCTGCTCCGCACCGTCGATCTTCTCCTCATCCCGCGGGGTCACGTCTCCGGGCTGCCGGTCAAGGACTTGTTCCGCGACCGCTGGGTCTGTGTCACCGGCGCCGACAACCCCCGTGCCGAGCACCCCTACACGCTCGACGACATCGGCAGTCTGCGGTGGGCGCGGGCGTTCGCCCCGGTGAGCGCCACCCTGGCCGACCGCCAGATCGACGACATCGTCGACTTCGGCCAGCACACGGACGTCGTTGTCGACACCTTCTCGATGCTCCCGCTCGCGGTGTCAGGTACCACCCTGTACGCCATGGTGCAGGAGCGGATGGTACGAGAGTGCCTGTCCCGCTTCCGGTTAAGGACCGTTGAGCTGCCCGTCGAGTTCGCCCCGCTGGTCGAGGCGGCCTGGTGGCATCCGTCCCGGCAGCTCGACCCGGGACATCAGTGGTTCCGGGCGCTGGTCCGGCAGGCGTCGTCACTGCTGGAAGACATCGACCCAGGTTCCGTAAACAGTCCATCCATCGACGAGATCACCGAGCACATGCAGGAGCCGTCCCATGACTGAGACAACAGTGACAGCAGCCGATCCGGTCAACCAGGCCGGCGATCCGGCCTGGTTCCGGTATGTGCTCGGGCAATACCCCACAGGTGTCACTCTCATCACCGCGAAGCATCCCGACGGCAGCCTCCTGGGCATGGTGGTCGGCACCTTCTCCTCGGTATCACTGGACCCGCCGCTGGTGGCCTTCATGCCGGACGTCAGGTCCTCGACTTGGCCGAAGATCAGAGAAGCCGGCTCGTTCTGCGCGAACATCCTCACCTCCGCACAACAGGACGTCTGCCGGGCGTTCGCCCGCAAGGAAGAGCACCGGTTCAGCGCCTCGACGTGGTCGGACACCGTCTCCGGCAGCCCGCGCCTGGACGGCGCGGCGGCCTGGGTGGATTGCACCATCGACGATGTGCACAGGGCCGGCGATCATGACATCGTCATCGGCCGGGTCACCTCGTTGGGTGTCGGCGACGCCGACGGCCTGCCCTTGTTGTTTCTGCGTGGCGGATACGGGTCCTTCTCCATCCCGTCCATCGAGTCCCTGAACAACTTCCTGCCCCGGCAGGTTCGCGCCGTTGACGCTGCCCGGCCCGACATCGAGTCGCTGACGACGGATCTGGACCTCGAGTGCCTGGTCAGCGTCGCGGTGGAGGACACCGTCGTCGTGGTCAGCGCTGCCGGTGTCGCCGCATCGCCACATGGGGCGCCCAGCCGTGTCGGAATCTCCTTCCAGCTGGCTGCGCCGCTGGCTCCGCTGCATGTTGCCTGGGCGGGACCGGAGGCTGAGCGGCGCTGGCTCGGGCAGACCCGCAGCATCTTGGGATCAGTGGCGGAAGACGCAGCCCTGGCCGAACTGGCCACCGTCCGGCGCTTTGGTTACTCGGTGTCGACGGGCACCGAGGCAGCGGCGGAGTTCGAGCGCACGGTGCACGTCACCAGCGACTCGGCAGCTCCGGATCTGTCGGGTGTGTTGCCGTCGCTGCTGGCGCGTGCCGGTGCCGGCCCGGCGGACCTGGACCAGCCTGCGGAGGTCACCTCACTGCACGCTCCGGTGTTCGGGCCCGATGGGCAGGTCGCCCTGTCCCTGACCCTCAACGGGTTCTCGGGTCACGATTCCTCCGAGCGGCTGCGGGAATGCCTGGATCGGCTGCTGCTGACTGCGCAGCGAATCACCGAAAAGCTCGGCGGGTCCGCGCCCGCGAACTGAATGTCGTTGATCAACCTGCATCTGAACCCAAGGAGTTGACGTCATGCATTTCTCCACGTTCCTGACCACCCGTTCCACCGGACCGGCCGATGACCGACCCGTCATGCAGGCCATGATCGAACACGCGAAGGTCGCCGAGCAGGGCGGCTTCGATGCGGTGTTCCTGCCCGATCACCACTTCACCGGCTACGCCCCGCCGGCCAGTGACCCGTTCATGTTCGCCTCCTACCTGGCAGGGCAACTTCCCCGTCTGCACTACGGCTTCTCGGTGCAGACCATCGCGTTGCACCACCCGGTACGGTTCGCCGAGCGGCTGGCGATGCTGGACCAGCTCACCGACGGCAAGATCCTGGTGGGTATCGGCAGTGGCACCACCCCGGAGGAGATGATCGGCTTCGGGGTCACTTTCGCCGACTCGAAGACGCTGTCCAACGACAACATGGAGATCGCCGAACGGCTCTGGGCCAAAAAGCCCGGTGACCCGCCCGTGGAGTTTGACAACGGCCAGTACAAAGGCGCTGTCGTGTCCCGGATCGTCCCCGCGCCCTACACGCTGCCAGAGCCCCGGACCATGTCCGTCGCGGCCAGACCGTCCAGCGTTGAGCGGGCCGCGCGCAAGGCGCAACCGGCGTTCATCCTGGCATTCGACCCACCAAGGATCGACACCGGTGACGCCATCGGCTATGTCACAAAGAACTTCACCGCCTACCGAGAGGCCCTGGAATCCCAGGGACACAGCCAGGAGAAGATCGACGCGGCGCTCGAGTGGACCACACACTCCTACCAGCACGTCGTTGTTGCCGATACGGATGAGCAAGCCGAGCAGGACTTGGATCTGATGCTGGAGGAGTACCAGCGCACCGTCGAACGGGAATACGTCGCCAACAAGGCCGCCGAGGCCATCCTGGGCATCGACCTGCGCGCCGCCCCGGATGCCCGGACCCAGGGTTACAAGGACACCTGGTGCCTGGCCGGCAGCCCGGACACGGTGATCGGTCATCTGCGGGAGTTCAAGGACCTGGGCATCGGCAACGTCCTGGGGGCCTTCATGGGTGGCCCGCTCACCCAGGAGCGGCGCCGGGTCACCGACAAGACCATGAACCTGTTCAGCGAGAAGGTCATTCCGGCACTGCGGTAACCGGCTGCGCGTTTCACTTCCCGGTACCGGACATCACAAAGAAATGAGAACCATGACTAAGTCACCGCTTTCCGTGACCGACGAGACCCTCGACCGGGCCGCTGCCCGGCTGACCGGCGGGTTGAACGGGTGGAGCACCACGGCGGCACCCGAGTTGGGTGTCGAAGCGGTGGTGATGGTCGACGGGCCGCTGGGCCTGGTCAGCCGGGGGTTGGACGAGCGGGACACGTCCTCCCTGCTGCCGTCCGGCACCGCCTTGGCCGCGACCTGGGACCTGCAGGTGGTCGAGGACGTGGGGCTGCTGATGGGCGCGGAGGCAGTGGAACGGGCGGTGGACGTCGTCCTCGCACCCAACGTCAACATCCCGAGGACACCGCTGTCCGGCAGGGCTTTTGAGATGTACTCCGAGGATCCGTGGCTGTCCGGGTTGCTGGCTACGGCCTGGAGTGCGGGTCTGCACCAGCAGGGTATCGGCGTGTGCGTCAAGCACTTGGTGGGGAACGACACCGAGACCGAACGTCGGTTCATGAACGCGCAGATCGGGCCGGTCGCCCTCCGTGAGGTTTACCTGCGGCCGTTCGAGATGCTCGTCGAGGCCGGTGTGGAAATGATCCTGATGGCCTATAACCGGGTGAATGGTGCGCACTGCGCCGAAAGTGCTGAACTGATCGACATCATCAAGAACGAGTGGGGATTCGATGGCGTCCTGGTGTCCGACTGGTTCGGCGTCGTCGACACCATTGCCTCCGCGACAGCCGGTCTGGATCTGGAAATGCCGGGACCCGCACGGTTCTTCGGGGAGCGACTGGTCGATGCGGTTAACAATGGCGACGTCAGCGCCGAGCGTTTGGCCGACATGACACGGCGGTTGCTGCTCTTGGCCGAACGCACCGGACGGCGCAGCGGTGCCAGCCGTCCGGCCAAGGGGGCGATAGCTGTCGATCGCGATGCGGTGCTGGAACGTGCGGCGGCTGCCTCGTTCACCTTGTTGGAGAACCGCGGCCAGGTATTGCCTCTGGACCCGGCCGCGTTGTCCCGCATTGCGGTGATCGGTGTCAACGCCACGAGCCCCTGCCTGCAGGGTGGAACGTTCGCCCGGGTGAACCCCATCGGTCCGGTCATCTCACCCCTTGATTCCCTGCGCGACCGGCTGGGGTCGACGGTGCAGGTCGACTACGCCCAGGGTGTGGTGGCGCCGGCGCCGTTCACCCTGCCTGAGCTCGGCGGCACAACTCCGGACGGCACTCCCGGTTCGCTGTTGGAGACTTTCGCACCTGACGGCGATGCGGCCGCGTTCGGCGAGGTTCGGCAGTCGTCGTCGTTTGTCTGGTTCGGCCCGGTGCCCGGGGTCGGAACAGCGCCTGACGCCCGGATTCGGGTAACAACGGTGCTGACCCCTGTCGAAACCGGTGAGTGGGTCTTCGGCGTCGGCGGCACCGGCGACGCGACGCTACGGATCGACGACGAATTGGTGATCAGCTCGGCTGCCCCGCCCGCACACGACGTGATGGGTGCGGTGGCAAGGGCGGAGGTCACCCAGCAACGCGTTCAGCTGGTCGCCGGCAAACCGGTGACGGTGGTGGTGGAGAGTCAACTCGGCGGCGCGCACGTCAGGGCCGTCACCGCGACCGCACTGCCTCCGCAACCGCAGCACGTGCTGCAGGAAGCGCTGGAGTTGGCCGCAGCCGCGGACGCCGTCATCCTGGTGGTCGGCGATCATCAGGGATCGTCACGGGAGAGCGCTGATCGGGACACCATGGCACTGAGCGAGTACCAGGTCGAACTCATCGAGCGCGTCACGGAAGCAAACGCCCGAACGGTGGTCGTCGTCAATGCGTCCCGGGCGGTGCACATGCCGTGGGCCGATCGCGCTGCCGCCGTGCTGCTGACCTGGTTTCCCGGCGAGCAACTCTCCGCCGCCCTGACGTCGGTGCTGTTCGGCGACCGGGAACCGAAAGGCCGGCTGCCGATCACCATTCCGATGCGGGACGAGGACATTCCCGGCTGGGGAGTCGGTTTGGGACCGGACAAGACGCTGAACTACGACGCGAGCGAACCCACCGGGTATCGGCACGCCCGGCGCGACGGTATCGCCCCCCGGTACCCCTTCGGGTTCGGTTTGGGCTACACGGATTTCGAGCTGATCGATGCCCAGGTGACGGAAGCCGGGGCCGGCCACCCTGTCACCGTCACCGCCACGGAGCGCAACACCGGGGGCCGCGCGGGCCGCGACGTGATTCAGGCCTACGTCCAGGCGCCAGGCGAGATCGACTGCCGCCTTGCGGGTTACGGCGCGATCGAGATGGCCGGTGGCGAAACAGGGACCACGACCTTCACCTTGGACGCGCAGGCGTTCCGCCGGTGGGACGAAGCCGCCGGAAACTGGACCATTCCGCAGGGCCTCCACCAGGTGCTGATCGGCCGGTCCAGCGTCGACCTGCCCGTGATCATCGCGGTCCAGCGATGATCAAATCCGAGGCGCCGGTGTTGCGGGAACCGAAGCAGGAGCGGAGCCGGCGCAGCTTCGAACGGGTACAGGACGCGGCGTTGGCTCTGCTGGTCGAGCGTGGTCCTGACTCGTTCACCCTCGCCGAGGTCTGCACCCGCGCGGATGCCTCGATGGGTGCCATCTACAACCGGGTCAACGGTAAGGACGACTTGATCCGGCTCATCCACGAGCGTGAGATGGCGCGGGTGGACAGTGACACCGAAAAGGCATTGCGGGCCACGGACGTGGAGAGCGGGCGGCTCCGTGATGTCGTTGCCGAGTTGATCAACAGGGTCACGGTTCTGCTGCGCCGCGACGCAGACGTCCTGCGGCCCTTCATGTTGCTGGCCGCCACCGACCAGCAGATCTCCGTACGCGGACGCCAATCGGCCGTGCTGATGCGAGCGCAGTTCGTCGAGTTGCTGTCGCAGCGCCGCGACGAGATTCGTCATCCCGACCCGGTGACGGCGATCGAGTGGTGTTTCACCATCGTTTATAGCGTTGTTGCCCGTCGGCTGGGGTTGGGCAGCACCATGGAGGGCGCCGACGACGCCGGCGACTGGGACGACATCGTGCCCAACCTGGTCGACACTGTCACCGCCTACCTGTCCCTGGCTCGCTGAACCCGGGATAATACCAAGCCGGTTGACCCGCTCACAACGGAGCGGGTCAACCGGCTTTGGCATGTCACCGCAATCAGCGCGCCGGTCGCGGCGTCGCGTTGTGACCCGGGCGGGCTGAGACGGGCAGCAGCGCAGCGATCAGCCAGCCGCCGCGACCGACCGGATGTACTCCAGCGACTCGACGGTCGGCTTGGTGGGGAAGTATTCCAGACCGATCGGTCCGTCATATCCGGCGGCCTTCAGGGTATTCAGCGCGGCGGGCCAATCGATGCTGCCGGTTCCCGGCTCGCCGCGGCCGACGACGTCGGCGAATTGGACGTAGCTGATCAGCGAGCCGGCGTTGGCCAGTTCGGTGGCCGGATCCTCGCCCTCGGTGACCGAGTGGTAGAGGTCGTAGAGGATCTTGAAGCTGTCGTCATTGACGGCCTCGGCGACCAGGACCGCGTCGGCGGTGCGGTCGACGAGCGTCCCTGGATGGTCGACCCGGGTGTTGACCGGTTCCAGGACGAGGGTGACGCCGGATCCACGGGTACGTTCGACGGCCAGGCCGAACGCGTCGATCAGCTTCGGCAGATTCTGGGCGCGCTTCATGCCGGGGAAGCCGATGCCGGAGCCCACGACGATGCGGGAGGACCCCAGCAGGCGGGCGTTGTCCACGCCGCGGGCGATGCCATCCAGGAACGGGGTGCGATCGGTCTCCCAGGGCAGGGTGAAGTTGGTGCGGGGTTCGGCCAGCACAGAGGTGAGGGTGACACCGGTACCACGCAGGGCCTTACCCAGTGCGTCCAGGTCCTTCTCGAAGGTGCCCCAGATTTCGACGGCGTCGAACCCGGCCGCCGCTGCAGCGTGCACCCGGTCCGCATAGTCCGGGCCGGCCTCGGTGAACAGCAATTCGATGTTGGCAGATAGTTGATACACGGTGAAGCCTTTCGGTGTTTGTTAAAGCTCAGAGAGTTCGAGAGTCTTGCTGTCCCGGCCCCCGCCGGGGACCGGCATGTACGAAATGCGTAGCCGTTGTGCGACGGAGATATCGTGCGAGCCGGGTGCAAGGCCGCCCGGTTGAGCGACACGCAGGGTGGCGATTTCGCCCATCTCCCAGCGGTCGTCGAACACCGTGGCCAGATCGGTGACGGCATAGGAGTTGCCGTGCACCGTCAAGGTCATTGACTCGGCGGGAACGGGTTTTCCGTCGACGATGAGGTCGATGGCTTCGACCATCGACAGGCCCAGTCCGCGGTAGTAGGGCAACCGGATGCCGAGTTCGTAGCCGCTCACAGAAGTTTCAGGTGTGCCGTTGTCCGTTGTGAAATTTCGGAAACCCTCGGGAACGATGATGTATTTGTCGAACATGTCAATCTTCCTCAGGTCTTCGCGGTGTCGGCGTCGCTGTCGGTTCCGAGCAGGCGCTGGAACATCGCGTGTTGCCGGCGGACCTGTTCCAGGCTGTCGACTTCGAAGGCGTCCTGGATGTGCCGGTTGCCCTCGTACTCGCTGGACAGGTAGCCGGAGTAGCCGCCTTCGATGAGCACCGGGATTATCTTGTCGTAGGGGATGGAGTACTCGACGCCCTCGTCGGTCATCTCGTAGAACTTGGCCTGGATGTGGTGGATGTAGGGCATGTGTTCAAGCATGTTTCTGGGGTCGTTCCAGGTGTAGTGCGTTGCCTGCCTGGCCATTCCGGTCTCGATCGGTCCGCCGCCCATGTAGTAGACGGTGTCCATCAGGCCGTGCACGTCTCCGTGTGCGTCATAGGTTGCGACGATCAGGTCGAGCAGGTCCTCGCGTCCGCCCTGCCGTCGGGCGTGGTCGGTGACGACGCGGGGGAAGCGCTCGACGTAGGTGCCCATGTCGGGCATGAACCCGAGGGCGGGGGACTGTAAACGGTGCATGACCTCGAGGTGTCGCAGGATCCAGGGGTGCTTGTAGTGGAACGGGGCGTGGACCTCCAGCAGCAGCCGCAGTCCCAGTTGCTCGGCGCGCGGGGCGGCGCCCTCCATCACCTCTGGCGGGGTGTTGATGATGGCGCGGATCTCGGTGACCCCCAGCCGGTGTGCGATCTCGAGATCGCGGTCCACCGACTCCACCTGCTCGTCTACCGTCAGCCAACGGTCGGGGTACTTCTTGGTGTCGATGAACAGGTCGCTGGCCACCGGGGTGGTGCCGTACTTGTCCATCCAGCCGTGCCACTGCCGGTAGAAGTCATCGGTGATGTGCGGGTACCCGCGCATCATCTGTTCCGGGATGATCTCGATGCCCAGGGCGCCGAACGCGGCCGATTCCCTGATGCAGTCCTCGATGCCGAGCTGACCGAGGAAGTACTCCTCCTGGTAGGAGTAGAAGCTGACGCCGCGTTTGATCGCGTGCACTGCCACGTTGGAATGCTCCTTGCGGTGGGGCCGCCAGTAGCGGCCACGGTGCTGCGTCGCCGAACAACGACGCCCGAGGGAGCGGGCTCCCTCTGGTCGGCATGCGGACACGCCGACTGAATTCGGCGACTCTATCGGGACGCGCCTGACCGGAGAAACACCGATCGGTGATGGTTGACCATGGGTGTTTCTGATGGTGTCCGATCTGGTTCCCCCCTCGCGGGAGTCATACGCTGATCGGGCTTTCACACCGTCCGCCGGCGAGTCGGGATCGGCCCGGTGAACCGGGAGCCGTTGCAGCCCACCGATTGGTGGCCCAGCAGAATTGATGATGGACATGCAAACAGACGACGTCGACGTCGTGATCGTCGGTAGCGGCCCCTGCGGCAGCGCCTACGCGCGGGAGCTCCACGAACTGGCCCCGGCCGCTCGGTTGCTGGTGGTCGAGGTGGGTCCGCAGATCACCGACCCCGCCGGTAGCCACGTCAAGAACATCGCCGATGACACCCTTCGTCAGCAGGCGCAACTGGCATCGCAGGGGCCGGCGCCGTCCCAGGTGGTGAACGGCAGGCAGCCCGTCCCGGGCAGGGCCGGCACCTTCCTGGTGGACGGCCACCCGGATCCGGCGGGCGGCGACGGAATGCCGGCAGCGGCGATGTCGTCCAACGTCGGCGGTATGGGCGCGCACTGGACGTGTGCCTGCCCGCGGCCGGGCGGCACCGAACGCATCGAGTTCCTCCCCGAGGCGATCATGGACGGCGCCCTGAACCGGGCCGAGGAACTGCTCGGCGTGAGCCGGGACGCCTTTGACCATGCCCCGTTTTCCTCGGTGGTCCGTGACCGCCTCGGCGCCGAGTTCAACAACGAGAGACCACGGGACCGGCGGGTGCAGCCGATGCCGTTGGCGGTCCGCGTCGAGGGCGGTCGGGTGCACTGGTCGGGCGCCGACGTCGTCCTGGGCGACACCCTGACCGCGGCGACCGTCGAACTGCTGACCACCACGCTGTGTCGTCGCGTCCTCGTCGATGAGCACGGCAGGGCGCAGGGCGTCGAGCTGGAGGATCTGCAGACCGGACGGATCCGGCGCGTTGCGGCTCGCTGGGTGGTGGTCGCGGCAGATGCCCTCCGGACCCCACAACTGTTGTGGGCCTCCGGTATTCGGCCGGCCGCGTTAGGGCGCTACCTCAACGATCAACCGCAGGTCATCGCGGCGGTGCGGCTGGATGACGAGGTCGTAGCGGGCCATGAAGCAGAAGCCAGGACGACCGGCAGCGGCTCGACCGGCGCGGCCCAGCACAGCGGGGTGAGCTGGGTGCCCTTCGACGAAGATCACCCGTTCCACGGCCAGGTCATGCAACTGGACGCCTCGCCCATCCCGCTGACCACCGATACGCCCATCGCGCCGGGATCTATCGTCGGACTCGGCTGGTTCTGCCGCAAGGATGTCCGCGCAGAGGATGCCGTCACCTTCGACGACACCGCCACCGACGCCTACGGCATGCCTGCCATGCGCATTCACTACGGCCTGACTGACAACGACCGGGCTGCGATCCAGGGGGCCGTCGACGCGATCCGCCGTGCCACCAAGGCGCTGGGTACGCCGCTGGATGAGAACCCGATCGTGCTGCCGGCCGGTACGTCCCTGCACTATCAGGGGTCCACCAGGATGGGTCTCGCCGACGACGGCACCTGCGTGTGCGACACGAACAGTCAGGTCTGGGGACACCCCGGGCTGATAATCGCCGGCAACGGAGTAATTCCTACCTCCACCGCCTGCAATCCCACCTTGACGTCGGTCGCCCTCGCTGTCCTGGGTGCTCGGAAGATCGCCGAGCAACTGGCCGACGCCGACAACAGAGCCTGACGTGTCCAATTCAGAATGTGGAGGTCCCCAATGATCGTTGACATCACCGACAGCGGGGTAACTCTCACCGATCCCGAGGATTGTCGACGCTTCCACGCACGCGTCCCCGTGGGAGTGGCGGATGGCGCCGTGGACGCGGTGCTTGCCCACACGGGCGCCGGTCGTCGCGTCGGCACTGACCAGGTAGCAGTGAACGTGGCATGGCTGAGGGCCGCGGCACACGGGGTGGACGGGACCTGGGAACGGTCTTTCCAGCAGATGCTGGATTTTGCCGGTAGTAAGGGCTGGCTCACCGATGATGGAGGCGCCGTCCTGGCCCACATCAAACGCGGATCACCAACGTCCTGATCCGAAGACCACCAGAACCAGCTGGCCCTGTTACCCCGGCCACACTGACCGCCCATTTTCGAGACGAACTGTGCGACAATAGCTGTGACGATGGGGCCGACTTCGGCCCGTCGGTCGGGTCCTGAAGTCCCGCTCCGCGCCTACCGCCGCCGTCATTGTGCGAACACCGCACATCGGCCCGCGGAGGCATCGTGAATTCTGACGTTCTTGGACCCAGCGCGTCCGCACCCGGCGTGCAGACCACCGACCGTGCCGCAGCAAAGCAGCTGCGGTGGATCTTCGTCTGCCTGTTGCTGGTGACCTTCCTTGCGGCGTTGGACCAGATCATCGTCGCCACCGCGCTGCCCACCATCGTCGGCGAACTCGGTGGGCTGGAGCACATGTCATGGGTGGTCATCGCCTACACCTTGGCGATGGCGGTCGCGATGCCGGTCTACGGCAAACTCGGCGATGTCTTCGGTCGCAAACGGCTCTTCGTGGCCGCCATCACCCTGTTCCTGATCGGCAGCGCGCTGTGCGGATTTTCGCAGAACCTGTGGCAGTTGATCGGGTTTCGTGCTCTGCAGGGCCTTGGTGGGGCAGGGCTGCTGGTCGGCGGACAGGCGATCGTCGCCGACGTGGTGCCGCCCCGGGACCGCGGCAAATTCCTGGGCCCGATCGGCTCTGTTTTCGGGCTGGCCACCGTCATCAGCCCGCTGATCGGCGGTGCGCTGACCGACGCCGCCAGCTGGCGGTGGATCTTCTGGCTGAACCTTCCACTGGGAGCCATCGCGCTCGGCATCGCCGTGCTGGCGTTGCACCTGCCCCGGCGGCGCCGTGAAACGCCCCTGGACATCTGGGGCATCGCTGTCCTCACCGTCACGACATCGTGCATCGTCCTGGTCTTCGCCTGGGGCGGCACGGAGTACGCCTGGACCTCCACCACCATGGTCGTCCTAATCGCCGCCGCCTTCATCGGCTCCGCCGTGTTCGCACTCGTCGAGCGGCGTGCGGTCGATCCCCTGATACCGCTGTCCATGATGGCCAATCGCACGGTCTTGATTGCGATCGGGCTCAGCCTGGTCATCGGTGCCGGATTGTTCGGGGTGATCAGCTACATCCCGTCCTACGCCCAAATGGTGTACGCCACCGGAGCAACCGCCGCCGGGATGCTGCTGCTGCCACTCACCGCCGGGATCATGTTGACCAACATCTCGGCCGGCATACTGATCAGCCGCTACGGGCGGTACAAGATCTTCCCGATCGTCGGAACGATCGTTGCCGCCGGCGCCATGCTCTTGCTGGCGACAATGACAGCCACCACTCCCATCTGGCTGCTGGCGGTGTACCTGACCGTGCTGGGGATGGGTGTCGGGATGTTCATGCAGGTCGCCATGGTGGCCGTGCAGAGCGCCGTGCCGGCGGCATCCGTCGGGACGGCAACCTCCACCGTCACCTTCTTCCGGGAGATCGGTGTGACCATCGGGGCAGCTGTAATCGGCGGCGCCTTCGGGAGCAGACTGGCCGGGCGATTGCCCGCGGCGCTGCCCGATGGACTGGACATAGCACACCTGACACCGGAGGTCGCCGAGACGCTGCCCGCCGACCTTCGGGACAGCGTGTCGCTGGCCTATATCGACGCACTGGTGCCATTGTTCCTCTGGATTGCCCCGTTGTTCGCCGCCGGACTGCTGCTGGCGTTGATCCTGCCAGAACACGAACTGAGCAGGGTCAAGCCGGGCCACGGATCCGCAACTTGATCCTGATCCCCGCGTCGCAAGCAACGATGCGGCGACTGGAGTGCACCAGCATCGGCCGTCACACGGATGGTGTTAGTCCCAGACGCTATGACGGCAAGTGGTCTGAGGCCGCTCAGCTAAATCACCAGATGACGTCGGCGGGCCGGATTCAGGTGTCCGGTCGACCACGATCACAGGGCATCCATCTGGTGAATACCAGTGCATCAGCAATGTCTGCTTCTCTGCCGACCCCGCGTCCGCGATCGTAGACAGGTCGTTCAAGGAGGACCCGACACATGAGTAGCACCTTCCCGCTGGATCCCGACAATCCGGAGGCATCGATCGCGGCTGCCGCAAAGCGGTGTTCGAACTGGGGCCGCTGGGGGATCGACGATGTTCTGGGCACCCTGAACTACCTTGACGACGCCAAACGGGCTCAGGGCGCTGCCCTGATTCGCCGAGGTGTGAGCTTTTCCCTGGCTCAATCGTTCGACATGAACGGACCACAGAAGGGGTGGCGGCGCCGGACGAACCCGGTGCACACCATGCTGGACACCGGCACCGACGCCGAGCGCGGCAACCAGGGTTTCCCGCACGGTATCGGCGGCGCCGACGACGTGATCTTCATGCCGCTGCAGGCCTCTACCCAGTGGGATGGTCTGGGGCACATCTTCGACCACGGAAACGCCTGGAACGGTCGCCGCGCTGGTGATGTCGTCACCAGCGATGGTGACCTGGTGACCGGTATCCAAACCGCCGCCGGCCGGATGAGCGGTCGCGGTGTCCTGCTGGACGTCGGCCGAGCCTTCGGGCCGGGCGGCGAACTGCCCGACGGGTTCGCCATCACCGCCGAACACCTGGAAGCAACCAGTACCGCCCAGGGGCCGAGCGCAACGGTCGGCCGCGGCGACCTGGTGTTGGTCCGCACCGGGAGGCTGGCTCGCGCCCGCCGGGACGGTTGGGGCGATTACGCCGGTGGTGCATCACCAGGCTTGTCGTTCACCACCGCGGATTGGTTGCACGGCAGGGAGATCGCTGGGATCGCGACCGACACCTGGGGTTTCGAGGTCCGGCCGAACGAATTCGAGAACGCGTTCCAGCCGCTGCACCAGGTCGCGATCCCGCATATCGGGCTGTTCATCGGGGAGATGTGGGACCTGGACGCGCTCGCCGAGGACTGTGCCACGGACGGCATCTATGAGTTTTGGCTGTCCGCCGAACCGCTTCCGGTGACGGGGGCTGTCGGCTCACCGGTCGCCCCCGTCGCTGTCAAGTGATCCGACGCCAACACCACGCCCTTCCTGGAACCAGGCACCAAGGTTCCTTTCCGAACACACAGATATTCAAGGAGGCCTTTGATGAATGCACCTATGATCACCCACCTGCGGCACGTCGACCTGGCCGTGCCGGACTTCGCCAAGCAGTTGGACTTCTACACCAACACCTGGGGGCTGACCAGCGAGCACACCGACTCCGGCCTGGCGTTCCTGGCCGCTGAGGGCTCTCCGGAGAACTACATCGTCCGGTTGCGGCAGGCAGGCGACAAGCGGATCGACCTCATCTCGTTTGGAGTCGCCTCCCCGGCGGACGCTGACGCACTGGCCGCCACCCTGGCCATTGCGGGGGTCCAATTGGTCAGCGAACCGGGCGTGATCGACACCCCGGGCGGAGGTTACGGGTTCCGGTTCTTCGACAACGAGGGCCGCACCGTCGAGGTCAGCGCCGACGTCGCGATCCGCCGGCATCGGACCATCGAGGCCGGCGAGTCGATCCCGGTCCGGCTGTCCCACGTGGTGATCAACTCGCCGCGGCCGGACGAAACCCGCGTTTTCTACGAGAAGCATTTGGGGTTCCGGTTGTCCGACACCCTGATGCACCCGCGAATGGGCGAAATGATGTGGTTCATGCGGATCAATTCGTGGCACCACAGCCTGGCCATCGCCCGCGGCCCGCACCCGTCGCTGCACCACGCCTCGTTCGAGATGCGCGACATCGACTCCTACATGCGTGGTACCGGCCGGTTGCTTCGCGCCGGGGTGGAGAAGATCTGGGGGCCGGGACGACATATGGCTGGCAACAACACCTTCAGCTATTTCATCGACCCGCACGGCAACACCATTGAATACACGACCGAGCTGGAGCTGGTCGACGAGGATTCCTGGCACCCGCATCTGTACGACTTCACCAAGCCGGAGGTGTCGGACCAGTGGGGCACCGCGAACCAGATGAACGAGTTCGTCGCCTCCCGCTCGTTCAACGACGTTGACAAGGGCCTGTTCGTGGCCCCACCGGTCTGAGCCGGAGCGTAAGGCCATGCGATTCGCCACGTTTGAATACGACGGTGCCGTCTACGCCGGTGTCGTCAGCGGCGGCCCGTCCGGGCACCGGTTGCATAAACTGCCAGTCGGCTCGACGATCCTGGACCTTGTCCGCGCCGGGCTGTCAGCCGCCCTGAGCATCGGGCGGGAGGCTTCGGCCACGCCCGGCATTCCGGTCGAGCGGGTACGGCTGTTGCCGCCACTGAACCCGCCCACCGTCAGGGACTTCGTGGCGTTTGAAGAGCATGTCGAGGGTGTGGTCGCCTCCGTCGGCGACGGTGCTGGGGTGGTCCCGGAGTGGTATCAGGCGCCGACGTTCTACTTCACCAACCCGTACGCGCTAATCGGCGCCCATGACGAGGTTCGGATCCCCTCCGGCAGTGACCTTTTCGACTTCGAGTTGGAGGTCGCTGCGGTGGTCGGCCGGGACGGCCGATCACTGCAACCGGACGAGGTGGACATCTTCGGGTACACGATCATGAACGACTGGTCCGCCCGGGACCTGCAGCGCCGGGAGATGAGGGTCAACCTCGGACCCGCCAAGGGCAAGGACTTCGCCAGCACCCTCGGTCCGTGGTTGGTCACCGCCGACGAACTGGATCCCTACCGCGATCCGGATGGGTTTCTGGCCCTGGAGATGTCGGTGTCGGTCAACGGCAGCCTCGTTGGTAACGACCTGCTGTCGAACATGGGCTGGCCGTTCGAGGAACTCGTCGCCTACGCCTCCCGCGGCGCGCAGGTCCGTGCCGGTGATGTGCTCGGGTCAGGCACGTGCGGCAACGGCGGGTGCCTTGCCGAACTGTGGGGCCGGCGTGGCGCGCTCGACCCCGAGCCGCTGAAGCCCGGCGACGAGGTCGAGATGACCGTTGAGGGCATCGGCACCATCCGCAACACCGTGACCGCCGGGATCGATCTCCCACCCGTGCAGCCTGCCCGCACCCGAACCCGATCCCGGACCCGTCGCGCACCCGTACCCAGTTAATGCGTTCGCCCGTGTCGACCGTGTCAGCCGCGACGCCTGTCGCGAATTGAAAGGACAGTACTGTGTTCGAATTCTTTCCGGGCAACTACGTCTGGAACCTCGGCGTAGTCGCGGCACTCAACAGCGGAGGCCTGATCGACGAGGTCGACCGCGCCTGCCGCCCGATCCGCGAGGCCGCCGCGAAGGGTTCCGATGCCGGCACCGGGGACTTTCTGCGAGCCTGGACAGCGTTGACCGACCAACTCGTCGCGCAGGCGGAAGAGGCCGAGAAGGCTGGTCACCGTCGCACGGCCGGTCAGCTGTACTTCAGGGCCACCAATTACCTCGCCCAGTCCGAGCGAATGCTGTCCAAGTCCGACCCCAATCGGGTGCCCACTTATCGGCGAATCCTGGAGCTGGCACAGAAGTCCTTCGACCTGCGTGACCCGCGGGTCAGCCGGGTCGAGATCCCCTACCAAGATGGCACGGTGGGGACTTCCCTCCCTGCCTACTTCAGTGCGGCGCCGGCTACTGAGGATGGACCGGCCCCGGTGATGATCATGTTCAACGGGTTGGACTCCACCAAGGAGCACATGTACAACTCCGAGCACTGGGCCGAGCTGGCCGCCCGGGGCATCTCCACCCTGATGGTCGACCCACCCGGCTCCGGAGAGGCACTTCGGCTGCAGGGGTTGACATCTCGGGTGGATTCAGAGGCCTGGGCGACCGCGTGCGTGGACTATCTGGTCACCCGGGACGACGTCGACCCCACCCGGATCGGACTGGTCGGCTGGTCCCTCGGTGGCTACTACGCACCCCGCGCCGCCGCATTCGAGAAGCGATTGGCACTGGTCGTCGCCTGGGGCGCGAACCACAACTGGGGTGCGGTACAACGCCGCAGGCTAGAGCGCGAGGGGGAGCGGCCCGTCCCGCACTACTGGGAACACGTGCTGTGGGTCTGGGGATTCGCTGACGACACCGACTTGAACGAATTCGCCGACTTCGCCGACCAGGTCCACCTCGACGGTGTCGCGGAGCAGATCGACATCCCGTTCCTGATCTGTCACGGGGAGAACGACCGGCAGATCCCGCTGGAATACGCGCACCGCTCCTACGATCAGGCCACCAGCAGCCCGAAACGGGAACTGCGGATCTTCACCCCCGACGAAGGCGGCACCGAACACATCGGCCTGGACCACCTGCCGCACGTGTCCACCTTCATCGCCGACTGGGTCGCCGACACGATCACCGAGATGCCGCGTCAACGCTGACTTCAGCGGCAGATGACGCAACGGCCGCGACGGCGATGTGCTGCCCTGACCCTTCACCTCAGACCGACTGACCAGCACCGTACAAATGCGGGGCGCTCGGCTGGTTGTGACAGCTTTCGAAACCCACTGACCTACGACTGCAATTGTGGAGGTTGTCGTGCCCGCCCCGAACGTCCTGAAGACCCGTGTCGGCATTGTCGGCGGTGGTCCAGCGGGCCTCATGTTGTCGCACCTGCTGGCCAAAGTCGGCATCGACTCCATTGTGGTCGAAAAGCGGGACCACGAGACCATCCGAACCACCCACCGGGCCGGCATCCTCGAGCACGGCAGCGTGTCCATGCTCGTCGACTCAGGGGTCTCCGACCGTGTGCTGACCGCGGGATACCGGCACGAGGGCATCGACCTGCGGTTCGCCGGGGAGAGCCATCGGATCGACTTCGCCGACCTGGTCGGTGAGGCGGTGTGGCTGTACCCGCAGAACGAGGTGTTCGTCGATCTGGCGGCCGCCAGGGAACGTGACGGCGGTCAGGTCCACTTCTCGGTGTCGGATACCCGGGTATGGGACCAGACGACCAGCACCCCGAAAATCTCCTTCATCGACGTCGACGGCCGGGCCATCGAGATCCACTGCGAGCTCCTCGTCGGAGCGGACGGGTCGCAGGGTATCTGCAAACGGTCCATCCCGCAGGAACACCGCGTCGACAACTTCGTTGAGTACCCCTTCGCCTGGTTCGGCATCCTGTGCCAGGCTCCGCCCAGCGCCGAGGAACTCATTTACTGCAACTCCGACCACGGGTTCGCATTGATCAGCCAGCGGGACGAGCGCATCCAACGCATGTACTTCCAGTGCGATCCCGACGAGGACACCACGGCGTGGACGGAGGAAATGATCTGGTCGGAGCTGCAACGAAGGGTGGACGGACCGGACGGGTTCCAACTGCAACGCGGGCACATTTTCGACAAGACGGTCCTGCGGTTCCGCAGCTACGTGTGCGAGCCGCTGCGGTACGGCAACCTGTTCCTGGCCGGCGACGCCGGGCACACCGTCCCACCGACCGGCGCCAAGGGCCTCAACCTGGCCTTGGCCGATGTGCGGGTGTTGTTCGAAGGCGTCGACTCGTACTATTCCACCGGATCGAAGGACCTCCTGAATGCCTACAGCGACCGCGCGCTGCAACGGATCTGGAAAGCGCAGAATTTTTCCTACTGGATGACCAGCATGCTGCACACCCGCACCGACGCCAGCGAGTTCGACCGCAAACGGCAGCTCGGCGAACTGGCCGGAGTCGTCAACTCGCGGCACGGCTCCGCATATCTGGCCGAGGCCTACACCGGTTGGCCGGCCACCTGATCAGCGTCAGACCGCTTGCAGACATCAGTAGGAAGGGGACGACCATGACCGCGGTTGATCGGGTCTTGATTATCGGTGCCGGGTTGGCGGGGTGCGCAGCCGCGATTCGACTGGCCGAGGCAGGGGTGTCGGTTGAGCTCATCGACGTCAAGCCGGACGTCGCCGCGGTGGGATCTGGAATCACCCTGCAGGGCAACGCCTTGCGGGCACTGAACCGCCTGGGTGTTTGGGACACCGTGCAGCGCAAAGGCTACGCGTTCAACACGCTCGGCCTGCGAGCGCCGGACGCGAACGGCACACTGCTGGTCGAACTCGACGACGTCCGCACCGGCGGCCCCGATCTTCCCGCCACCGCGGGCATGTACCGGCCCGACCTGGCCCGCATCCTGATCGACCGTGCCGTCGATGTGGGCGCAAAGGTCCGCTTCGGCGTGGCCGGCACGAGATTGACCCAATACGACGCCGATGTTGAGGTAACGTTCTCCGACGGCACCGCCAGCAGCTATGACCTGGTCATCGGTGCGGACGGCGTCCGGTCATGGACACGACAGGCCATCGGAATCGAACTGGAAACCCAGCCCACCGGCATGGGGATCTGGCGGATCTTCGCACCCCGCCCGGCCGGGGTGACCCGCACCGACCTCATCTACGGGGGCCCCAGTTACATCGCCGGATACTGTCCCACCGGCGAGAACACTCTGTACGCGTACATCGTCGAGCCGGCTGTCGACCGATCGGATACGACCCCGGAAGAACGTCTCGATATTGTCCGAGAACTTGCGTCGGCCTACCACGGACCATGGGACGACATCCGAGCCGGCCTCACCGACCCATCGAGAATCAATTACACCAAGTTCGAGACCCATGTTTTGGAAGCCCCCTGGAACCGGCGCCGGGTGGTGGTCATCGGCGACGCAGCGCATGTCTGCCCACCCACTCTTGCCCAGGGCGGCGCCCAAGCACTCGAGGACGCACTGGTGCTGACTGAGCTGCTTGTCGACCGAGACACGATGGACAACACGCTGTGGGAGGCATTCGCTGATCGTCGGCTTCCGCGCGTGAAGACAGTTGTCGACGCGTCCCTGCAACTAGGTCGATGGCTCATAGACTACGAAAAGGGTGACGTTCCAGGGCTGATGGCCCGAGTGGCCCATCTGGTCGGGCAAGAGCCCTGAGCGAGGTGTCAGCCTCAGAAATTCGATCCGAGCAAGGCGCTCGACCAGTCCGGGTAATTTGAGTATCGACTCACTCGCCGACTTGGCGGACTGAAGAATGTGGTGCCGCGGGCAGCGGTCCCTCGCGCAACTCCGCCGCTGGATGTCCCAGGTGCCATCACCGCCGGTACAGGATCGATCGACATGTACTGTCGCGCGCCCCATGACAACGCCTTACTGGGCGGGCCGTGTGCCGTGCGCCGTGGTGCGGTGGCTCCGCGTTCCGAACCTGGTCGTCAACCGGCACGTACAGGCCGGTCGACTGGACAGGTGTTTGTTCACAGGACGTCCAGGACGGTTGGGGGTCCGGTGTTTTCGCGGTTTTGGTAGATGTCGAGGGTGACTGATGGTCGGGCGTGGCCGAGTTGGTCGGCGATTTGGCGGGGGGTGTAGCCGTGTTTGGCGAGTTCGGTGGCGACCATTTTGCGGAAGGATCGTCCGCTGATGCCGGTGTGGCCGAGCCGGTCCAGCTCGGTACGGATCTGGCCGGTGATGTTGCTCGTCCAGTAGGGAGTCTCGACCCGGTCGGTGTTGCGTCGTCGGGTGGCGGGGAAGACGAGTTGGCTGTCGGGTTTGGCCTGGGCTTGGCGGGTGCGGAGCATGTCGGTGACGGCGGGCGCGAGGACAAGGCGGCGGACGCCGGCGCGGGTTTTGGTGTGGGGTTGGCGTTGGCCGACGCCGTTGACGGTGGCGTTGATGAGCACGGTGGCCGGGGTGGTGTCCAGGTCGAGCTGGTCCCAGGTGAGGGCGGTGGCTTCGCTGGTGCGGCAGCCGGTGCCGGCGATGAAGTGGAGCAGGTCGGGCAGGTCGGTGCGGCGGGTGCGGTCGTCGGCGCGGAGGTCGGTGATGATCTGGTCGGCCTGGGTCTTGGTGATGCCGATGGTGCCGCGCCCGCTGGGGGGTGTGGCGCCGCGGTCGATGCGTTGGGACAGCAGCGCGAAGGCGCCGGGCAGGGTGGGGAGTTCGCGCCGTTGGCGACAGCGTAGGCCAGGGCCTGGCGGAGGATGCCGCGGCAGGTCTTGGCGACGGCCGGGGTGAGCGAGGCGAGATACAGGGTGATCAGGCGCGGGGTGAGCTTCTCCAGGCGGATCTGGCCGAGGGTGGTGGCGCCGATCCGGCGGGCCTTGATGCTGCGGGTGATGGCGTGCTGGTAGCGGACGATGGTGCCGGCGGAGCGGGTGCGGGTGGTGATCGGGTCGGTGATCCATTGGTCCAGGACGTGACCCAGGGTGCTGCGGTCCGTGAACGCCAGGGTGTGGCCGGTTTCCTGGGCGATGGCGTCGGCGAGCAGGTCGTGCTGCGGTCCGCGGAGCTTGGTGGCGAGTTCGGTGATGGCGTCTTCGCGGGTGGCGCCGCGGGCCTGGATGCGGCGGCGACCTTGGTCGGTGTTGACGTAGGTTTCCGCGGTCCAGTAGGCGGTGGGCAGGCGTTTGCTGTCCGCCTTCTGCCCAGGCGTGGTGGTGGTGGTGCGCCGTCGACGTGGTTGTCCGGTGGTTTTGTCGATGACCCAGGCGCGGGTGGTGACCCGGCCGTGTTCGCCGGCCTCCAGCGGCGGCCGGCCGCGCCCAGGTCTGGCCACAGGTACCTCTGTGCTCGCCACTTGGCTCTCCGTTTAGTCCGTGAACCCGGGTGATCGGAGACGATCCGTGATGAGTGATATGGCCTCTGATCTGCGGTAATAGTATCAGCGGGAATCAGTGGATGACAGCGTTGAGCCCGTAATCTCAAACCGTCAGGTCGTGGGTTCGAGCCCCACTCGCCCCACTGTTTGTGCTGTATGACTTCGGTTGATGCGTGACATCGGATCGCCAGATGGCCACGGTGAGGATGAGGTTGCCGGCAACCGCCAGGAGCAGGGCGAGGCCGGTGATCGGGCCGAGAACGTCGGGGAACTGTTGGGCCATCTGGTCTTTGGCACCGGCGAGGTAGGCAGCGCCGATGGCGGGGGGTGGCGACCGTCGACAGCGCGGCGGGCACGGTCGACACGATCTCCCCTGTGACGGCCAGGACCATGCCGGTGATGGCGGCCCGGGCTGCCGACCAGGTAGGCATTTCGTGAGGTTGCCCCTCGCGACGGCGCACGGCGTGGCCGGCCTCCTGGGAGAACTGGTCTTTACGTCACATCCGGCCGTGCACCGGACCCGGTGTCGGGTGACCGGTTACCGGGCGACGGCTCTCTGACGGGGTGCCTCCGCATCGAGGCGCGAAGTGGGTTCGTGTCGCCGTCTCCCTTTACTCGGACAGTGCTGTCTGCTTTACTTACTCGGACAACACTGTCCATGATCGGAGATTCGTGATGACCGTCCATCTGCACGGCAAGCGTGGTGCCCCTGCGTCACCGATCGAGCGCGTACCGCGGCGGGGGGTGTTGTTGGCGGTGCTGGCGGTGGCTCAGCTGATGGTGATCCTGGACATTTCCGCGGTGAACGTGGCGCTGCCTGACCTCGCGGCCGATCTGGGTATCGCCGCCTCGGGCATCGGCTGGGCGATCACCAGTTATTCGCTGGTCTTCGGGAGCCTTCTGCTGCTGGGTGGGCGGGCCGCGGATGTGATCGGGCGGCGGCGGATGTTCCTGACCGGGCTTGCGGTGTTCACCGCGGCGTCGGTGATGACGGCCGTGTCCGCGGATGCGCCGGCCCTGTTCGCGGCCCGGGCAGGTCAGGGTCTGGGGGCGGCGATGCTGTCCCCGGCGGCGTTGTCGATTCTGATGACGGCCTTCAAGGGTGGTGACCGGACCCGGGCGTTGAGCGTCTGGGGTGCGGTCGGCGGTGCCGGTGCGGCGCTGGGTGTGCTGCTGGGTGGGGTGCTCACCGAGATAGTGGGCTGGCGGGCCATTTTCGCGATCAACGTTCCGATTGGTGTGCTGCTCGCGGTGGCGGCCGTGCGGGTGGTGCCCGCCGATGATTACCGGCCGCGGTGGGGTGGTCTTGACCTTCCCGGCGCCCTGATCGCCACGGCCGGGCTGGGTGCGGTGGTGTACGCGCTCTCGCAGGCATCGACGGTGGGGTGGTTGTCCGCGCAGACGTTGATGGTCGGCGGCGTCGGCCTGGCCGCGGTGGCCGTGTTCGTGGCGTGGGAACTGCGCGCCGGGCAACCGCTGTTGCGGGTGCAGCGACTGACGGACCGTGGCGTGGGAGGTGGGATGGTGATGATGCTGGCGGTGTCCGCGGTGTTGTTCGGGTCGTTCCTGCTCACGTCGGTGTATCTGCAGGAGGTCCTGGGGGCGTCGGCGTTGATGGCCGGTCTGGCGTTCCTGCCGATGGCCGCCGCGATCGGCGTGGGCGCCCACCTCGGCGGCCGGGCAATCGGTCACCTCGGGGTCCGCGTGCCGATGACCGTCGCATTGTTGGTGGCCGCGGGTGGCTTACTACTGCTGTCCAGGGTCGGGGAGTCCGGCGACTACGCCACCGGGGTGCTGCCCGGAATGCTGATCACCGGCATCGGGATCGGCGTTGCACTGGTCGGGGTCACCGCGTCGGTGCTGACCGGTGCCGCCGACGACGAGACCGGCATGCTGTCCGGGCTGAACACCACCGGGCATGAGATCGGCGGCTCGCTCGGCATTGCCGTCCTGGTCAGTGTGGCGGCCTCGGCCGGGGCGGCGACATCCATCGCCGGCGGACTGGGAGCCGGCTTCCTGACCGCAGCGGCCATCGCTGGCGGCGCAGGCATCATCTCGCTGATCGTGTTGCCCGCGCGGGCAACATTTCTGGCGTCGATCGGGGACGGTCACCGTGTCTCGATCCACTGACAGTGCCCGGCGTCCGGCGCCGCGTCGCCGGGCCGATGCCGAACGCAGCATGGCCGCGATCCTGGCCGCGGCACCCGACGTCCTCGCTGGAAACCCAGAGGCCAGCATGACCGAGATCGCCCGCCACGCCGGTGTTGTCAGGGCCACTGTGTACATGCACTTTCCTGACAGGCAGGCCCTGATCGACGCTGTCACCGCGAAGGCCGTCTCGGATGTCACGGCCGTCATCGAGCGAGCCGAACCGGACCGGGGCGACCCTGTGGAGGCTCTCGCCCGGGTGATCACGGCGGCGTGGAAGGCCATGGACCGGTTTCACGCCCTGGTCGGAATCAATACCCGCCGACCGTACGGAGAAATGCAGGACCAGCACCGGCTGGTGATGGACGCGTTGCGGCCCCTGATCGAGCGTGGCCAGGCGACCGGCCGGTTCCGGGCAGACGTGCCGGCCTCGTGGCACCTGGCGATGATCCTGGCCCTGGTCCACGGGGCAAGTGGGGAGATCCGCCGCGGTGCCATCGGTGAGAACCAGGCCCAGAGGGCCGTCCGGTCAAGTGTTCTGGGCGCCGTGACGGCACCACCGGAGGCGGCGGAGTCCCCGCCGAACCGGGACACCTGAGCGGACACCGGCCCGCAGCAATGGGAACCAATGGGTGCTGTGCTCGAGAATGAGCCGCCGACAGCCCATCTCATTCCCGGCGGGCCGGATTCATCTGGCTTCAGACGACGTCGATGACGCCCATCATGCCGTTGTCCTCGTGGTCGAGGATGTGGCAGTGGTAAACGGTGCGACCGGTGTAGGCGTCGAACGCGATCCGCACGCCGAGGCCGCCGAGTTGCAGTGCCCGCCGCCGGCTCAGGGGTGCACCGTCAGAGCCCCAGGGTGTGGAGACGTTCGGTGTACTCCTCTGAATTCATTTCGCCGCGCGCGTAACGCTCGTCCAGAATCTCTCGTACCCGGGTGCGTCCGCCGGCGTCTGTCGGCAGGGTGTCGGCTGTGCTGGGTCCGCGGTTGCCGCGGTTGGTCGCGGTGACGACCGCCCACACCGCCAGTCCGATCAGGACCAGAACACCGAGCATCATCAGGCCGCCGATGGCCCACATCCATGCGCCGCCGCCGTCGTGTTCGTAACCCAACATCGCATCGTCAACTCCCTCTACTGCTCCGAAACCAGCTGGGCCCATCTCTCAGCCTGCGGACGGCGCATGAAGCAGTCGCCACTGCTGGCATGAAGATTCGATGAAGGCGATGGCGCCCGAGGTCGGTCAAGTAGCGTTGAACCGGGGTGTTGAGCCGATGCTGCCGGCCCCCTCCTGCCGGTCAGCAGTCGTGATCCGGATGCCATCCGGAGAACCCGTGGTGCATCCCGGGGTTGTGGATGCCGTCGAATCCCATCATCTGCCTGCAGTCCCGGACGTGTTGCGCGAAGTCGGCTCCGGATCCTGCCGCGGTGGCGACGGCCGGGGATGCCAGTGCCAGCGCGGCGGTCGCCGCAACGACACCCGCTGCCTTGATGAGCGATTTTGCCATTGTCGGACTCTTCTCGGTCGGGTCGGATAGCGCGGCGAAGCAAAGCCTGACAGGTAAAAGGGGATGCCCGACAGGGACTTTCGACCCCAGGTGCGGCAACCAGTTGGCTTCGCGTGGCCCGCGGCCGCGACGCCCGACTGTTGTTGCCGGTCAGGCGCCGCGGTGCGTACGGGTCAATCACCTAGCGGCGGCCAGGTCGGCGCCATCAGGCTTTCCTCCCGCGTGTTGTGTCCGGGGCAGGTGCAGGGTGATCGCGGCGATGACGGCCCCGGCAGCGGCGATCAGTCCGGCGCCCAGGAACGCTCCGGAGAATCCGTCGGTGAGCGCAACGGGGCTGTCGATCTGGGCGGCGCCCAGGGAGGCGGCGACGGCGGTGATGGCGGCCAGTCCGAGGGCGGAGCCGAGTTGGTAGCTGGTGTTGACGATGCCGGCGGCCAGTCCGCCTTCTTCGGGTCGGGCGCTGGAGATGGCGGTGCCCAGGGAGGGGATGAAGGCCAGCGACATGCCCAGGGCGGCAACCAGTGAGGCGGGCAGCACGTCGACCCAGAAGTTGCCGTCGGGGCGGATGAAGGACAGGTAGACCAGGCCCGCGGCCAGCACGCCGAGGCCGGTGACGACCATCGCCTTCGTCCCGAACCGGGCGATCGCCTTGGGGGCCACGGTGATCATCCCGATCATGATCAGCAGGGTCATCGGCAGTAGCGCCGCGCCGCTGGGGAACGCGGTGTAGCCAAGGACCTGTTGCAGGTACAGGTTCAGGAAGAACCACATCGGGATCCACGCCGCACCCAGCAGGAACTGCGCGACGTTCGCCGCGGCGAGGTTCGGGGTACGGAAGATCGACAACCGGACCAGCGGGTGGGCGCGGCGGGCCTGGATGAGCACAAAGAGGCCGAGCAGAGCGACGGCCGCAGCCAGCACACCCCAGGTCTGCACCGTGTTCCAGCCGACCTCCGGGGCCCGGACGATGCCGTACACCGCGGCGCCGATGCCGGCGGTGACGGTGAGCGCACCCCACCCGTCGATGGTGCCGCGCCGTGCCCCGGTGCCTGCGGGCATCAGCCGCCCGGTGGCGGCGATGGCGACCAGGGCGATCGGGATGTTGATGAAGAACACCCACGGCCAGGACAGGTATTCGGTGATGACTCCGCCGAGGAACACTCCGGCGGTGCCGCCGGCGGGGGCCGCTGCCCCGTACAGGGCCAGCGCCTTGGTCAGCTCACGTGGCTGGGACCCGAACAGCATCATCAACAGGGTCAGCGCGGCGGGTGCGATGAGCGCGGCTCCGGCGCCCTGGATGGCCCGTCCGGCCAGTTCCACACCGACGGTGCCGGCCAGTCCGGCGACGGCGGACCCGACCAGCAGGACGGCCCAGCCGGTGGTGAAGATGCGGCGGGCGCCGAACAGGTCGGACAGTCGCCCGCCGAGCAGGAGAAGGCCGCCGAACGCGACGACGTAGGCGTTGAACACCCATGACAGGTTCTGTTGGGTGAAGCCGAGGTCGGCCTGCATCTGGGGCAGGGCGACCCCGATGATCGAGGTGTCCATGATGACCATGAACTGGGCGGCGGCGATGAGCCCGAGGGCCCACCACCGCCGGTTGGCGGGTGCTGATGGTGCGGACATGACGTACTCCTTACTGGTAGGGGGTACCGCTCGACGGCGCAGGAGGCGCCATTCGAATGTGGAGGGGTGATGACAGGGACCGCGGCGAACAGCGGTGCCGATGGAGGCCGTCGGGGACTGGGTGTGGCGGGTAGGGCTCCCTCGGCAGCTGTCGAGGTGAGCGTTGCCGCCTGCTCTGTCCGAACGCTGTTCCGCCGCTGTCTTCCGCCGCACAGCAGGACAGGGCCGCATCGTGGCCGCGGGATCCGCGGTGGGCGACGACACGGCCCAGCTCCGCCAGGCGCCCGATTCCCCTGCGGCGTTGCAGTGGTGCGTTGCCCCCGGTTGCTGGGACTGCCAGGATCATCGGTGGGTCACTCTGCTGACCCGTGAGGCGGTCGGTGCGGCCATGCACCTGTCCCTGCTGGGACCGTTCGAGATGGTGGGCGACTCCGGCCCAATTCGGCTGGCCGGGCGGGGTGAACGCGCCCTGGTGACGCTCCTGGCGTTGTCCCCTGGCCGGGTGGTCGCCGACACCATGCTCATCGAGCAGTTGTGGTCGGACGGGGATCAACCGGCGGACCCGGCGAACGCACTGCAGACCCGGGTATCCAAGGCGCGTCGCGCGCTGGCCGCGTCCGGCAGCGGGGAGCTCCTCACCCGGCAGGCCGCCGGGTACCGCCTGCAGGTGGACCCGGCCTTTGTGGACCTGCACCGCTTCACCGCGTCGATCGACCGGGCTCGCCGCGCCGGGGCCGCGGACGAGGCGATCCGCCTTTATGACGCGGCGCTGTCGGAGTGGCGGGCAGAGCCGTTCGTCGACTTCGCGGGCCAACCGTGGGCTGCGGTGGAGACCACCAGACTGGTCGAGTTGCGGCTCGCGGCCATCGCCGAGCGCGCCGAACGGATGCTGACCCTTGGCCGCTACGAGGAACTGGTCGCCGACCTGGAACCGGTGGTCGCCGGGGCGCCGACCCGGGAGCGGCTCGTCGGGCAGCTGATGACCGCGCTGTTCAACGCCGGCCGGCAGGCCGACGCCTTGGAGGTCTACGCCCGGACTCGGCAGGTGTTGGCCGACGAGTTGGGTCTGGACCCGTCCCGGGAACTGCGCGGCCTGATGGAACAGATCCTGCGTCAGGACAGCGCCATCACCCCGGCCCCGGCATCCCCCGGCACCGTCCGTCGGGCGGATCCGGCCGTTGGGGGGCAGGGAAACCTGCCGCTGCGGCTGACATCGTTTGTCGGCCGGGACGGCAATCTGGATCGGGTGCTGCAGGCGCTGCGAGGGGCTCGGTTGGTGACCCTGGCGGGTCCGGGCGGCGCGGGGAAGACATCGCTGGGTGTGGAGGCGGCCCGGCGGACCGGGCCTGACTTCGCCGATGGCGTGTGGCTGGTGCGGCTGGCATCGGTGACCGAACCGGAGATGCTAGTCCACGGGTTCGCGGACGGGCTGGGATTGAGCATCGAGGGCGGAACGGTGGCCCATCGGCCGCGGGACGTCCTCGTCGGTCGGCTGACCGGCCGGGACATGCTGATCGTGCTGGACAACTGCGAACACCTCATCGAGCCGGTCGCCGGGCTGGTGCAGGCGATTCTGGAGCGTTGCCCGCAGGTGCGGATCCTGGCGACCAGCCGCGAGGCGCTCGCCGTGCCCGGCGAAGTCCAACTCGCGGTCGCGCCGCTGGCGGTCCCGTCCGAAACCAGCTCGTCGGAGAGTGTCCTGGAGTTCCCCGCGGCCAGGCTGTTCCTTGACCGTGCGGCCGCGGTGCGCCCGGATCTGACCGTGGACGGGCCCGTTCTCGATGCGGTCGCCGTGATCTGCCGTCGGCTCGACGGCATTCCCCTTGCTCTGGAGCTGGCGGCCGCCAGGCTGGCCGGACTGCAGCCGCTCGAGTTGGCCGACCGGGTGCGGGACCGCTTCGCGGTGCTGACCTCTGGCGACCGCACGGCCGAAGCGCGACAACGGACACTGCGCAGTGCGGTGGACTGGAGCCACGACCTGCTCACGCAGCAGGAGCGGCTGTTGTTCCGCCGACTGGCGGTCTTCCGCGGCGGGTGGACCCTGACCGCGGCAGAAGAAGTCGTGACCGACACCGAGCTGCCCGCTGAGCAGGTGATGGAGCTGCTGGAGCGGCTGGTTCGGCAATCGCTCGTCGTTGCCGACCAGTCCGGCGGACACACCAGGTACCGCATGCTGGAGACGCTCCGGCAATACGCCACCATCAAGCTCGCCGACGCTCGCGAAACGGTAGCGATGGACGCGTCGCACGCCGCCTACTTCCTGGCCACGGGCGAACGGGCCGAGGCCGGATTGCGCGGCTCGGCCCAGGCCCGGTGGTTGACGACGCTGCGGACGGAACACGCCAACCTGCGGGCGGCGCTGAACTGGATGGTGGCCACCGACGGGCAGACCGATCAAGCACAGCGACTGGCCGGGTCGCTGGGCCTGTACTGGCATCTGGGTCGTCACCTGGAGGGGCGCGAGGTGCTGCGCCGGGTGATCGCCCTACCCGGCGGTTCCCCGCACTCTCGAGCCCGGGCACTGCAAGCCGTGTCGCTGGTCGAACGTCCCCGCGCGTGCCTCGTGCACCCGAGCGCGCAGTGCGCCGCCGCCGCGCGGGAGAGCCTGCACGTCTTCCATCTCGTCGGGGACCGCGCCGGGCCGCATTCTCCGAGCTGCTGCTCGCCGTCGAAGCCATCAGCGGCGGCGCCCACCCCGACGCCGACGCGGCCCTGGAGCACGCCGACCGTGAATTCACTGCGCTCGGCGATGCCTGGGGCCGTGCCGTCGCCGCGTTCGTCCGAATGGAAAAGCTCACCTACCACTCAGACCTCGCGAGCGTCCGTACCGCGGCCGCCGACGCCACCGCGAGGTTCCGCGCTCTTGACGACGGGTGGGGGCTGTCCGCGGTGCTGTATCACTTCGGCTGGGCCCTGACCCGCTTCGGAGTACCGGCCGACGCCGTCCCGGTACTGCAGGAAGCCATCGACGTCGCCAACGCGGCCGGTGTGTACAACACCGCGCAATGGGCCACCGCCGACCTCGGCCTCGCCCTGCTGACCCTGGGCCGGGTGGACGAAGCCGCCGCCCACTTCACCCGCGCCGGCGCCGCACGGGATCAGGTGGGCGATGACGCCGGCACCATCCTGCACACCTACGGCCAGGCGGTCCTGGCCTCCCAACGCGGCGACCACCCCGAGGCCCGTACCCTTTTCGTCCGCGCCCATGACGGATTCCAACGGCTCGGCGTCTCCGCCCCAACCGGGCTGGCATTGGCCGGAATCGCCAGCACCGACGAACATCTCGGTGACACCGGAGCCGCACAGGACGGGTACCAACGGCTGTTGCAGCACGCCGAATTCTCCGGAGAAATGGGGTTGATGGCCGCCGCTCTGGAGGGTCTGGCCCGCGCCGCCCTGACCGACCGTCAACCTGAACGCGCTGCCCAGCTGCTGGCCCGGGCCGCGGCAGTCCGGGACACCTACGATCGTCCCGCCACGCCGGATGAGGCGGACGCCGCCGCTGCGACGACCGCCGCGGTCAAACGAGCGCTGGCCGAAACAGCCTAGGCGCGAGGTGGAAGTGGCCGCCGGGTCAGCCGCTGAAAGATTCAGGTGGGTAACCGGCCTGCACCAACGCTGCCCGGACCTGCTGGGCGTCGACCGGTCCGCGGACCACCACCCACCCGGCCGGACCGTCCACCTCGACCGACTCCACCCCGGAGACATCCCGCAGCCGGGCGGACACCACGCGGACGGCGTGCCGACAGGTCAGACCCGGCACGCGCATCGTCAGCGCCACTGTTGCCCTCCCCGTGTCACGGTCGAATGCCCGTGAGTCTGCCGCGGAGCACTGTCGTCCCACTGTCCCCGGATGCCGCCGCCGCCCCGACCCGGGCAGCACATCGACAGCGCCCGGACAGGACGGCACGCCACTGTTGGAACACAGCACCACCGAATACCGCCACATCCCCGCCAAGTGATGCGTTGACCGATGCCCGGCCAGCGCGGTGAGGGATGAGGCCCGCACGACCGCCATCCCTGCCGCACCCGATGCCCGGATGCCGATGGCGGAACAACCGGCACGTGCCATCGGTAACCGGGACGGCCGCCACCGAACCAGCGGTCTCAACGGCACGATCGCAACCGTTCGAGTCGTGGATCCCGGTTGCGGACGTTACCCTAGGGGGGTATGGTGAGCGAAATACCCTCGGCAGGTATGACCGTCGAGGGCTCGAACGAGGGACCCGAAGCAGACAAGGACTCCGATGACCGCCGCGACCCATGAGCATGCGAGCCCGCACGGGTACATCCACCGCAAGGACGACTACCTGAAACGGTTGCGCCGCATCGAGGGTCAGGCGCGTGGTCTGCAGAAGATGGTGGAGGACGAGAAGTACTGCATCGACATCCTCACCCAGGTCTCCGCAATGACCAAGGCGCTGCAGTCGGTGGCGTTGGGTCTGCTGGACGAGCACCTGAGCCACTGCGTGGTCCAGGCCGCCCAGACCGGTGGTCCGGAGGCTGACGAGAAGATCCGTGAGGCCTCGGAGGCCATCGCCCGGCTGGTCCGGTCCTGAGCAGCGCGCGTCCGCAGGACCCACCAGGGCCCTGCGGCCGCACTTCCGACCAGTCGAGTCGGCCACCTGCGCCACGTTCGACCTTTGGCGCTCCCCACATCCACAGCTGACCGACCGACCCTTCCTGGTGGTCAGCGCCACGGGAGGAATCCACGATGAACACCGCTCTGAAGATCGGCGGCTACACCCTCGGGCTGCTGGCCGTTTTCGGCGCAGCCGTCGGAATCGGTGCGGCCGTCACACCTACCGCCACCAGTGCCGCAACCTCGTCGCCAACTCCCGAGGATCACTCCGACATGTCTGCGATGACCACGCCGGCCGCCGCCGGTGATGTGTCGCTGCCTGGTGGGCTGATGGTGTCCCAGGACGGGTACACCCTCACGCTGGCCGACCCGTCGTTGCCGACTGGACCGACGGTTCCGTTGCGCTTCCAGATCCTGGGCCCGGACGGGAACCCGGTGACCGGGTACCAGACCGCGCATGACAAGGATCTGCACCTGATAGTCGTCCGCCGCGACCTGTCCGGGTTCCAACACGTGCATCCCACCCTGGCGCCGGACGGCACGTGGAGCGTGCCGGTGGACCTGTCCGCGGCCGGGCAGTACCGGGTCTTCGCCGACTTCGCCCCGACCGGGCGCGAGGGCGGACTCGTCCTTGGCGCCGATCTCGCTGTGTCCGGCACGTACGAGCCGGTACCGCTGCCCGAACCGGTCGCCACGACGCAGGTCGTGGACGGCTACGAGGTCACATTGGCAGGCAACCTGACAGCCGGCCAGGAATCGGAGCTGACCCTGACCGTCAGCAAGGACGGTGTCCCGGTCACCGATCTGCAGCCGTACCTCGGCGCCTACGGGCATCTGGTCGCCCTCCGGTCCGGGGACCTTGCATACCTGCACGTGCACCCCGCCGGCGAACCCGGCGACGGGGTCACACCAGCCGGCCCCGGTATCACCTTCTACGCCACCGCCCCGTCCTCGGGGGATTACCGGTTGTTCTTGGATTTTCAGCACAACGGGGTGGTCCGGACGGCCGAGTTCACCGTGCAGACCGGTGAAACCGCCCGCCCCGCAACGTCTCCGAGCAACCCGGCCACCGCTGCAACCAGCACGGTTCCTGCCGCCCAGACCCAAACCGACACCAGCCACGACGACACCGAGACCGGCAGCCACGGGCACTGAGCCCACAGATACCCCCCAGGGGTTTACAACGACACCCCGGGGGGGTATAACTGTCAACAGGGATTTTGAAGGGAGTCGTCCGATGTGCACTCGCTGAGTCGATGCCGATTCGATGCCTGACCGTCCGACGGCACACGCTCTCGGACGCCCGGCACAACCCACATTTAATGATCAATCACCAACCTTTGGAGGACCTGATGAGCACCACCACCACGTATTCGGTGACCGGTATGACCTGCTCGCATTGTGTCGCGGCGGTGACCGAGGAGGTTGCCCGCCTGGACGGCGTCAGCGCGGTCGATGTCGACCTCAACGCCGGCGGTGATTCCCGGGTGACGGTGACCAGCACGGCGCCACTGCCGATCGAGGCAGTCCGTGACGCGGTCGACGAGGCCGGTTACACCCTCGCTTCCTGACAACCCGCCACCAGCGATCCACGCGGTTCGGGCAGCACATTTCAAGGAGGTTCGAGGCATGACGCAGCAAACGGTCGACCTGCAGATCGGTGGGATGACGTGCGCGTCGTGCGCGTCGCGGATCGAGAAGAAGCTCAACCGGATGCCCGGTGTGCAGGCCAGCGTGAACTACGCCACCGAGAAGGCGCACGTGGTGTTGCCGGCGGGCACCGACGTGGCCGCGGCAATCGCCACCGTCGAGGCGACCGGCTACACCGCTGCCCTGCCCGAGCCCCCGCAATCGTCACCTGCACCGGGTTCGAACCAGCCGGCGGAGGACCCCGAGGTCGCGTCGCTGCGCCGCCGGTTGGTCATCTCCACGGTGCTCACGGTTCCTGTGCTGGTGCTGGCGATGGTTGCCCCGGTGCAGTTCGACAACTGGCAGTGGCTGTCCCTGACCCTCGCCGCACCGGTCGTGGTGTGGGGGGCGTGGCCGTTCCACCGCGCCGCGTGGATCAACCTGCGGCACGGCGCGGCGACGATGGACACGTTGATCAGCGTCGGTGTGCTTGCCGCGTTCGGTTGGTCGCTGTACGCGTTGTTCTTCGGAGACGCCGGCATGCCCGGCATGCGGATGACGTTCCGGCTGCTCCCGGAGCCGGGTTCCGGCGCGGACGAGATCTATCTGGAGGTCGCCGCCGCGGTCACCGTGTTCATCCTGGCCGGCCGGTACTTCGAGGCCCGCGCAAAGAAGCAGTCCGGCGCCGCGCTGCGGGCACTCATGGACATGGGCGCGAAAGACGTTGCGGTGCAGCGGGACGGCCGCGAGCAGCGGGTACCCGTCGATCAACTCCTTGTCGGGGACCAGTTCGTGGTTCGGCCGGGGGAGAAGATCGCCACCGACGGCGTCGTGCTCGACGGCGCGTCCGCAGTGGACGCCAGCCTGCTGACCGGTGAACCCGTGCCGGTCGAGGTCGGCCCCGGCGACGAGGTCACCGGCGCCACCGTCAACGCCGGCGGGCGGCTCGTGATCCGGGCCACCCGGGTCGGTTCGGACACCCAGCTCGCGCAGATGGCCCGGCTCGTCGAGGCGGCGCAGTCCGGGAAGGCCCCGGTTCAGCGGTTGGCCGACCGGGTGTCCGCGGTGTTCGTGCCCATCGTGATCGCCCTCGCCGTGGCCACCCTCGGGTTCTGGCTGGGCAGCGGTGCGGGCGCCGAGGCGGCGTTCACCGCCGCCGTTGCCGTGTTGATCATCGCCTGCCCCTGCGCCCTCGGGCTGGCTACGCCGACCGCATTGCTGGTGGGCACCGGACGCGGTGCGCAACTGGGCATCCTCATCAAAGGCCCGCAGATCCTGGAGTCCACCCGCAGGGTCGACACCATCGTGCTGGACAAGACCGGAACCGTCACCACCGGCAAGATGAAACTGCTCGACGTGATCCCCGCGGACGGCACCGACGACGCCGAACTGCTGCGGTTGGCAGGTGCCCTGGAGGACGCCTCCGAACACCCGGTCGCTGCGGCTGTCGCCGACGGCGCCCGGGAACGGGTGGGAGAGTTGCCCGCGGTGGAATCCTTCGCGTCCACTCAGGGCCTGGGTGTGCACGGAGTGGTGGACGGTCACGCCGTTGCGGCCGGTCGGGTGTCCTGGCTCGCGCAGGAATGGGCCCAACCGCTGGACACCGACCTGGACCAGGCGCGGCGGGCCGCGGAGTTCGCGGGCCGGACGGTCATCGCCGTCGGTTGGGACGGCGCCGCCAGGGGCCTGCTCATCGTCGCCGACACGGTCAAACCGACCAGTGCGCAGGCGATTTCGGAACTCAAGGAGCTCGGCCTGCGACCGGTCCTGCTGACCGGGGACAACGCGTCCGCCGCCGCGGCGATCGCGGCGGAGGTGGGCATCGACCCGGTGGACGTCATCGCGGAGGTGCTGCCCTCTGAAAAGGTGCGCAAGGTCTCCAATTTGCAGGACCAGGGCCGGGTGGTGGCGATGGTCGGTGACGGGGTGAATGACGCTGCCGCCCTGGCGCAGTCGGACCTGGGTATCGCGATGGGCACGGGCACCGACGTGGCGATCGAGGCCTCGGACCTCACCTTGGTCCGCGGTGACCTGCGGGCGGCGGTGGACGCGATCCGGCTGTCCCGACGCACCCTGGGCACGATCAAGGGCAACCTGTTCTGGGCGTTCGCCTACAACGTGGCCGCCCTGCCGCTGGCGATGGCCGGCCTGCTGAACCCGCTGATCGCCGGCGCCGCGATGGCGTTCTCCTCGGTGTTCGTCGTCTCCAACAGCCTGCGGCTGCGCCGGTTCCGTGCGGTTTCCGTGCAACCCGCGACAGGACCGGTCGAGGCACCCGCGCACACCGCCGTCCCGGCCGCCGCGCGCTGACCGGACCGCGACCTGACCCACCGACATACGGAAGGGAATCAGTCATGACGAGCAACGAAACCACCGCGGTCCTCGAGGTGTCCGGGGTGCACTGGGCCTCCTCCAAGGCCGTCACCGAAGCGGTCCTGGGCCGCCGGCCCGGGGTGACGGCGGTGGAGGCGAACCCGGTGTCGCAGACCGCGACCGTGACCTACGACCCGGCCCGCACGAATGTGGTCGAGCTGGCCGGCTGGGTGCGGGACTGCGGGTATCACTGCGCCGGGCAGTCCGTCCCGGACCACGTCTGCGACCCGCTCACCGAACCCGGCGGCCACCACGACCACACCGCCGATACCGCCGACCTCGAGGCGCATCCCGCCCCGGTCACCGGTCACGAACCGGCACACGGCCGGCACGACGGTGGGCATCACGGCGGGATGGCGATGGACGACATGGTCCGCGACATGCGGAACCGGTTCCTGGTCGCGGCGGTGTTGTCGGTTCCGGTGCTGCTGTGGTCTCCGATCGGCCGGGAAGTACTCGGGTTCACCGTGCCGGCACCGTTCGGGCTGCGGGATGACGTGTTCTCGTTGCTGCTGTCCCTGCCGGTGATCTTCTACTCGGCGTGGATCTTCTTCGACGGCGCCTACCGGGCGCTGATGGCCCGGACGTTGGACATGATGGTGCTGGTCGCGGTCGGGGTCGGCGCCGGCTGGCTCTACAGCGTCGGGGTCACCCTCACCGGTGGCGGTGAAGTTTTCTATGAGGCCGCAACGGTTCTCACCGCGTTCGTGCTGCTCGGGCACTGGTTCGAGATGCGGGCCCGGGGCGGTGCCAACGACGCCATCCGTTCCCTTCTCGAGCTCGCGCCGCCGAGGGCCACTGTCCTGCGCGGTGACCAGGAGATCGAGATTCCTACCGATCAGGTTCAGGTGGGTGACCTGCTGCTGGTTCGTCCCGGTTCGAAGATCCCCGTCGACGGCGACGTCGAGGCGGGGGAGTCGGAGGTCGACGAGTCGATGGTCACCGGTGAGTCCCTGCCGGTCGCGAAAACCCCTGGCGGGCGGGTGATCGGTGCGTCGGTGAACATCTCCGGGACACTGCGGGTGCGGGCCACCAAGGTGGGCGCCGACACCGCCCTCGCGCAGATCGTGGCCCTGGTGCAGGAGGCGCAGAACTCCAAGGCCCCGGGGCAGCGGCTCGCCGACCGGGCCGCGTTCTGGTTGGTGCTCGTCGCGCTCATCGGCGGCGGCCTGACCTTCGCGGTGTGGATGCTCACCGGTGCCGGGGTGCAGACCGCGTTGCTGTTCGCGATCACCGTCGTGGTGATCACCTGCCCGGATGCGCTCGGCTTGGCCACGCCGACGGCGATCATGGTCGGCACCGGTCTCGGCGCGAAACGTGGAGTGTTGTTCAAGAACGCCACCGCGCTGGAAACCTCGGCCCGGATCGACACCGTGGTGATGGACAAGACCGGCACCCTGACCAAGGGCGAACCCGAGGTCACCGACGTGGTCCTCGACGCCGGCTCCCCGTTCAATAAGCGGGAAGTGTTGGCGTTGACCGCCGCGGTGGAACGCGAATCCGAACATCCGCTGGCCGCGGCCGTTGTTCGGCATGCCGACCAGTCCGGCGCAGAGCGGTTGTCGGCCAACGGGTTCCGCAGCGTCGCCGGGCATGGCGCCGCCGCCACCGTGGACGGGCACCGGGTGATCGTCGGCAACCGGAAACTCATGGTGGACGAGCAGATCGACCTCGGGTCGCTGGTCGCGCGGCGTGACGAGCTCGCGGCGACCGGCCGCACCGCGGTGTTCGTCGCCGTCGACGGCCGCGCCACCTCCGTGATCGCCATGGCGGACGCACCCAGGCCCACGGCCGCCTCTGCCGTTGCCGCCCTGCACGACACCGGGGTCCGGGTCGTCATGCTCACCGGGGACAACGAGGCCACCGCCCGAAGGATCGCCGACCACCTCGGCATCGACGAGGTCATCGCCGAGGTACTCCCGGGGGACAAGGCCGCGCAGGTGAAGGCGCTGCAAGCCGCGGGCCACCGGGTGGCGATGGTCGGGGACGGGGTGAACGACGCCCCCGCCCTTGCGCAGGCCGATGTCGGGATCGCGATCGGCGCGGGCACCGACGTCGCCATCGAGACCGCCGACATTGTGCTGATGCGCTCGGACCCGCTCGATGTTCCGGTTGCGTTGCGGGTCGGCCGGGGCACTCTGCGGAAGATGCGGCAGAATTTGGGCTGGGCCATCGGGTACAACGCGATCGCGCTGCCCATCGCCGCCGGGGTGTTCGAACCCGCCTTCGGGCTGGTGCTGCGCCCGGAAATCGCGGCGCTGACCATGTCCGGGTCCAGCCTGATCGTCGCGGTCAACGCCCTGCTGCTCAAGCGACTGGCGCTGCCCGCCGCGCCCGCACCGGCGTATCCGACCCGCACAGACCAGCCCGCAACGTCACCGGTGTGAGTCCGGTGTTGCGAGCGGGCCTGCGACGACCTCTTAGTCCGGATCGGGTAGGGCGAGCTACGCGACCAACGGAGATGCGACAACATGCACGGACACTGTGGCTTTCCCCGTCCCGAAGACCGCCGGCCCCGACCACACCAGCGCACGCACCCGGAGTCAACAATGACTGACCCGCAACTGTTGGCATCGCTCGCCCGACTGGAGTCCAAGGGGCCGGAGTTCGGCGGCTTCCTCGCCAACCACGGACCTATGACGGTGGAGGCGCTGACCCACGTCGGAGGCACCGCCGCGATCGAGCGTTGGCTCGACGGCTACCTACCTCAATTGGATGACGCACCTGCGCCCGGGTCAGCTGTGAACGACTCGACATGGCGCGAGCGACTCGGGGACGAGCGGCTGCTGGGCGACTGGACCGGATACATGCTCCGTCAGGCCGAGGAAATGCCCTGGCAGGAGCTGCTCACCATCTGGTGGCCGCGGCTCCTGGAGGGGATGGCTGCCAGCGCTACCCACGGCATGATCCGGACGGCGCACGCCGTCCGCACGTTGCGCGACGCTGGTCCCGATCCCGACCCGTTGCTCTACGAGGAGCTAGCTCGCGGCCTTGGCCTGTGGGCCGCCCGTTTCGATCCTGTCCCCCTCCCGACACAGGTGCCGCCGCACCTGCACGCTGTCGGAGCCTTGGCCGCGCTGCCCCGACTTGCCCCTGACATCCCCGCCCGTGGAGTCGGCATCAACGGCCGGTTGCAGGCGCTGGTCGAGCTGCCGGACCTCCCGGACCACCTGGCCGCATGGGCGGCCCCACGGTCGACCGACGATGCGTTAACCGAGCTCGTCGGCGCAGCCGCCCGAGTCCTGGCCGCCCGCCCCGACGCGCCCATCCCGTTCTGCCACACGGTGACGGCACCGGCAGCGACTCGTCTGGTTCTTCCACTGCTATCCGACGAGGTCGCCAGGCGGACCGTGCAAGTGTCCTGGCGCGTCGTCGGCTCCTTGGTCTCCGCATTCGGCGATCCGCGCCACCCCGAGGAAGCCGCCGCCGCGTCGGTACCGGAGGCTGAGGTCCCGCGACTCCTCGAGCGTCTCCCAGCCGCCGCGGTCGCCCACGGCGACGAGCATGTCATCAAGCTGACCGAGGCGGCGCTTCGCGAATACGACCTCGGCCACGACCCCACGCTGCTCGTGGCGGCCGACAGGTTCCGTGGGCGGATGCCAATTCGGTGACAGCGTAAAGCCCTAAGTGTCTCGCCCACGGCGGGAAGAGCTCGCCGCCACGGGTCGAACCGCGATCGTTGTCGCCGTTGACGGCCGCGCCACTCAGTTGATCGCGATGGCAGGCGCGTCCGGGACACCAATACCGCCGCTGCTCCCGCGCCACAGGACACCGGGTCCGGAACGCAGCCAGGCGGCACGTCACCTCTGTGAGCGACCACCAGGGCGCCATCGAGATGGCCGACACCGAGATCGCCGACGGCAGCAACCCCGACGCCCTCACCCTGGCCGCGTCGATCAAGACCAGCCAGACCGCCGAAATCAGCGAGATGCAGCAACGCCTGCAAACCCTCTGACACCAGGCCCATGCCGTGGTGGCCGGTTCCAGCACCGGCCACCACGGCAGCAGCCCTGCGACGGTCTAAGCCCTGGAACCACAGCGCTGCGGTCCGAAGGATCTGGCTTTGTATCGGCCGACCTATTGCGGCCAGGGAGCACCCTTATTGATGGAGGGTGACTCCGCTGACGATCGCCACGGCGATGATCGCAGCTGCGACGAAGTCGACGGTCGCGCAGAACGGGGGCCACCACCGGGTGTTGGCGACGAAGTGGTTGCGGTGCTGCCAGAGGTCCTTCAACCCGTGGCCGGCGAAGCCGATGACGATCAGCCACGCCGAGCCGGTGACGCCGGCGGCGGCGAGGACCGCGAATGCGCCAGCGACGATGGTTTCCGCGGCGATGACGGTCGGGCGACCGTCGGCCACCGCGAAGCCGATGTACACCGCTGCGATCAAGGCGATGGACATGCCGTAGACCGTCGCCGCGTCAAGCCACCACAGGCTCAGTGGTGCTGCCGCTTGGAGAACGCCCCAGAGGGCGCCCCAGATGAGCGGTGCGCGACCGTTCGCGAACAGTCTTGTCAGGGTCGTCCGAGGCGGCGTCCCGAGAACACCATCCGGGTTCGGTTCCATGCTCATCCTTCGCCCGGGGGACGCTGATGCTGGAGCGGAGCGTGGTGAACTCAGTGTCCGGACGTCGTCTGTTTTTTCGATCGGTGTGTGGTTTCCCTCGGTCGTCTCGACGTCGCTGGGTTTATCCTTCATGATCAGTCCCTTTCCGGCGGGTCAGGTGTTCTCTCTCGTTCGACAACTGGTGCGTTGAGGGTGCTGTCGACACCCGGTTGTGCCCTCGTCTACTTCAGTGGTGTGCCGGTCCGGGCGGCGTCGACAACCTGGTTGATCGCCTGACTGGAGGCGGCGGCGGCGGTTTGGTTGTCGAGCAGTGCTTGGTGGCTGGCGCCGGGGACGACCAGGTGAACGCTGTTGTCCGACAACGCCGCCAGCTCCATCTGCGCAGCGAGCCAGCCGTTTTGGGTATCCACCGGCGCGGTGACGACGTACAGGGGAAGTTCACCGAGGTCAGTGACCGCGCGCGCCTGGGCCATCATCGTCGGGACCAAGGCGAGCTCATCCCGTTGGCTGCGGGCATGCCCGGCGGTGGATGAGTCGACGCGTACCTGGCGCTCGGCCTCGGCGGGCAGCCCGGCATCGCTCAAAGCGTTGACCAGCTGGGCGACGCTGAGGCGGGCCAGGCCGGGAAACAACCCGGTTGCGGTGGTCAACATGTCATAGATCCCGGGATAGTCGGGTAGTGCGGTGAACGCTGTGGGTGGGGTGGCGTCCAGCAGCACCATCCCGGCCACCTGCTCGGGATACCGGTCGGCGTAATCCAGCACGTACAGGCCGCCCAGGGAGTGCCCGACCATGACCAACGGGCCGGTGATGTTCGCGCGTTCCAGCAGGGTGTGCAGGTCGGTGGCGATTTGGTCGCCATCCTGCGCTGTCGGTGAGGAATCGCTGCGGCCGCGGCCCGCCCGGTCGTAGACACAAACCCGGGTGTGTGTCGCGACTGAGGGCTCGATCCATCCCCAGGCTGCGGAGGTTCCGCCGAGGCCGGGTTCCAGGATGACGGTGGGTTCACCGGATCCGGTACAGGACAGGTACAGCCGGTGGCCGCCGACGTCGATGAGCTGCCCGGGAATGCTTTCGGCAGATGCCTGGTCGACAGATTGCGTGACGGTGTGGATTCCGCCGCCGACCGCCGCGATGGCGGTGACCGCGATAACCGGGTAGAGCATCCATCGGCCGCCGCGGCGCGGCATTTGCCGGCGGATCTGGACGGTCATCCAGACCAGCAGACCCAGCAGGGCCGGCGGCCACACCCAGCCGAGGGCGTCCATGACCGCGTTGCTCGGGGTGAGGATGAGCAGCGCCGCACCGCCCACACCCATCACGGCGGCCGGAACGGCGGCCCACTTCTGCGGGTAGTCGGTGAACAACACCGACAATGCCAACAGGACAGTCCATCCCGCGGCGAAGGCGAGCAGCACCAGCGCGTCGACCACCGGCTCGGTCCCGCCCGCAGACACGACCACACCGACCGCGGCGGCGGCGAGCCCGACGAACAGGCTCAACGCGACGACCACCCGCATCGGCCACCGGTTGTGCCGCCGACGTGTCGGGGAAACTCGGCCGGCCGTCACGGGGGAGTCCGCACCGACTCGGGAGCCGTCAGGGCCAGTTGTCGTCACCGGTGGCCGTGCGGCGGTGTCTTGAATGATGCTGTGGTGCAGTGACATCACGGGTCTCCTGACCTGGAAGCGGATGGTTCAGTCTTGGTCGGTGCAGGGCCCGGTCGCGCCGGTGAAATCGCCGGGATCGGCGGTGCGGCGGTCAGACAACAGTCGCAGGCGCGTTGGCCGGGGCGTTCGCGATCTGGCCGGCGATATGTGCGGCGTCCGCACCGACGAAGCCGAGCAGCGCCGATCCCCTGGTGTGCTGCCAGGGCAGCCCGAGGAAGTACAGCCCGGCGATGGGGCTGACGCCCCGCTGGTGGACTGGTGCGCCGGCGTCATCGGTGGCGCCGGTGATGTCGATGAACCCGTAGTCGGAGCGATAGCCGGTGGCCCACACGATGGCCGCCGGGGCAGTCGTGGCACCGTCGGCGAAGGTCACCGTGCTGGCGTCGGTTGCGGTGACTCGCGGTCGCACGGTGACACCGGCCTCGGCCAGCTTGCGGGTGCTGGTCCCGATGACCAGTTCGCCGCTGTTGCGGAATCGGCGGCCCAACCGGGAGTGTGCCGGGGCAGTGAACAACCCCGTCCTGGTGAGCCACCAGAACAGGTCCCGGCCCAGAATCCGTTGCGGCAATGAGCGGGTGGCAGATCCGGTCGCGAGGGTGACGGGCCTAGTTCGGTGCAGTTCTGCCGCGATCTGTACACCGGAGTTGGCTGCGCCGACGACCAGGACCGGCCCGTCGGGCAGCTGGTCGGGGTTGCGGTAGGCGGAGCTGTGCAGCTGCATGATGTCCGGGCCGATGGCGGTCCCGACCGCGGGGATCACGGGTATCTGGAACGGTCCGGTGGCCACCACAACCTGAGTGGCATGGAAGGCCTCACTATCGGTGTGGACGGCGAATCCGGCTCCGTCCCGGGTCACGCTTGTGACCCGGGTGTGGTGTCGGATCGGCAACCCGAACGTCGTGGCGTAGTCGCGGAGGTATTGCACGACGGCGTCTTTCGCTGGGTAGCTGGCCGGGTCACCTGGGAATGGCAGGCCCGGCAGGCCCGAGTACCGGGCCGCGGTGAACAGGGTGAGCGAGTCCCAGCGTGACCGCCAGACGTGCCCGGTCTCCGGGCCGGCATCCACGATCAGGAACGAGCGGCCACGCTTCTGCAGCTGCTGTCCGATCGCCAGCCCGGATTGGCCGGCACCGATGACGAGCACATCGAGAACCGAATCCTGGGGATGAACATAGCTACCGCTGGGGATCGTCACGATGGACTCCTTGAAAGGGGGATGAAGTGCTCTGCGATGAGTGTTGAGCTGGACCAGGTGTCGTCGCGCCGGTGAAATAGCCGGGTCACAGAGTCACCAGCATTCCGCCGCCGCTCCCCGAACGATTTATCGCGGGATAGAGGTCCCGACCCCTGAGTCCGCTGTGGTGCGTGGTGTATTCGGCGCGGCGGTGCAGCATCGCGAGCAGCATGGCCGGCAGCATCAGCAGATGGCCGAGCAAAAACAGGCCACCGGCGGTGATCAGCCCGGTCCAATAGGGTGCGAACAGGGCGACGAACGGCGCGTACATCGCCGCGCTCATCTCAACGATGGCTGGCCAGGAGTGCCGGCGGACGGCCATCCAGGCCGCCATCCCGATGGTCATGTTGGTGGCCATCACCAGGGCGCGGAATTCGACCCCATTAACGGTCGGCCACAGTGGCCCAAGAACCAGCATGCCGAGCACCATGGCAGCAAAAATCTCCAAGAAATGCCGAATAAAACGCCAGGTTTCGGTGGTGCGAGTTGCGTTCACGTGAAGCTCTTGTCGGGCGTGGAGTAGTTGCCGGTGGCTAGTACTATTTCGCGTGTCCGTCTGGGCCGCTCTTCGGATCAGTGGGTCCCGCTTGCGGTCGCTGAATTGTCGGCGGGGTCGACGTGGAAGTTGAACATCATGCCGCTCTCGTGGTGCTCGGCGATGTGGCAATGCGCCATCCATATACCGGGGTTGGTTACGTCCAAGAGGATGTCGACCGTTTCACCGCGCCGCACGAGCACCGTGTCCTTCCACACCAGATTGGACTCGGTGGTGCCGTCGCGACTCAGGATCAGGAATCGGCCGGCCCCGTGCACGTGGAACGGGTGGTGCATGGGGTGGTCGGAGTCCATCTCGTTGACCAGTCTGATCTTCACCTGGTCGCCGACCCGGAACCGCCAGTTGATGCCGTGGTTCCGCGCTTCGGTCTCCCGGTCGAGAAGGATCCACCGCATGTTCGCCTGGGTGGTTCTCTGATTCACCTCCACCATGTCGTCCTCCCACTCGATGCCTTCCCCCGCGGGCGCATGGCCAGCGTGATGATGAGCCGCGGACGAGGGAGCCGGACTGTGGTGCGCTGCGTGGTTCTGGTGGTCGGCGTGTCCAGTGGTCGACCCGACCAGGTGCACGGGTAGCAGTTTCATCCCGCAGTCCAGGCACCGGGCGGGTTTCGTGCTGGTCACCTCGGGATGCATCGGGCAGACGTACCCGGCCGTCGTCACCGCGATCGAGAGCAGTTTCATCCCGCATTTCGGGCACCGGGCAGGTTCCGCGCTGATCACCTCCGGGTGCATCGGACAGGCATAGATCACCACGGCACCGGGTTCAGTATCGGGCTCATCCATGTCCATCTGGGCGACGAATGCGACGGTCTTATCCGGGTCTCCCTGCAGCTTGGGGGTGATCCGGTCGCGTTCGGCGACCATGTCAGCGTTGACCCGCAAGAAGCTGTAGTCGTCGGTCAGATCGTGAGTGACACGCTCTCCGCTCACAGTGACCTCGGCCAGCGGGTAAACCCGGTCGGGGGTGTGGTGCTCCAGCATCAGCGTCCCGGGTTCTGCGAACTGCACGTCGACGACGACGCGTTCGGAGGGGGCCAGAACGGCCGACTGGACGAACTGTTCGTGTTCGTAGCGGCCACTGTCGCCGCCGACGAGCTTCATTCGGGCACCGGGGATCGCGACGTTGAAAACCCGGGTGTTGGCGGTGTTCACCAGGTAGAGGCGAACGACCTCGCCGGCCCGTGCGGCGAGTTTCAGGTCCGGGTCGCCGTTGACGAGGAGCACGTCACCGAACCGGCCCATCGCGGTGTGCGTGGTCTGGGTGCGGCTGAACGGGGCGACAGCGCCGTCGGTGAGCAGAATGTCGTCCAAGGTGAGGGCGATTTCCCGGTTCACCGGCGGCCAGTAGTGGGGGTCGGTGGGTTCGACGATGATGGTGCCGTACAGGCCCATTTCCTGGCCGTAGTCCTGCCGGATGTGTGGGTGGTACCAGTACACGCCGGGGTCGGGGAAGGAGATCCGGTAGCCGAACTCGCCGCCCACCTCGATGGGGTCCTGGGTGTGGTGGGTGCCGTCGAACCGGTTGTCCAGCCGCAGACCATGCCAGTGCACGGTGGCTTCCAGGTCGCCGTCGTTGGCGGCGTTCACGATGACTTCGGTGCCCTGCCGGACGCGCAGGTTAGGCCCGGGGACGGATTCGTTGTAGGCCAGCATCCGGACCGTGGCCTCACCGATCTGCTTGGTCACCGGTCCCACGCGCAGTTCGTACACGGCGCCGTCGGCCAGCTGAACGGTCGGGGTGGGACCGCTGCCGGGAAGGCCGGTGATGTCGGCGCTGAACGCATCCTGCCCGCTTGATTCGCGCCCGACCCCGCTGTGCGAACAGCCGGTCGGCGAATCATGCTCGGTTGCCGAGGTGGTGGTCATCGTGGTGTTCCTTTCCTGGTGGCCTTCACGCATGGCGGCCGATTGACCCCGTGTGTTGGAAGCTGTTGTGTAATAAACACTTCGACTATTTCAAGCGCTGCGCCGGCATTGACTGGGGTCGCTGGACGGCACACGGTATTCCTCTTCTCCGTCATCGGCCTCCGGGCATCGGGGTCGTGGTGATGGCGGGACCGTTAAGTCCTGCTCTCCCCTCCACGGTGGCCGGGCTTCGGCCGCTGTACTAACTGAGGGATGAGCGGGGTGGAGTCGTGGAAGGGGCTAACTGGTTGTATGTCGTCAATCATCGGTGACGCATGGTGCGGTCGCACCGGTGAAACCACCTGGTTCCTGCACCATCCCTTTACGGTGGGAACCTCATGACCGCGTTTTCTCACCACCTCGGGACATCCGTTGGCGGGTTCAAATGGTGATCGCGATCTTTCCTTTGACGCTGCCGGCCTCGATGTGCCGCATCGCTTCGGGCACCCGGTCCAAGGGGTACGTCCGGTCGATGCTCGGGGTCACGTTGCCGGCGGTGATGTGGTTGGCGAGGACCTCCAGGTCGCTGGCCCGTTCCTTGGCGACCAAGCCGGTCAGTCGTTGGCCGATGAACCGGGTCAGGAGCAACGCCCGCAACTGTCGGTCGATGCCGCCGGTCAGGTTGCCCTTGCTTTCGCCGCCGACGATCACGGCGGTGCCGGTGGGGGTGAGCGCACGCCGCAGCCGGGACAGCGGGGAGTTGCCGCCGATGTCGATGATCAGGTCGTAGTGATGGACTCCGTCGGCGAAGTCGTCATGGGTGTAGTCGACGACCCGATCGGCACCGAGACTTGCTACCAGGTCAACTTTTCCGGTGCTGGCGACCCCGGTGACCGCCGCCCCGGCGGCCTTGGCCAATTGCACCGTGTAGCTGCCGACGCCGCCGGAGGCACCGATGATCAACACGTGCTGTCCCGGCTGCAACCGCCCAGCCGTCAACGCCTGCAGCGCGGTGCCGCCGGAGATCCCGACGACCGCTGCCTGCTCGAAGGAGATGTTCGCCGGTTTGTGAGCGAGCTTGTCCTCCCGGGCTGCGGCGTACTCCGCGAAGGAGCCCCGGCTGATGCCGAACACCTCGTCGCCCACGGCGAACCTGGTGACCGCTGATCCGACCGCCGCGACGGTGCCGGCGACGTCCCGGCCGAGCACCGGGTTCTTCGGCCCGCTGAACCCGAACCCCATGGCCCGCATCAGGTACGGCGTGCCGGTCGTCAGATGCACGGTGCCCCTATCAACACCGGCCGCATGCACCTGGATCAGTACTTCGTGGTCGGCGATGACCGGTCGGCCGATCCGTGCCGCGTGCAGCACCTCGGTGGAGCCGTAGCGGTCCTGCACGATCGCCCGCATTGTTGAATCACCTGCCGCTTGGTTTGTCTCGGTCCTCGCGATGTTCTTGCCGTCAAAGCTCATGATCGTTTTCCCTTCCGGAGTTTGGGTGTGTTTTCGGGTGAGAGGTGCTTGGTCAAGGGGTGTGTGCTAGAGCACCATCGAAGAAAGGAAGCCGTGATGTCTCAGCAGCGGACCATCATTCAAGACTGCCGGGCCTCAGTTTTCGTCCGAAGAAGTGATGGTTGCGCCGGTGAAATCACCGGGATCCACCGCAAAGCTGAGTTCAGGCGGCCGGCACGACCGCCGCTGCGGCAGTGATGTGCCGAGCGGGGGCTCGGTTTCGGTTGGCCGCGTCCACGAGTGCGCCTCGGATGACGTAGCCAGCGGTCCGCCGTTCAGGACCGATGAGACGACGTCGACGATCCCTTGCGCGGGCGGCGGTGGCGTCGCATCCGCGACCAGCACTTCGGGGCAACGCCGTTGATGACGCGGGGCACGCTGCTGGTCGACCCGATCGTCAGCTCGCCCTCGGACGTTATTGTCAGCGCAAGTGCAGGGACGCCCGGCCAGTTGCGAGATGCCACCCCTTCCACTGCCTTGAAGACCCGCAACGGCGGGCGCGACTTGACGTCCTTTCTAGAGGCCGAGCATGAAGGCATTGCGGACGGCGTCGTTGACGGAGTGTGCCAGGGCAGGTCCGGCCAGGTTGCGGGAGCGGCGCCATGCGAGCGACAAGGGCACCCCGAGCACGACATGCACGCCGACCAGTTCCACCACCTGCAGCGGCACCGGCAGACTGTTTGAGACGGGTAGGTGCCACAGCCCCCATAGCGCCGACACCAACACTGCGGACCGCCAGCCGCCTCGGTCACCGTCGTGATGCACGTGCTCGTCGAGGGCGCCACGGAACGCGACCTCTTCGAGCAGGAACGTCGCCGGAAAGTACAGCGCGCTGTATTTGGCCATTGCGGCGAGCGCTGCCGCCACAGGCAGCGGCGCCCCGGTCGAGACGTGCACGGTTCCGTACACAAGCGCCATGCCGCTCGCACCGATGGCAATCGGCAGGGCAGCTGAGCGCACCGCGGCCCAAAGCGAGCCGGCACGCAGCGCGAACGCGGCGGCGAAGGCACCGGCGATGGCTGAGAGGTACCAGCTGAAGAGGGTCCAGTCGCTGTCGACCAGAGCCCGAGCCGCGAAGTACCCGGGGACCAGCGCCAGGCCGACCGCCAGCGCGAAACCCTTCGTGTCCAACGCGAATCGGGTCGTCGTGCGAGCGAACAGTTCGCGCAGTGGACGGCGGCGGACGAGCACCTGAAAGGCGATGGTGAGCGGGATCCCCAGGAGTAGGTAGGCGTCGCTGCCGAGATGCAGCAGGTACCCGGCTGTCATCCAGACCCCGACGAACGTAACTGCTTCCGTGGTTCGACGGCGACTGGATCTGTCCGCGTGCCGGTGGTCGGCTGTCTGCGATGTCATGCGCAATGTCTTTAGCCGGACGGCCATGGCAAGCCTCTCCGTTCTGGGTTCGCCGGACTCTGGAGGCCTCTATCGGTTGGCCGGTAGCGTCCCTAGGCGGTCAGTTGATGCCGACGACCTTGCTTGGGACGGCGATTGCTCACACCGGCAGAACAGCCAGGATCGGCGAGTTGGTTGCCCTCGGGGTGTAGGTGATCCTCTCCCCACGCAGGGATCCGCACTGGTGCGTTCCCGCCCAGCACGATCCCGACGGCCCATCGGTCATGACAGCGGCTGATCTCGCCGCTCTGCACGGCATCGACAGTCTCAGCCTCACAACACGCATTCGACGCCCTCGCCGCCAGCCCACGGGAATGCAAGATGCACCGTTCCATTCAGCCGAGATCGCCCGCTGAATCGAATGCGCGGCAGACGCCTACTTTCGTGTCATGCTCGGCGCCGGTGGCTCAGTGTCGCGGTCGTCCGCTCACGCACACTCCCCGATGGTCAGCGCCGCTTGCGCTTCTCCGGCCGGCACCGACGGACCTACCGGCGGCGTGCAGACCCTGCTGTCCGGACCACCGCGGTCCGCACCGACGACATTTTCCAGGGGTCCGGCGTGCTATTCCAACACGGTGTAACCGGCCTGCACGATGGCGGCGGTCAGATCCGTGCGGTCCACCGGTCGTTCGGCGGTCACTGTGATGACTCCGGCAACCTCATCAGCAGTGATGAGCCGAATTCCGGGGAACTGGTTGATCGCTTCGCCGACCGTCTGGAGGTCGGTGGCAGAGTTCATGCCCGCGATCAAGATCGTGGTGGTGCCAACGAACACTCGCGGGGTGTTGAACATCATGACCGCTCCTCCACGAATCGACAAGGCGCCGGGTTGGTTCGTTGGCAGAGGCCACCCGGCACAGCGCAGTCTCGGGTCGGCACGCACCGTCCCGTTGTTGGCCATCGACAGCCGGGCGTCGGCCGTCGTCATGATGGTGTGGACGGGACTTGTCTTTCCCTTCGCGGTGACCGGGCATCGGCCGCCGTACTGCTGGTCAGGTGACTTTGTTTCAGGGGAATGACTTGAGCTTCGTGGTGCGGTTGTCTCACCAGTGTTGGCGGCGATGACTCGTTCTCGCGCCGGCGAAACCACCTGTATCTCCTCGGTCGCAAAGCCACGCTGCGCTCAGCCGCAGGTCGCCTCCGTCGGAGGTGACCTGACCACACCCAGCCGGCTGACCGATGCGCTCGGCTGCCGTCGGCCATCAGCCGAGGTTGATCCTCGCCAGTTCGCTGCGCGAGGTGATACCCGTCTTTGCAAACACATTGCGGAGGTGGAAGTCGATTGTCCTGGGGCTGAGGAACAACTGGGCGGCGACTTCGCGGTTGGAAAGCCCCTGTGCGACAGACGAAGCGATCTGCCGTTCCTGCGCGGTGAGCGCCACGCTCGTGGAGGCATCCCGTTTCCGTGCGGTCTCACCGGAGGCCCGTAGTTCCAGTTCGGCGCGCTTCACCCATGGTTCGGCGCCTAGGTCCTGGAAGATTTGAAGAGCCGTTCGCAACTGTTCTCGTGCATCGACCCGGCGGCGGGACCGGCGGAGGAACTCCCCGTAGGCCAGGTGGGTGCGGGCTCGTTCGAATGGGCGGTCCTGGCTTGGCTCGGTTCCGAGAGCCTGGCCGAAGAATCTCTCGGCTTCCGGTGCTGATTCCCCTTGTGCCGTGTACAAGGCGCGCCCGAAGGCGACGGCTCGTCGGGCGTGCGGGGTGTCGGTTATTTCCGCGAATTGTTCTAGTTCTGTCACCCATTTCGCGGCGGTGTCCAGGTGGCCGGTCCGGGCGGCGATGTCCAACCGGTCGTGAGCGGCAAGTCGCGTCAGTGTGGGCTGGGTCATCTGCTGGAAGTGGTGTAGCGCGGCCGCTGGTTCGCCGGTGAGCGCTGCGCGGCAGCCCTGGGCCCACCGCCGGGTGTCCTGCATGAGCACGCCCAGGATGCCGGCAGGCTGCCCGGCGGTGACCTTATCCAACTGGGCCAACAGGCCGTCATAAGCCTGATCGCCGCGCCACGCGGCGAGCAGCGCCAGTTGCGCCAGGGGCATTGCGGTGAGGCCTTGTTGCCCACTGCTGCGGGCCAGTTCCACCGCTTCGGTGGCATGGGCGGCCGCGCCGGTCCAGTTCCCGCCCGAGAGGTCGGCCAGCGCCAACCGCGGCAACGCGAACAGGACCAGACCTATCGCCCCGTCGTTGCGCGCCCGGGTCAACAGGCGGCTGAACAAGCGGCGGAAGCCGTCGTCGTCGCCAAGGTGGAAGGTCGCGATCCCGAGGTTGGTCAGCAGGTCCGTCTCGGAAGTGTCACGGCCCAGTATGACGGCCTGCCGCAGAGAATCGGCTGCGGCGGCAAGGCCGTCGTGGTTCAGGTGGTAAAACCCGGTCAACAGGTGGGTGAAGCACCTTGCCCGGATCGAGGTGTCCTGGACGCTGGACGCCAAGAGTTCTGCGGGATCGAGATCGGTGCGGTCCTGTTCAGGCAGGAAGGTGGACCCTGCCGCAGCGATCATTCCGATTTCGCGTGCCCGCTGCGGGTCGGTCGCCACCACGTCCCGGGCGGCCTGATCCCAGATTCCGACGCCGACCGGCACGGAACCGGCAACGAATTCAATGCGTCCGCGGAGCCGATCCAGGTCGGCGCGCACCACAGGATCGGTGACACCGGCCCGGGCGCTGCTGGCCAGACGCATCGCCCGCGGCAACTGCGCCGCCAGATACGAGTTGGTGGCCGCAGCGAGAAGCCTGGCGCTGCGGCCCTGCTCGTCGCTGGTCAGCTCTGCGGCCCGTTCGAAAGCCGCACTGGCGGCCTCGAATCCACCCCTGGCCGCTGCGCGCCGAGCGGCGTCGTCCAGCTCGGCAACGACCTGGGCGTCGGGTTCGTCGACCGCTGCGGCGAGGTGCCAGGCGCGCCGGTCAGCGTCCTGACCGTCGGTCATTACCTGGGCCAGCGCCCGATGCGCCTGCTGTCGAACGTGCGTTGCAGCCGCCTGATAAACAGCGGAACGGACAAGCGGGTGGCGGAAACCGATGTCGTTCCCGGCGACGGTCAGCAACCCAGATCCCTCGGCCTCGTTGAAGGCGATATGGCCGATGCCGAGCAGTTCCGCGGCCTTCCGAACCACGCTCACCTTGGTCGAATCGTCGGCGGCCGCAACGCACAGCAATGTCTGCGTGTCCGTGGATAGCCGGCGACTGCGGTCCAGGAAAACCCGCTGCACCCCCTCGGTCAGCGGGAGGTCCACCGGCAATGGTGCGCTACCGGCCAGCTGGGCCGGCGAGAGCGACCCCGGCAGCTCGACCAGAGCCAGTGGGTTCCCCCCGGTCTGCCTCATCAGCCGGTCCCGAACGTCATCGGCGACGGGCGCACCGGCCCGGTCGGTGAGCAACGCTGTCGCGGCGGCCGCGTTGATGCCGCCAACCAGCAGCTCGGGCAGTTCATCGCTTTCGAAACGGCGGACGTCACCATCGCGGGCCGCGAACAGCATCGCAACCCGTTCCGGTCCGAGCCGGCGCGCCACGAAGAGCAGTGCGGCAGTGGAGGCTTCATCCAGCCAGTGAGCGTCATCGACAACACACAGCACCGGTGACACCTCGGCCGCCTCCGCCAGCAGGCTGAGCGTGGCCAGGAAGACCAGGAACCGGTCACCCGCCCCGGCGTCGCTTTCCCCGAACGCCGCTCGCAGCGCCGTCGCCTGCCGCGCAGGGAGGTGTTCCACGAGCCGCATCACCGGACGCAGCAACCGCTGCAACGCCGCAAACGGCAACGGCGACTCCGACTCGATGCCTCGGGTTGTTAGGACCTGCATGCCCTCCGCGACATCAGAAATAGCGCGGTCCACCAAGTCGGCCAGCAGCGCGGACTTCCCGACACCCGGCTGCCCGCGGACCACCAACGCACTACCCCGGGAGTGGCGGGCATCGGCCAGCAGCGCCAGGAGGCGCTTCTGTTCCCGATCCCGGCCGTGAAGCACCTCGGCAGCGTAGGCGAAGCCGGTCCGGTGCTCCACCCGCGAACCCGGCGACTACACGGTGAGCGAGCAGGCCCGCTCGCTCACCAACCTGGGAAGAGCATCCGATCAACGCCGGGCAGTCCGCAACCTCCAATTTAGTCACCCACCAGCGTTGACCGTGGCTCGCACCAGGGGTTCGGGTTGGGTTGGGCGTTGAAGAATCGGTCGGACACGGAATCACGCCCAGCTGCCGGAAAGGCTCATGCAACTACTTGATCGGAATGGCCACCGTCAGCCGATCTTTGCGTCGACGACATGGACGGCTCCACCGAGGATGTCGTTAACGTCCGATCAGCGTTGACGGCGCCAATCTCGATATCGACATCAGCGCGGAGCCAGTTGCCGAGGCCCACATTGAGGACGGTAAGAGTCGGAAACCGCGAGCCAGATCATTAGCGCCATTTGTGTTTCGTCAGCGGCTCCGGAACAGGGGACGGTGAACCTGGGTTGGTTTTCGGGTCGGTGAGTCGGGTGGTCATGCTGACTCCTTGAACAGGTGGGTGTAGTGAGTGGGGTAGAAGGCCTACCTGAGGATTGCTGACGGCGGCACGACGTCCTCGTCGAAGACGAACGTCATTTAGGGCGACGGCCGCCGCGGGGCCCGAGCCGCCGCCGGCCATGGTCTTTGCGGGCGGGTCGACGACGTTCCCGGCGCTATGCGTCGGCGTGGTGGAGTCGCCAGGCGGCGAGTCCGATCAGGGCGATCGCGTAGCTACTCATCACTGCGAATCCGGTGAAGGGAGACAGCGGGTGAGCGACGCCGAAGGTGCCGTCGATGAGCACCGAGCCGGCGTTGGAGGGCAGGTATTGCGTGAAGTGGTCGGTCCAGGATGAGGGCAGCAGATTTGTCATCGGTGGGATGACGAAGAAGACCGCGACGAACGTGGTGATGGCGGCAGCGGTGTTGCGCAGCAACGCACCCAGCGCGACGGCGGTGATTCCGGCGACGGTGAGGTACAGCGCGGCCCCGATGACGGACCGCAGTGCGCCAGGGGTGGACAGGGTGGCGGTGGGAAGGTACCCGCTCAAGAGCGCTTGCCCGACCAGGAACGCCGCGACGCTGGCGGCGAGCAGGGTCACGAACACAACGGCGGCGAACACGGCCAGCTTGCCCCAGAGCATCGGCAACCGGCGGGGCACAGCGGTGAGCGAGGAGCGGATCATGCCCGTGCTGTATTCGCCGGTGATCAGGAGCACCCCGAGCGCTCCAATGGCGAGTTGGGCGATGAAGGTGCCGGTCAGGCTGGTCGAGATCGGGTTGGCGACGGCCCCGAAGGTGCGGGGCTGATGGGCGGTGATCGCCGCGAGCAAGGCGCCGAGGCCGATCATCAGGAACACGGCGGCGACCAGAGTGAAGAGGGTGGAGCGAAGCGAGCGGAACTTCGTCCATTCGGACCGCACAACTCGCAATTGGGTCACCCGTAGCCGTTGTGCGGACGTCGTCCCGATGGGAGTCAGGATGCTGTTCATGCCGCCACCGCCGCAGCGTGGTCGGTGGAGCGGTATTCGACGGAGTCCTGGGTGAGTGTCATGAATGCTTCCTCCAGCGATGCGTGTTGGACGGTGAGTTCGTAGAGGAGGATGTGGGACTGCCAGGCGATCGTGCCGATGTGGTCCGCGGTCAGACCGCCGACCCGCAGCACGTCGGGGTGGTTGTCAACAACGGTGATGTCGGTGACGCCGGTGGCGAGCAACAGGTCGCGCAGCCTCGCGGCCTCGGGGGTCCGCACCATGACGGACCGGATTGACGCTCGCGCGACGAAGTCCGTGACGGTGGTGTCGGCGATCAGCCGGCCCCGACCGACGACGACGAGACGAGTTGCGGTTTGAGCCATCTCGCTCATCAGATGGGAGGACACGAACACGGTGTGCCCGCGGGCGGCGAGGTCTTTGAGCATGGTCCGCATCCACAGGACACCCTCGGGGTCCAGGCCGTTGACCGGCTCGTCCAACACCACGGTCTGCGGGTCGCCCAACAGTGCCGTTGCCACGCCCAGCCGTTGCCCCATGCCGAGGGAGAACCCCCCGACCCGTTTGTCGGCGACCTGCTGCAGACCGACGAGATCGATGACCTGATCCACCCGGCGGCGGCTGATCCCGTTCGTCTGCGCCAGCGCGAGCAGGTGATTTTTGGCGGAGCGGCCGGTGTGCACCGCCTTGGCCTCTAGGAGCACGCCGAGTTCGGTCATCGGCGCGTGGGCTGACCGGTAGTCGCGACCGTTCACCGTGACGCTGCCGCCCGTCGGTCTGTCCAGGCCGGCGATCATCCGCATCGTGGTGGATTTTCCGGCCCCGTTCGGGCCGAGGAAGCCGGTGACGATTCCGGGCTGGACGGTGAAACCTAAGCCGTCGACCGCGAGTTTGTCGCCGTACCGCTTGCTGAGGTTTTCCGCTTCGATCATGGTGGTTGCCCTTTCTGAATGGTGGTGGGCTAGGTCGTGACACGGGTCGGTGAAGCGCTGTACAGATGGGGCCACCGTGCTGGCTGCCTCCGACTGGGTGGCATAGGTGGCCTTGACACCCATCACCTTCGCCGGAGGCGGGCTGGTGTCGCGCCGGTGATTTCGCCGGGTTTGCCGCGCCGGGACCTTAACCAGCCGGGGCCTTGATCCGGCGATTCTCGCGAACTCTCAACGGCAACCGAAATCTGAACCAGCTGTCGGCAGGCATTGAACTGGTCGTCGCAAAATCCCGAGCAGGAGGTGAAATGGGTAGGTCAGCCGTTCCGGATTAACCTCCCCGCGTCACGCATCCAACCCTCCACGTCGACACGGTGGTTGCCCCGCCGGGTCTTACCCGCCGATGGGATAAGCCCCGAGCGCACGCTGCAGGACCTCTAGCAGGGTCCCTTCCTCTTCGCGTGGGGGCCTGGCGGCCAGCGGTACCCGTCGGGCGGGCGGGACCACCGTCCTGATGGGGCGATCGGCGGCTGGACCCCCACCAAACGACGACCTTGCAACGATGCCGACGAACGATCCGGCAGCTGCTTTCTCGACGCCAGTGGCTGTATGCCAGGCTCGCCAACGTCGGAGAGGAGGCGTCCTCGATCTATCTCTGAACTACGTGCAGCACATCGCGGACCGGTATGCCCCCATCGACACCGCGATCCTCTTCCTCGGTGGAGTACGGCACAAGCCGATGCTCGACGCCCAGCTCGTCACCCTCGACAACACGCAGGCCACCTGGGTCACCCGTGCGTTGCGTGCGCGCCGCGTGATCCCGGCACACTTCGAGGGCTGGGCGCACTTCCAAGGCACCCGAGACGACCTCACCCGCGCATTCGACGAAGCAAACGTGTCCGACAGGCTCGAATACGCCTGATGTCGAGCACTCTGCCGGCCCCGGCACCGTCCCACTGCCTCATTGGTCCCACTGCCTCATTGCTCCACGGCGGTCCCGGCCAGCACCCGCTGACCCGAGGAATCCTGCTCCCCGTCGGCCTCCTCCCGCGTGATGGTCATGGCGGGGAAGTCCTGCGGGGAGACGCCCGCCCAGAGGATGACGTCGGTGCCTTCGTTGAACGTGCCGATCGGCACCAACACCCCGGCCTCGTTTCGCAGCCAGGCCTGGTAGAAGCGCCCGCCGTCGAGCCGGGGCAGGCTGGTCGCGTCCAGGTGGATCTCCCACCCGGAATCTTTCTTCAGCATCGTCGCCGTCCCGGAGGCTCCCGGCGCGAGTTCCGTTGCCGCGAGCGCGACGTCGAACCGTCGTTCGGCTGACGGGTCGCGCAGCAGCAGGACCGCGGACAGGGCGACGGCGACCACCGCCGCGGCCGCCGCAACCAAGAAGGCGGGGCGCTTCCAGCGAGGGCGGCGGGAGGCGAGGTCGATGGGTGCCTCCGGGGCGTCCGCTGCACGTTGCTGAGCAGCCGCGGCAGTGATGCCTGCAACCACCGTGTCCTCGAGACCGGGCGGTGGTTCGGCCCAGAGCGTCGGATCGGCCAGCAGATCCCGCAGTGCGTCCAGTTCGGCACGGTCGTCCGCGTCGAGTTCGATGCCGCCCTCACCTGCGAGGTGATCAATGCGCGCGCGGTCCATCGCGTCGCCGGTGCCGGCTCCGTCATCCATCGTTGTCACCTCCTCCCGCAGGGTAATTCCGGTTGCTGTGGTCCTCACTACGCCCGGTGCGCCGGGTCTCACCGCGTCAATCGAATCCTTCCCGTAGGTGGCCAAGACGTGCGGCCAGCTTCTTGTGCGCGCGGAACGATCGGGATTTCACCGTGCCCACCGGCAGGTTGAGCCGCTCGGCGACCGCTGTCTGGGTCATCCCCTCGAGGTGCTGCAGTTGCACGATCTCGCGTTCGTCGTCCGGCAGTTCGTCGAGTGCCTGCCGGACCTGCCAGACGTCGTAGGTCCGCTCGATCGCCACGGGGGCCTGGACCAGAGCGGGATGCCCGGCGGACACGTCGTCCAGCGCCGACGACTTCTCGCGGGATTCCTGCCGGTAGACGTCGATGGCCGTCCGCCGTGCGATGGTCGCGAGCCACGGCGCCAGGTCCTTCGTCAGGTCGACCGTCCCGGCAGATTTCCACGCCTTCAGAAACGTTTGCTGGGTCGCTTCCTCGGCCAATTGCTGCGAGCCCAGCTGATTGCGGCACACCGCGAAAACCAGCCGCCCGTATTCGCGGTAGACCGCCCGGACCCCATCGGCTTCGCCCGCGCGAAACTGCCGCAGCTCGTCCGGGGTCAGCACCAGGACAAGGGTAGTCGGCAGCGTCAATCGCGCTTGTCGAGGAGACACGGCAGCTCATACCCGGGAGTACGAGGGAAATGGCCAACCGGTTCGCGGGACTTGTCAAACGAATTAAGTAGCGGTGGGTGGCAGCCGCAACCGACCGAGAACCGTTTCGCAACGGCCGCCGTACCCGGGGATGGACATTCACCTCCTTCCGAAAGGCACCCCCATGAAACTGCGTTCGATCATCGCCGCACCCGTCGGGCTCGTGGCGGCCGGACTGTTCCTCTCCGCCTGTGGCCAATCCCAGCTGGCCGGAACCGCACAGGTCTCCCCGGCCGCAGCGATCGGCTCCTCGCCCTCCTCAGCCGCGCCGGCGCCCGTCACGAAGGCAGCCGCAGGCTCCTTCGACCTCGCAGAAGCCGGGTCGCTCGGCCAGGTGCTGGTCGGTGCGAACGGGCACACCCTGTACGCGTTCACCAAGGACGTCGACGGGGTGAGCACCTGCTTCGACGCCTGCGCAGCGGCATGGCCGGCCGTGACAGTGCCCGCCGGCGACGTCCCGACCCCGGACGGGATCGACCCGGCGCTGGTCACGACGGTCGACCGCCCGGACGGCACCCGTCAGCTGAAGGTCGGCAAGTGGCCTATGTACTTCTACGCCGGCGATGGCGCGCCCGGGGAGACCAACGGCCAGGGCGTCGGCGGGGTGTGGTTCGCCGAGGACGCTGCCGGCAAGTTGATCAAGGGGGACACCGCCGCAACCGGGGCTGCGGAAGCGACGTCAACCCCCGCACCGGCACCCGCACCCACCGAAGAGCCAGCACCCGCACCGACCGAAGAGCCAGCCCCGGCCGGGCCGGTGGTGGCGCTGGCCGACGTGGGCAACCTGGGCGAGGTGATGGTCGGCGCGAACGGCCACACCCTCTACGCCTTCACCGACGACCCGGAGAAGCAGTCGAGCTGCTTCGACGCGTGCGCACAGGCCTGGCCCCCGCTCACCGTCGACGACGGGTTCGTCATCTCCGATGAGCTTCAGTCCTCGGGCGTCTCCACCATCGAGCGGCCGGACGGAACCCGGCAACTGGTGATGGGCAAGTGGGCGCTGTACTACTACGCCGGTGACGCCGCGCCGGGCGAGGCGAACGGGCAGGGCTCCGGTGGCAAGTGGTACGCCGTCGATGCGAACTGCAAGCTGGTGAAGACGACCGCGTGATCCGCCTGCTCCTAGACTGGCCACCATCACACGGGCTCGTCGATCGCGAAGTACAGACCGGGAGGGGGCTCGATGACCGCCGAACCAGGCCCTCAGGTCGACCTCTTCGCCCCCAGCCTGGTCGAGGCCACCACCCGGCGGCTGCGTGACGAGATCCTCAGCGGCACCCTCGAGCCGGGTGCGCGGTTGATCGAAGAGCAGATCTGTCAACGCTTCTCGATCAGTCGCGCACCACTGCGGGAGTCGCTCAGGCTCCTGGTGCAGCAGGGCCTCGTCGAGCACCTCCCGCGGCGCGGGGCACGGGTGACGACCTGGTCGGACGAGGACATCCACCAGTTGTTCGAGATCCGCGCGGTGCTGGAGCGGCACGCCATCGTCACCGCGTTGCCGCTGTCCCGCACCGGTGAGGACCCGCTGGCGGTGGTGCGGGAGCGCCTGCAGCAGATGCGAATCGCGGAGGAGTCCGACGACGAACTCGCCCGGGACGACGCGCACCGGGCGTTCCACGCGGCCATCGTCGGGCTGGCCGGCAACCGGCAGTTGGATCTGGCGATGGAGCCCATCCTGGTCAAACTGCAGCGGCCGATGGCGGTCAACCTGCGGCTGGAGGCGTCGCTGGTCGGGCCGGGGGAGGGAATCCGCCGGCACGAGGCCCTGCTGACCGCACTGGAGACGAACGACCCGGACGTGGTTCTCGAGGCGCTCTATGACCACGGCGGTCAGCGTTACCTGCAGTACCGGCGCGAGGTCGCCACCTCAGTTCGCAGCTGATCGGGTCCGAAGCTGGGCGGATTTTCAGAACTGAGCGCGTAGTCCAGAGTTAACACAGCAGTTCCACACCTGATACACCGATTGTCGACAATCGACGAATGCCGAAGACAGCAGACGCCGGTCCGGTGGTCGGTCTCACCATCGCGGAGATGGCGCAGGCCTATCGTTCGTCGGCCATCACGCCGACCGAGGTCGTCGACCAGGTGCTGGCCCGGATCGCCGACCGCGGAGACGACGGGACCTGGATCACCGTCCTGGACCGCGCGGAACTGCTCCTGCGGGCGAAGGAACTCGAGGCCCATCCGAACCCGGAATCCCTGCCCCTGTACGGGATCCCATTTGGCGTCAAGGACAGCATCGACGTCAGCGGGGTGCCGACGACACTGGCCTGTCCGGAGTACACCTACACGGCGACGGAGACCGCGCCGGTGGTCGCGAAGCTGATCGATGCCGGCGCGATCTTCGTCGGGAAGACCAACCTCGACCAGTTCGCCACCGGCCTGAACGGAACCCGGACGCCGTACTCGTTGCCGCGCAGCGTCTTCGGCGGAGACATGGTCTCCGGGGGGTCGAGTTCCGGCTCGGCGCTCGCGGTGGCGGCTGGGGTGGTGCCGTTCGCCGTCGCGACCGACACCGCCGGTTTGGGCCGGGTGCCACCCGCCCTCAACGGTGTCGCCGGCTTCAAGCCCAGTCGCGGTCTGATCAGCACCGTCGGGCTCGTTCCTGCGTGCCGATCACTGGATTGCATCAGCCTGATCGCGGCGGCCGTGCCCGACCTCGCCGCCGTCTTCGATGTCGTCGCCGGCATCGACCGCAACGATCCCGACACGCGCGAACGGCAACGGGACACCAGGCCGGTGAACACCTTTCGCGTCGGCCTACCGGACATCTCCGAACTGGAGTTCTTCGGCGACGAACTGATGCGGGACGCCCACCTGGCCGCGAGAGCCGGCATCGAGCGCACGTTCGGCAGCGTGGTCCGGGCGCCGTTCGGACCTTTCCTGGCGGCCGGCGAGTTGCTGTACCAGGGCCCCTGGGTCGCAGAACGACTGGCGGAGTTCGGCGACTTCCTCGCCGACCACCCGGACGGGGTGCTGCCGGTGATCCGCACCATTCTCGAGGGCGGCGCGCGTTACTCGGCGGTGGACGTGTTCGCGGCGGAACACCGGCTCGGGGAATTGCGGGTGGGGGTCGACCGGCTGTGGCAGCAGATGGACGTGCTCGTCCTGCCGGCCATCGGGACGACGTTCACCGTCGACGAGGTGCACGCCGATCCCATCGGCGCGAACACCGCCCTCGGCCACTACACCCACTTCGGGAACCTACTCGACCTGTGCGCCACGGTCGTGCCGTGCGGGCTGACCGCCGACGGCCGTCCCGCCGCGCTGATGGTGCTGGGTCCGGCGCTGGCCGATGACCGGGTTCTGGCGATGGCAGCCGCATTGACCGGTGCCCAACTGCCTGTTCCCGCGCCCGCGCCGGTCATCGAGATCCCCGACCCGGTCACACTTGTCGTGGTCGGCCACCATCTCTCCGGCCAACCCCGCAACAGCGACCTGGCCGACCGCGGCGGTGTGCTGCTGGCCAGTACGCGCACTGCGCCGAACTACCGGCTGCTGCGGGTCGGCGGCGCCAACCCTGTGCCCGTCCTCGTCGCCGTCGAGTCCGGCGGCGCGGCGATCGAGGTGGAGACCTGGACAGTGCCGTCCGCGGCCTGCGTTCCGATCCTGGCCGGCTCTTCGCAGTCGGTTTGCATGGGCAGGGTGGCCCTGGCTGACGGCACGACCGCTGTCGGCTTCGTTGCGGATACATCCGCATTGACCGGCGACACCACCGACATCACCGAGTTCGGCGGTTGGCGGAATTACCTCGCCGACGCAACAGCCACCGATTCTCCCGCCGGCTGAGCACTCAGCCACCTCGCCGTCTCGCCCACTCCCGGAACCAGGAGGGCTGTATGACCAACACCCCGCTCGAAAGCGCCGACATCGACCAGAGTTCGCCACCCACAGCGGTTGTCGAGGCCGCGCCCGCGCCGTTCCCGCTGCCGCCCGGCAAGGTCGCGCTGGTCGTCATCGACATGCAACGGGATTTCCTGCTCCCGGGGGGTTTCGGCGAGACGCTGGGGAACGACGTCTCGCTGCTGCAGAAGGTCGTGCCGCCGCTGGCCGAGGTGCTGGCGGCGGCACGGTCGGCCGGCATGCTCGTCATCCATACGAGAGAGGGCCACCTGCCGGACCTCTCGGATTGTCCGCCGGCCAAGTTGCGGCGTGGCAAGCCTTCGCAGCGGATCGGCGACGTCGGCGCCAACGGCCGCATCCTGATCCGTGGCGAGTACGGCCACGACATCATCGACGAACTGGCTCCCATCCCCGGCGAGATCGTCATTGACAAACCCGGAAAGGGCGCGTTCTACGCCACCGAACTCGAAACCGTCTTGCAGACAGCGGGTATCACGCACCTGGTGGTGACCGGCGTGACGACCGAGGTCTGTGTTCACACGACGGTCCGGGAGGCCAACGACCGCGGGTACGACGCGCTGGTCCTTTCCGACTGCGTCGGCTCCTACTTCCCCGAATTCCAACGCGTCGGCCTCGACATGGTGTCCGCGCAGGGCGGCATCTTCGGCTGGGTCGCCGACTCCCGCGCCCTGCTCGCCGCCCTGACCCAGCCCGCCATGGCCGGCTGATCCGAGCCAGCCCGCGCTCTCGACCAATTCCCTCATCACGCCGCCCACCGCGGCACCCTTCGCACAGGGAGCAACACCATGAACCTGACCGGCTTCAGGTCCTCGGGATCGTCCGAGGGCACCCTCAAGATCCCGTACTGGACCAAGGGCGAGACCAATGCCTTCTTCGGTCTGGGCTTCAACATCCTGGTCAACGTGCTGACGCTGACGTCGCTGCTGATCTTCGTCGTGCAATTGCCCGCCACCACCGTCCTCGGCACGGTGCTGCCGGCGCTCGGCATCGCCATGCTCGCCGGCAACATCTACTACACGTTCCTGGCCCGCCGACTGGCCCGCCGGGAGAACCGCACGGACGTCACGGCACTGCCGTACGGGCCGAGCGTGCCGCACATGTTCATCGTCGTGTTCGTCATCATGCTGCCGATCTTCCTGAGCACCGGAGATCCGCTCCGGGCCTGGGAAGCAGGCCTGGCCTGGGCGTTCGTCATCGGCGTGATCGTGTTGATCGGGGCGTTTGTCGGACCGTTCATCCGCAAGATCACCCCGCGGGCCGCGATGCTCGGCACGCTTGCCGGCATCTCACTGACGTTCATCTCGATGCGTCCCGCCGCGCAGATCTGGGAGGCCGCGTGGATCGGGTTACCGGTGCTGGGCATCATCCTGGTCGGCTTCTTCACCAACATCCGGCTCCCCGGCGGGATCCCCGTCGGCCTGGCCGCGCTGCTGGTGGGCACCGCGATCGGCTGGATCGGCGGGTACATGTCGGTGCCCGACGTGCAGGCAGCGGTGAGCGACATTGCCATCGCGGTACCGACTCTGCACTTCGACCTGCTGTTCAACGGGCTGAGCAACCTGGCGCCGCTGCTGGCCACCGCGATCCCGCTCGGCGTCTACAACTTCGCCGAGGCGATGAGCAACGTGGAGAGCGCCGCGGCGGCGGGCGACAGCTACAACCTTCGCAGCGTGCTGCTCGCGGACGGCTCGGGAGCGATCATCGGCGCCGCCCTCGGTTCGCCGTTCCCGCCGGCCGTGTACATCGGCCACCCGGGGTGGAAGGCCGCGGGCGGCCGGGGCAGCTACTCGATGGCCAGCGGCATCTTCATCGCGGTGCTGTGCTTCCTGGGGTTGTTCGGCGTGCTGAACGCGGTGCTGCCCATCCCCGCCATCGTCCCGATCCTGCTCTACATCGGCCTGCTGATCGGCGCCCAGGCGTTCCAATCGGTGCCCCGGATCCAGGCCGCCGCGGTGGTCGCGGCAATCCTGCCGAACCTCGCATCGTGGGGTACCGGCCTGATCGACAACGCACTGGCCGCCGCGGGAACGACGGCCGCCGAGGTGGGACCGGACGCCATGGGCAACGCCGGACTGGTCTATGACGGACTGAAGGTACTCGGTGAGGGAGCGGTGCTCGCCGGCATGGTGCTCGGCTCGATCGTCGCCTTCATCCTCATGCACAAGTTCTACTCCGCGGCCATCGCCGCCGGGGTCGGCGCGGTGCTGAGCTGGATAGGGCTGATCCATGCCAGCCAGGTGGAGTGGGCGGCCCAACCCGAGGTCGCGCTGGGCTACGCGATGCTCGGAATCGTGTTGGTGGCCTTCGCCTTCCACCGCAGGAACGAGCCCGCACCGGTCGAGAGCGAGGAGCTCCTCGAAGGCTGACCGGCCTCGCAGTCGAGCGCCGCCCCACATCCGGTGGGGCGGCGCTCGACCGGCGCCTGGGTAGGCTCGACGGCGTGCCGACCATTCGACATCCACTCGCCGACCCGACCCACCCCGGCCGCCGTGGCGCCCTGATCGCAGCGCAGGCCGCCGGTGCGACCGACGGCGTCGAGCAGGTCGTCCTCGTCGACGATGACGGCACACCGATCGGAGTGGCCGACAAGGCCACCGTGCACGGCCCGAACACCCCGCGGCACCTGGCGTTCTCCTGCTACGGCTTCGATGCGGACGGCACGCTGCTGGTCACCCAGCGCGCAGCCGGCAAGTTGACGTTCCCGCTGGTCTGGACGAACACCTGCTGCGGGCATCCGGCGCCGGGCGAGACCCCGGCGGACGCCGCCGCGCGGCGATTGCGCCGCGAACTCGGCCTCGAGGTGGCGGACATGCGGATGGTGCTGCCCGACTTCAGCTATCGCGCCTCCGACGGTCGCGTCGAGGAGAACGAGCTGTGCCCGGTGCTGGTCTGCCGAATCGACGGCGAGCCGTCGCCCGCGGCTGACGAGGTGGAGACCACGCAGTGGTGGAGCTGGGACCAGTTCATGGCCGCCGCCGATGACGCCGACAGCGGACTCTCGCCGTGGGCACGGCTGCAGGCGCCGCTCCTCGACGCCGCACTGTTCGGCGGGCGCTGACCGGCTCAATTCTCGGCGAGTGCCACCAGCTTGGTCACGGTGTTCCAATTGCGGATCGTCACCGGCGTGCCGAAAGCCTTGTCCCAGTTCTGTTTCTTGAACGTCGCCTTGCTGATGCCGTTCGGGCACCACAGGTAGAGATGGTCATCGACCAGGCGCGCGACATCGGGCCCGGTGTCGGCATTCTCGCCGATCTCGGCAACCTTCTTCGCCGTCGCCGCGGACGGCCGCTCGGCGAGGAACCCGAGGAAGTGCCTCGAACCGTCCGTGGCCACCGGACCGATCGGATCGGCGTCCATGGCGCGCACGAGCTGGTCCCGGCTGCGGACGATCACCTCGGCCGGCACCTTCAGTTCGCCGGCCAACCCGCGAGAAATGGCCTGGGCCACGCTCTTCGGCGAGTCGTCGGACCGGAAGACCGCATTCCCACTGTTGAGCAGCGTGCGGACATCGGAATACCCCAACTCTGCGAGCATCTCCCGCAGCGCGGCCATGGCGACCCGGTTGCCGGTCCCGACATTGATGCCGCGGATCAGCGCGATGTGCGTCGTCATCCGCCGGTCAGCACGGGCGTGAGCACATCGATCACCTGACGCCGGGCACGGCATTCCAGAGGGCCGTCGGCCACCTCGGCCGAGATGCGCCGCAACGCTTGCAGCACCGGGGCGATGTGCGGCTGGTCGGCTGTGCCGGCGCGGATCTGGGCACCGATCCGGCGCACCGGGCTGATCCCGGCGACCGGCCGAAGGACGATCGGCTCGTTGACGAACTCCGGCTGGGCGAGCCTGGGCAGCAGGCCCACACCATGTCCGGCGGCGATCAGCCCGACCACCCCGATGAACTCGTCGGCGTAGTGCCGCGCTCTGGGGACGAACCCGGCCCGTTCGCAGGCGTCCCTGGTGAGCTGCCAGCAGGGCACCTCGGGCTGGGCGAGGATCCAGTCGGCGTCGGCAAGGTCGGCGAGTTCGATCTCCTCGCGGTCGGCCAGTGGGTGATCGAAGGGCAGCGCCACATCCATCACGTCATCGAAGAGGTGTTCCGTGCGCAGCCGTTGGTCGTCCTGACCGGGCAGCAAATCCGAACTCGCCAGGGTCAACGACACATCGACGGTGCGGGCCAGCAGCGCGTCCATCGCGCGTTCAGGACCGACCTCGCGGATCTCCACCCGCAGCCGCGACTGGGTCGCGAGATCGGAGATGAGTGGGACGGCGATGGCCTTGACGGCCGAACTGAAGGTGCCTATCCGAACCGTACCCGCGTCACCGCGGCGAAACGCCGCCAGATCGGACTCGGCGTGCTCGAGGTGGGTGAAGATCTGGTGCGCATGACTGAGCAGCAATGTCGCCGCCTCGCTCAGCCGCACACGCCTGCCATCCGGCTCGAGCATCGGCGTGCCCGCCTCCCGGGACAGCGCGGCCAATTGCTGGGACACCGCGGACGGCGTCAGGTGCACGGCGGCGGCTGTGGCGGTGATGGTCCCGCAGCGGTCGAGCTCGCGGAGAATCTCCAACTTGCGCACATCGATCATGCAGGGGAGCTTACGCTTCTGCGGAAGAAAGAACAGATGGACGCGAGGTGTAAATCGCAGGACCCTTACTGCATGACCCTCCTCATCGTCCTCCTCGTCCTGTTGGCCCTCGCCGTCGCCGGCCCGCTGCTCGGCGCCGACACCCGCTCCTCGAGCGGCTGGCACTCCGGTGATCCGGACAGCCCCCTCTGGGCTGATTCCGGTGTTCGCGCGCACTGACTGAGATGGCTTTGTGCTGGGCGCTGGCCATTCGCGGTTCCCACAGTGCACAATGTCCCCAGTAGTACCGTTGGACCTGTACGTGTCCTGCCCATGTCTGCCGTATCCACGTTGGGGAAGAACGTTGGAGTGCGAGCGGAGGTGGACGGACATGACTCGTGGTGTTGTCTTTGTGCACTCGGCGCCCGCGGCGATCTGCCCGCACGTCGAGTGGGCGATCTCCGGGGTGACCGGTGCTCGCGTGTCGCTGTCATGGACGGCGCAACCCGCGGCTCCCGGCTGCCTTCGTGCGGACGCCAGCTGGTCGGGCAAACCGGGAACCGGGGCGCGGCTCGCCAAGGCGCTCAAGGCTTGGCCCATGCTCCGCTTCGAGGTCACCGAGGAAGCCAGCCCGGGCGTCGACGGTGAGCGCATCTGCCATGTCCCCGGTCGGGGTATCTGGCGTGCGGCGATCTCCGCCAACGGTGACGTCGTGCTCGGCGAGGACCAACTGCGGTCCATGCTGGCGACGGCAGCGAACCTGGAAGCCGTTCACCACCGGCTCGGTGATCTGCTCGGCGCGCACGTCGACGCCGAACTCGAGCCCTTCCGCCGGGCTGGAGAAGGCACCGCGGTGACCTGGCTGCACCAGGTCGGCTGAGCCCCACACCTTCCACCTGCCCGCCAGCGATACGCGGCGGCTCGAGTGCTCTTCGCCACCCCGTCGCGCTCTCGGGGCAACCAGGCCCTCCCCGGTACGTCGACCTCTTGCGGCGCTGAATCAACGCTGCTGACACTGTGGTGACGGGGATGTGAACGCATGCGGCTGACCGGGCGACGGCTCACGCTGCTGTTGACGACCCTGCTGGTGGTCGTCCTGCTCGGTGGGGCGACGGCCGCCTGGACGTACGGTCGGTCATATGAACGTGAGCCGCTCGCGATGACCGACTACCGCGCCGGCCCGTCCGACGATTCCGCGGTGCGGCTGTCCAGCAGGGCAGCGGAGCATCCGCGCGGCGCCGAGATCCGCGGACTGTTGCAGCTGTACTTCGACGCCATCAACAATCAGGACTATGACGCCTGGAAACGCACCGTCGCCGTCGAGCAGTCCGCGCCGCAAAACCAGGAGCGCTGGACGCAGGATTACTCGACGACCGTCGACTCCAATGTCGCCGTGCTGACAGTTGCCGACGGGCCGCTTCGCGCCCGCACGATGTTCACCTCCCAGCAAGCGGTCGAATTGGCACCGCCGTCGCTGCCTGCAACCTGCATCAACTGGGACGTCACCTACCTGCTCGGTGAACAGGACGGCCGGCTGGTGCTCACCGGGATCGACCCGTCCGCGCAGTCGATGACGGCCTGCGCGTGAGAAGGAACGGTTTCCGGCGGCGTGTCGGCACGTACTGGCTTGCTGCCCTGCTGAGCGCGGGTCTCGTTGCTGGCTGTGCCGGCACCGACCAGGCAGCACCCGCCGCCCCGTCGAGCACATCGCCCAGCGCCGCCGCGGCTGCGCCAGCTTCCTCTCGCGATGCGTCGTCCGCTCCAGCATCGTCGGCCTCCCGGTCAGCCACACCGTCCGCCGCGTCGAGTTCGAGCACCCAGGCCCCGGCACCCAGCACCCCCGCCGCACCCGCAACCCCGCCGCCGGCACCCGCCCAAGTCCCGCCCGGCGGCCTCGTCACCGCCCAGGACCTCAGCAAGGCACGCGCAGCGGTCGAGGCGATGAGCCCGGCCGAGCGGGCCGGATCGGTGATCATGGTCAGTTCGGCGGACGCCGTCGGCACCGACCAGGTGGCCCGGCTGCAGCTGGGCGGCGTCATTCTCATGGGGTCGAAGGGGTCCATCGACGGGACCCAGAATGGCACACCCGCCGAGGTCGCATCGGTGACGGCGGAACTGCAATCCCAGGTGCCGTCGTCGCAGAAGGGCGCACCGCTGCTGATCGCGACGGATCAGGAGTACGGGCTGGTCTCCAGGCTGGTGAACGGCTTCACCGATTTCCCGGGCGCCGCTGAACTGTCGGGGATCACCGACACCGACGCCGCCGTCGAGGCCACCGAATCGGTGACCGCCGCCGGTGCCGCAGAGATGCTCGCCGTCGGGATCAACGTCAACTTCGCACCGGACGCCGACGTCCTGCCGGAATCGGGGGAGTCCGGCGTCGCCGACCGCACTTTCGGCTCCGATCCCGAGCGCGCCGGCACTCTCGTGGCGGCCGCCGTGCGGGGATACCAGAGCGCCGGACTGGCAGCGACCGTCAAGCATTTCCCGGGCATCGGCCGACTCGCCACCGACACCCACACGGCGCTGCCGTCGCTCGACGCCAGCTGCGACGAGTGGAACGCCATCGACTCGGTGCCGTTGCGCGCCGGCGTGGACGCCGGGGTGGCCCTGGTGATGACCGGACACATCGAGCTGCCCGCGGCCGGTGCGGACGACGGGACCTCCGCACTGAGCGACGCCGTCGTCAACGAGCTGCTGCGCGGCTCCGGGGTCAACGGCTGCGAGGGCCTCGGGTTCGACGGTGTGACCGTGACCGACTCGTTCGAGATGGCACCGGTGGTGGACAACTACGGTCCGGCCGAAGCCGCGTGGCGTGGCATCGCCGCTGGTCAGGACCTCGTTCTGATGCCCACCGACCCTTCGGCAGCGGTGGCCGGCATCGCCGGTGCCGTGCAGGACGGCTCGCTCCCGGAGTCGCGTCTCGACGAGGCGGCGACCGCGGTGTACGCCCTGCGGCTCGCTCTCGCCCGGTCCCAGCGGCCCAGCCTGGACGTCGTCGGGTCCGCGGAGCATGAAGCGATCGCCGACGCCGCGCGGTCCAACGGCTGACGCTTTCCCATCAGTTACGGCAGCGCGACCCGCTCGCCGGATCGGTACGGCGTGACCTGCACCGAGCCCGGTGCGTCCGAGCCGCGCACCAGCCAGACCGAGCCGAGCCCGCGGACCTCGGCGTCGTCGGCGCCGATGATCAACACGGTGTCCTCGTCGATCCCGGCACCGACCAGCACGGGGTCGGTGCGGATGCTCTCGATCAGCCGGGTGAGGGTGCCCCACTGCGCGCAGTGCACATCCACCGTCCACGGTGCGATGCCCAGTCCGGCCCGGACGGTGATCTCGTCGAGATCCTCGCCGGCGTCGTCCGAGCAGATCGGCACGCCGTCCACCGACCACCCACCGACGACGGCGGTCGTCGACGCGATCGCCGATCCGGCCGAGAATCCGGCATAGGGCCGATCCGCGCTGCGCAGCCAGTCGCGGATGTCCGTAGCGACGGGCTCGAGGGCCGCCGCGTAGGCCGGCGTCAGGCCACCGCAGACCAGCAGCCCGTCCGCGTCACCCAGCGCGGACGGATCGAGCCGCCCGCCGAGTTCCACCAGCACCGGCACCGGTCGGCAGGGCGCCGCCGACTGCAGGGCGTTCTCCCAGCGGGCGAACTGCTCGGCGCCGTCACCCTCGTCGAGCACCACACACGCGATGACGGGCAGATGACGGTCGTCTCGTCCGGCCACAGCGGCGGCCTCGGCCAGGAACGGTCCGTACACGACCGGCTGGGCGTCGACGTTCCATCCGCCGCCGATCAGGTGCGTGCTCATGTCAGAGCGGGATGTTGCCGTGGCTGCCGCGGCCGGCCGGTGCCGACGCCAACGCCTCGGCCACCCGCCGCCGGGTCTCCGCCGGGGTGATGACCTCGTCGACGACACCGAGTTCGATGGCCCGTGCGACACCGCCGGCGACCCTGGTGTGCTCCAGGGCGAGAGCGGCGTGCAGCGCTTCGCGTTCGTCGTCCGGTGCCGCCGCGAGCTTGCGGCGGTGCAGGATGCCGACCGCGGCCTTCGCGCCCATCACGGCGATCTCCGCGTCCGGCCAGGCGAATACCGCGGTCGCGCCGAGCGCCTTCGAGTTCATCGCGACATACGCGCCGCCGTACGCCTTGCGGGTCACCAGGGTCACCCGCGGGACGACCGCCTCGGCGAAGGCGTGCAGCAGCTTTGCGCCCCGGCGGACAACGCCGTCCCACTCTTGGCCGACCCCCGGGAGGTAGCCGGGGACGTCGACGATGACCAGCAGCGGGATGCCGAACGCGTCGCACATCCGGACGAAGCGCGAGGCCTTCTCGGCCGAGGTCGAGTCGAGGCAACCGCCCAGCCGCAACGGGTTGTTGGCGACAACACCGACAGACCGTCCACCGAGCCGGCCGAGGCCGATCACGATGTTCGGCGCCCACTTCGCCTGGAGCTCTTCCATCGGCTCGTCGAGGATCGCGTCGATCACCGGCTTGACGTTGTACGCCCGCGCCCGGTGCTCGGGCAGCAGGTGGTCCAGGTCCGGGTCGTCCGGCATGTCGGTGACCGCGGAGATACCCGGACGGGAGAACAGCGACGCGACCCGGCGGGCCCGCACGTACGCGTCCGGCTCGGAGTCGGCGACGATGTGCACCACGCCGGACTTGCGGCCGTGCGCCGACGGGCCGCCCAGCGCCTCCATGTCGACCTGTTCGCCGGTAACGGACTTGACCACATCCGGACCGGTGACGAACACCCGGCCGTCCGGCGCCATGATCACGATGTCGGTCAGCGCCGGCCCGTAGGCCGCGCCGCCTGCCGCGGCGCCGAGCACCACGGAGATCTGCGGGACCTTTCCGGACGCGCGGACCATCGCGGCGAAGACCTGGCCGACGCCGTCCAGCGCCTGCACACCCTCGGCGAGCCGGGCGCCGCCGGAATGCCAGAGGCCGATCACCGGGATGCGTTCGCGCACCGCGGTCTCGATGGCGTCGACGATGTGCCGGCAGCCCTCGTGACCCATGGCCCCGCCCATCCGGGTGCCGTCGGTGCAGTACGCGATCACCTTCGAGCCGTCGATCCGGCCGCGCACGGCCCACACACCGGAGGTGTCGGTGGCGTGCAGGCCGACCAGCGACCCCTCGTCGAGCAGGGCCGCCAGCCGAACCTCGGGCTCGCGGGGGTCGATCACCCGCGGCCCGGTGCGGCGGGTTGGCTCGACCTTCGCCGCAGGGCTTTCTGGCCCGCTCTTCACGCTCGACGGATCAACCACAGCTGTCACGGTCGGTACTCCTGACGCGCCGGGTGGGCGCTTCCAACGGGTGCGCACCCGGGTACGGGTACGCCGCGAACCAGTGCTGTTCTGAAGGTGGAGCTCGGCCCGGTCGGTGCCCGTGGCGTCAGCCGGGCGGATCAGGCGCCGGTGAACACCAGCGCGACGTTGTGACCACCGAAGCCGAACGAGTCGTTGAGTGCCGCCGTCAGCGTGACCTCGCGATTCTCGGCCGCGACATCGACCTTGATCTCCGGGTCGAGCTTGTTCAGGTTGCGGGTGCCGGGAATGACACCCTCCTTGATGGCCAGGACGGTGGCGATCCCCTCGACGGCACCTGCGGCGCCCAGCATGTGGCCGGTCATCGACTTGGTGGCCGTGACGACGGGGTGGTCGCCGATCGCCCGCAGAATCGTGTTGGACTCGGCGAGGTCGCCGACCGGCGTCGAGGTCGCATGGGCGTTCACGTGCCCGATGTCGGCGGGGGTGAGATCGGCCGACCTCAGCGCCTTGGCGATCGCCCGCGCGGAACCCTCGCCCGCCGGTTCGGGGGCCGTGATGTGGTAGGCGTCGTTGGACATCCCGATTCCGGCCAGCCGGCCGTAGATCTTCGCGCCGCGAGCCTTGGCGTGGTCCGCCCGCTCCAGCACCATGATGCCGGCGCCCTCGCCGAGCACGAACCCGTCGCGTTCGACGTCGAACGGCCGGGAGGCGCCGAGCGGGTCGTGGTTGCGCGTGCTCATCGCCCGCATCTGGGCGAAGCCGGCGAGCGGCAGCGGGTGGATGCACGCCTCGGCGCCGCCGGCGATCGCGACGTCGAGTTCGCCCGACTTGATCATCTGGTAGGCCCAGGCGATGCCCTCGGCACCGGAAGCGCAGGCGGAAACCGGTGCGTGGACACCGCCCCTGGCCTTGGCCCACAGTCCGACCGCGGCGGCCGGGCCGTTCGGCATCAGCATCGGGATGGTCAGAACGGCGACCTTCCTGATGCCGGTCTGCTCCAGGATGTCGTCCTGGCCGAGCAGGGTGAGCGCACCGCCGATACCGGTGCCGACCACGACGCCGAGCCGCTCAGGATCCATTTCCGGCGAGCCGGCGTCCGCCCATGCCTCACGGGCGGCGACCAGTGCGACCTGCTGACACCGATCGAGCCTGCGCGCCTCCACCCGGGAGAGCACGTCGGTCGGCTCGACCGCCAGCGGGGCGTAGATCCGCACCGGCAGCTCGTACTTCTCGGCCCACGGCTCCAGCAGCGGCTTGACGCCGATGGTGCCGTCGAGCAGCGCCTGCCAGGTTTCCGGTGCGGTGCCACCGATCGGCGTGGTGGCGCCGATCCCGGTGACGACGACGTCGTGGTCGGAACTCATCGGGGGAGCCTCACTGTTCGCCCGCTCATTGTTCGCTCGCCTTTCATCGCTCACATCTCTTCACTGTGTTCCTCCGCATCGGCTCATGGGGTCGTGCGGGACGCACGCGCCCATGTCGCCGCGCGGGACCCTTCGCTGTCAGCTCTTGTTTGCCGCGATGTAGGACACGGCGTCGCCGACGGTCTTCAGATTCGCCAGCTCGTCGTCCGGAATCTTGACCCCGAACTTGTCCTCCGCCTGCACCGCGATCTCGACCATGGAGAGCGAATCGATGTCCAGGTCGTCGGTGAACGACTTCTCGGTGGTGACGTCGGCAGCGCTCACACCGGCGACCTCTTCGACGATCTCGCCAAGGCCGGCCAGGATGTCTTCGTTGCTCACAATGGTTCCTTTCGGGGTTTGGCCGAACTCCGGATCGGAGCCGGCTCGGGTATCCGCGCGAATTGTGCCGCATCCACCCTGCGATGACGCTCAGGGTGACGGCGCACACGCGAGAAGCTTGTCAGGGCGACGCGCGACACCGGAGATCGGTTGCGGCGCGGCACATTTCGGTCACGGGCACAGGAACACCTGGCTGGCGTACGTGAGCCCGGCACCGAAAGCGACGGAAAGGACAACCTCGCCGGAGGTGACTTCGCCGGCGGCCCGCATCCGGTCGAGGGCGATCGGAATGGAGGCCGACGAGGTGTTGCCGGTCGTGACGATGTCGCGGCCGACCTTCAGCTCGGGCCGTGCGCCCGCGGAGATGATCTTCTTCGCGACGGCGTCGATGATCCGCAGGTTCGCCTGATGGGTGACCAGCACGTCGACATCGGCCAGCGCGACGCCGGCCGCCTCGGCGGCCCGGATCGCGACCGGCGCGATGGCGGACGTGGCCCAGCGGAAGACCGTCTGGCCCTCCTGGATGAAATGGCCGTTGCGGCCCTCCACCCGGATCGCGTCGATGTTCGTCTCGTCGCTGCCCCAGACGACGGGGCCGATGCCCGGCTCGTCGGCCGCGCTCACCACGGCGGCGCCGGCACCGTCGGCGAAGATGATGGCCGTCGCGCGATCGGTGGGGTCGGTCCAGTCGGTGAGCCGCTCGGATCCGACGACCAGGACGTGGCGCGATGCGCCCACCCGCACCGCCTGATCGGCGGCGGCGATGCCGTAGCAGAAGCCCGCACAGGCCGCGTTGATGTCGAAGCTCCCCGGCGCGTGGATGCCCAGTGCACCGGCGATCTGGGTGGCGGCGTGCGGGACCGGCGAGATCGGGCTGCAGGTGGCCACGATGACGGTGTCGATGTCAGTCGGCTGCAGGCCCGCCTCGGCCAGGGCCTTAGCGCTGGCCCGCGCGCCCATGGAGACCACCGAGTCGTCGGGACCGGCGAACCGGCGCTCGCCGATGCCCACCCGTGACCGGATCCATTCGTCGTTGGTGTCCATGACCTGTGACAGCTCGTCATTGGTCACCACCCGGTCGGGACGGAAGTGGCCGAGGCCGGTGATCCGCGAACCGGCGGCGCCCGCGCGGGTCGCCAGCCTGGTCGTCCGGGCCGTCACAGCCGTACGCCGGCGTGCTCGGCGGTGAACGCGACGGCGTTCTCCAGGTCGGCGGGGCTCTTCAGTGCCATCGTGGCAACGCCCTTCAGGTCGCGTTTGACGAGGCCGACGAGCGCCCCGGACGGAGGCAGCTCGAGCACCCCGGTGACGCCGAGCGCACGCATCGTCTGCATGCAGGCATCCCAGCGCACCGGTCTGGTGACCTGGGCGGCCAGCAGCTCCAGGTACGCCGGGCCGGAGGCGACGACCGAGCCGTCCGAATTGGTCAGCAGCGGGTGCAGCGGATCCGCCGGCGCCAACTGCGCGAGCCGCTCCTGCAAGGCCGACTCGGCGCTGGCCATGAACGACGTGTGGAACGCGCCGGCCACCGGCAGCGGGATGACCCGGACGCCACCGGGCGGGTTGGCCGCCAGTTCTTCGAGGGCGCTGAGCGGTCCGGCGGCCACGATCTGGCCGCCGCCGTTGACGTTGGCGCCGACGAGATCCAGTTCGGCGAGCGCGGCGAGCACGTCGTCGGTGTTGCCGCCCATCACGGCAGACATCCCGGTGGGCGTCAGGGCGCAGGCGGCGCCCATCGCGGAACCGCGCACGGCGGCGACGTCGACGGCATCCAGTGCCGGGATGACGCCCGCCAGAGCTGCGGCGGCGAGTTCACCGACGGAGTGGCCGGCGATGACGGCACCGGCCGGAATGCGGAACGTTCCCGCCGCGAGCAGCGCAGCGGCGACAACGAGCGGTTGGGTGACCGCGGTGTCCTTGATCTCGTCGGCGCCGGCGGTGGTGCCGAGCCGGGCCAGATCGAGATGCGCGCGGTCGGACATCGCCGCCGCGGCCTCGGGGACACCGTCGAGTTCGAGCCAACTGCTGAGCATTCCCGGTTTTTGAGATCCCTGTCCGGGAGCGACGATGGCCAGCACTGAATTAGAAAACCACGATCGACACCTGCCTGGTGGTGCCGGACGCCACCAAGTCGCGAGCTGGTATTTGTAGATACCCCACAATCAGGAGGGCGGAAGGCGCCAAAAGATCTTCATAGAGCGTCCCACCGCAGAACCGCTGGCGGATGGCATCGCCTGCACAAGCACTTCACGCGCACACCGAATCAAGGCACCTGAGCCAATCTGCCGAGAATCACCGCGATCTGGATGGCCAGCAAGTCCCTCGGCTCCCAGGGATCCCGGCCGGTCAGATCGGCGATCCGGTGCAGGCGGTACCGGACGGTGTTGGGGTGCACGAACAGATTCCGGGCGGTCGGCTCGAGGGCGCCGCCGGTCGCCAGGTAGGCCTCGATGGTGGTCAGCAGCGGTGCGGGCGCCGAGGCGAGTGGGGCGTACACAGCGGCGCGGAGCCGGGCGGCCGCGCGCTGGTCGCCGCCCAGCACCCTCTCCGGGAGCAGGTCGTCGGCGTCGACCGTGCGCGGCGCGCTGGTCCAGGCCGCCGCGACGTCCAGACCGGACAGCGCATCGGCAGCAGACACGACGGCGTCCCGCAGACCCGCTCCCGGCCGGCCGCGGACGACCGGGCCGTCCCCGAACAACGACTCGATCTCCGCCCCCGGTGCCTCGTTCCCGGCCAGGATCAGCACCAGTCGGTCGCCGTGCACCCCGGACATGGCCGCCCGACCCACCTTCGTCGCCCACTCGGTAACGGCGGCGACGACGTCGGCACGGTCGCCGGCGGGTGCGGCGCCGGCGATCACCAGGGTGTCAGCGGTGGTGTCCCAGTCCAGCGCCGCCGCCCGGGACGACAGCGCCCCGAAGTCCTCACCGCGGACGACGCCGTCAACAACCGCGGCCTCGACCCGGGCGTCCCAGGCGCCGCGGGTCTCCGCGGCCGCCGCGTACACCGAGGCCGCGGCGAAGGCGACCTCACGGCTGTAGCGGAGCAGCGAATCGCGCAATGCGATGGTCTCGGCCTCGTCGACGGCCAGCGAGGGGAGGTCCTCCTCGGCGACCATGATCGCGATCCGGACCAGTTCCACCGTCCGGCGTAGCGAGACGGCGCGCACCAGGTCACGGGGCGCCGAGCCGAAGACCTCGCCGGTGATCCGGTATTCGGTGCCGGGGGAGCGCGCCCAGACGACGTAGCCGGAGATGCCGGCCTGGGCGACCAGGGTGACCCACGACCGTTGCTCCGCGGGCAGCGAGCGGAACCACGGCAGTCGCTCGTCCATCAGGGCGACGGAGCGGGTGGCCAGGTGGCCGCCGGCCCGTTCGACCCGCGACAGCGTCTCGGCGCTGACTCCAGGCGCCCAGGACGAGTTCGCGGCCAGCGTCGAGGTTGCGGCGCGCAGCACCGATGCGGGCGTCGGGCCGGCGATCCGCGCCGGTTCGGCGTCGGGTGCGCCGTTGTTCACCATGGGCTCAGCCTGCCATGGGCACAGCCTGCCACCCGGCGGGCGCCGTCACCGCCCGCTCACTCGGCATCGGGCCACGTCACGCGCTACATGCGTGCGGGCGAGTTCTTTCACACCCGTCAAGTAAGCAACAGGGACCGGCACCATGTCGCGGTGCCGGTCCCTGTTCAGTAGTTGCAGATCTGAGTCAGGCGGCGCTGACCCCGGTTGCCTGCGGGCCCTTCGGGGACTGCTCGACGTCGAAGTTGACGCGCTGGCCCTCCTCGAGGGACTTGTAGCCCGTTCCGCTGATCGCGGAGTAATGGACGAAGACGTCGCCAGAGCCGTCGTCGGGGGAGATGAAGCCGTAGCCCTTCTCCGCGTTGAACCACTTCACAGTTCCCTGCGCCATGCCTGCTCTCCTCGAGCGTTGTCCGCGGACGAGAATCCGCGGGGTGGAACACCCCGGCCGCTTCTCCGACCGGGGGGAAGTGCTTTACCCCCGTGCGATGTCTCGCGGACATCAGGAGAAGAGCAACAACGAGTGCACAGTACCGCCTCGCCATTCCACTCGCCAGCAGGCGCGGGTGAATGGAAACGCGCTATTTCGGTTGCTTTTCGCGGGGCCGCCTTTTGTCGCAATTGATCACGATTCGCCGCCTGCGTTCCCGGAACGGCCGGCACGCACGTCGTGCAATTCGTACTTCTCCGCCGCCTCGGCAGCGGCCCCGGCGCGGTACTCGCCGCGCCGCTCCAGGGCGGACAGCGTGGCCACCACCATCGACGGGCCGTCGATGAGGAAGTGCCGGCGTGCGGCCGCCCTGGTGTCGGAGAAGCCGAACCCATCGGCTCCCAGCGCGACGTAGTCGCCGGGAACCCATGGTGCGATGGCGTTCTGCACGGCGCGCTGCCAGTCGCTGGTCGCGATGACCGGACCCGGTGCGTCGCTGAGCACGCTGGTGATGTAAGGAGTCCCGACGTCCGAGCCCGGGTCGAGCAGCCTGGCCCGCTCGATGGTCTCGGCGTCCCGCCGCAGTTCGGTCCAGCTGGTGACCGACCAGACGTCGGCCGCGACATTCCAATCGCTGGCCAGCAGGCTCTGTGCCTCCAGAGCCCATCGCACACCGACGCCCGAGGCCAACAGCTGTGCCCGTGCCTTGCCTTCTTCGTCGGTCGCCGGAGAAAGCTTGTAGATACCCCGCAACAGACCGTCGACGTCCAGACCCTCGGGCTGTTTCGGCTGCTGGTAGGGCTCGTTGTACAGCGTCAGGTAATAGAGGATGTTCTCGCCGGCCGGCCATTCATCGCTGCCGCCGTACATCCGGCGCAGCCCGTCCCTGACGATGTGCGCGATCTCGTAGCTGTAGGCCGGGTCGTAGGCCACCACGTGCGGCATCGTCGAGGCCAGCAGGTGCGAATGCCCGTCCGCGTGTTGCAGGCCCTCGCCGGTCAGCGTGGTGCGGCCGGCGGTCGCGCCGAGGACGAATCCCCGGCCCATCTGGTCGCCGATCGCCCAGAGCCCGTCACCGGTGCGCTGGAAGCCGAACATCGAATAGAAGATGTACATCGGGATCATCGGCTCGCCATGGGTGGCGTAGCTGGTCGACACGGCGGTCAGCGTCGCGACCGATCCGGCCTCGTCGATGCCCTCGTGCAGGATGACGCCCTGCTCAGATTCCTTGTAGGCCAACATCAAGTTGGCGTCGACGGCGGTGTAGAGCTGCCCCGACGGGTTGTAGATCTTCTGCGTCGGGAAGAACGAGTCCATGCCGAAGGTGCGGGCCTCGTCCGGGATGATCGGCACGACACGCTTGCCGATCTCCGGATCCTTGAACAGGTCGCGCACCAGCCGGACGAAGGCCATGGTGGTGGCGATCTCCTGCTTGCCCGACCCGCGGGTGAGGACGTCGTAGACCTTGTCGCCGGGCAGCACTAGCGGCTTGGGGACAACCCTGCGCTCGGGGACGAACCCACCGAGCCTGGCCCGGCGGTCCTTGAGGTACTTGATCTCCTCGGAATCGGCGCCCGGGTTGTAGTAGGGCGGCTGGTAGAGGTCCGCCTCGAGCTGTTCATCGGTGATCGGGATGCGCAGGCCGTCCCTGAATTCCTTCAGGTTCGTCATGGTCATCTTCTTCATCTGGTGCGTCGCGTTGCGGCCCTGGAACGACGGCCCGAGGCCGAAGCCCTTGATCGTCTTGGCCAGGATGACCGTCGGCTGACCCTTGTGCTGGGTCGCGGCGCGGTAAGCCGAATAGACCTTGCGGTAGTCGTGACCACCACGGCGCAGGCGCCAGATCTCGTCGTCGGAGAGGTTCTCGGCGAGCTGCTTGGTTCGCGGGTCGCGCCCGAAGAAGTGGTCCCTGATGTAGTCGGCGCTGTTCGCGCGGTACGTCTGGTAGTCACCGTCGGCCGTGTTGTTCATCAGGTTCACCAGGGCGCCCTCGCGGTCTGCCTGGAGGAGCTTGTCCCACTCGCGGCCCCAGATCACCTTGATGACGTTCCAGCCGGCTCCGCGGAAGAACGATTCCAGTTCCTGGATGATCTTGCCGTTGCCGCGCACCGGGCCGTCGAGGCGCTGCAGGTTGCAGTTGATGACGTAGGTCAGGTTGTCCAGACCGTCGATCGCTGCGACGTGCACCAGACCGCGGGACTCGACCTCGTCGAGCTCGCCGTCGCCCAGGAACGCCCATACGTGCTGGTCGGAGGTGTCCTTGATGCCGCGGTGGTGCAGATAGCGGTTGAACCGTGCCTGCTGGATCGCGTTCATCGGGCCAAGGCCCATGGAGACGGTGGGGAACTCCCAGAAGTCCTGCATCAGCCGCGGGTGCGGGTAGGACGGGATGCCACCGCCCGGGTGCGACTTCTCCTGGCGGAAGCCGTCCAGGTCGTGCTCGCTGAGCCGGCCCTCGAGGAACGCCCGCGCGTACATACCGGGCGACGCGTGGCCCTGGAAGAAGACCTGGTCACCGCCGCCGGGATGGTCCTTGCCGCGCCAGAAGTGGTTGTAGCCGACCTCGTACAGGCTGGCCGACGAGGCGTAGGTGGAGATGTGGCCGCCCACACCGATCCCGGGACGCTGGGCACGGTGCACCATGATGGCCGCGTTCCACCGGATCCAGCCGCGATAGCGACGCTCGATCTCCTCGTCGCCCGGGAAGAACGGCTCGGCCTCGGTCGGGATGGTGTTGATGTAGTCGGTGGTGGTGAGCGCGGGTAGCGCGATGTGCTGCTCCTTGGCCCTGGCGAGCAGGCGCAGCATGAGGTACCGCGCGCGCTGCTGGCCACCGGCGTCGAGCATCGCATCGAACGAGGCCAACCACTCGTCGGTCTCCTCGGGATCGAGGTCGTGCAGCTGAGCAGCAAAACCGTCCTTGATCAGGCTCATCCGGCGCGCAGACTGGTCGTTCACTGACGCTGTCAAGGCAACTCCCTCAAGAGGTTCGGCGGTCCGGGTCCGCAGGACGGGCCTGCTGGTTCGGGGAATAGTTACCCTCGCCCGGCCCGGTCAAGCCCTGCCATCCTGCCCCATATCGCGGTACCCACGCACGGTGGACCTGCCGCGAGTGAATGATCCGGGCCGGTGGTTCTGCGAACTCGGGTGGTGCCGCTGTACAGGAATGGTGCGGGCCCGAATAAGGTATGCGCCCAGGGACAAATGGACCGTCCCGCCGGTGGGTTCGGGAAACCTCGAAGGGGAGCGATACAGGTGAGTGACGTCGCAGGGTACGCGGAGACAATCGCGGCCCGGCTCGGCTTGAGTGCCGGGAACACGGTCGGGGAGGCCGGGTATGACGACGATGTCGACCACGACCTGCGGGATGCCATTGCCGATCTGATCGGCTCCGAACTACTCGACGACGACGCCGACGACGTTCTGGACGCCGTTCTGCTGTGGTGGCGCGATGAGGACGGGGATCTCACCGACGCGTTGGTCGATGCCATCCCGCTGCTCGCGGACGACGGCGTGATCTGGCTGTTGACCCCGAAGACGGGGCGGGACGGTTACGTCGAGCCCAGTGAGATCGCCGAGGCGACGCGCACCGCGGGGCTCTCGCAGACCACCAGCGTTCCCGGTGGGCCGGAGTGGATGATCGCCCGATTGGCACGCCCGAAATCAGGAAAGGTACGACGCTGATGGCTCTCCCGGTGGGCGCGGAAGCCCCGGATTTCACGCTTCGCGATGCGAACAAGACCCCGGTGGCGCTGTCGTCATTTCGTGGCAAACAGGCGGTGCTCCTCGTCTTCTACCCATTCGCGTTCTCGGTGAACTGCACCGCCGAGCTGTGCGAGCTCCGCGACGATCTGTCGACGTTCCAGAACTCGGACGTCCAGGTGCTGGCGATATCCACCGACACCTCCCAGTCGCTGAAGGCCTGGGCGGAGTCACAGGGTTACACGTTCCCGCTGCTGAGCGACTTCTGGCCGCACGGTGAGGTCGCGAAGGCCTACGACGTGTTCTTCGAACAGGCCGGCTTCGCGCTGCGCGGGACGTTCCTGGTGGATGTCGACGGGGTCATTCAGTTCTCCGAGGCCAACGGACCCGGCGAGGCCAGGGACCAGAGCGCCTGGAAGCGGGCAGTGGCGGCGCTCAAGGCCAGCAGCGTCTGACGCGGGCTATCAGCGGGACTTCGTGCCGGCGGACGGCTCGGCGGTTGAGCTGGAGGAGGCCGCAGCGATGACATACTGCCCGTGGCGCTCTTGCGAGCGTTGATCGGTTCGGTGGCCTGGCGCTGCCGGATCGGATAGGTCCAGGGCGCGTAGCTCAGCGGGAGAGCACCCGGTTTACACCCGGGCGGTCGGCGGTTCGAAACCGTCCGCGCCCACTGTTCCTGTTGTTTCTGTTCGTGTGGTGACTCAGGCCGTGCTGCTGACCGCGCCGTCGTCGGTGTTGTTGCCGCGTTTCGGCGGCGGGGTCGGGGTCGGCGGCCGTCGTCTGCTCCGCCGCCGCGCTGCCGCCCGGCCCAGGGGTTCGCCGGCGCGGAAGACCAGCGGTCCGGTGATGGCGAGGATCAGCACGTAGGTGGCGGCCAGGGCCGCAAATCCGGGTGCGATGATCCCGGATGCCGTCGCGAGGCCGGCGATCACGATGTTGAACTCGCCGCGGGAGACGATCCCGGTGCCGGTACGGATCTGGCCGGCGATGGCGATGTCTGAGCGGCGGGCGGCCCACATACCGACGCCGATCTTGGTCAGCGCGGTCACGACGGCGAGCCCGATTGCGGGCAGCAGCATCTCCGGGATCTCCGAGGGATCGGTCTCCAACCCGAAGAAGACGAAGAAGACCGCGGCGAACAGGTCACGCAGCGGGGTCAGCACCTCGCGGGCGCTTTCCGCCACCCGTCCGGACAGCGCGATGCCGACCAGGAACGCACCGACGGCTTCGGACACCTGCAGTCGGTGCGCGAATCCTGCAACCAGCAGGGCGAGCCCGAAGGCGATGAGCAGCAGCACTTCCTTGTTGTCGGAGTAGACGAAGCGACCGAGTGCCCGACCGAAGCGGAGCGCGATCACGAACGCGATCGTGATGGCGACGAGGGCGATGGCGACGGAGGTGGCTCCGGCGAGGAAGCTGACCCCGGCGAGCATGGCGGTGAGCACCGGGAGGTACAGGGCCATCGACAGGTCTTCGAGGACGAGAATGGAAAGCACAACAGGTGTTTCGCGGTTGCCGAGGCGGCCGAGATCGGTCAGCAACTTGGCGGTGATGCCGGAACTGGTGACGTAGGTGACGCCGGCCATGGCCACCACGGCGGGCAGCGGCCACTGGAGCAGCACACCCACCACCGCGCCCGGGAGGGCGTTGGCGACCAGGTCGGCCACGCCGCCGGTCGCGTGTTGCCGCAGATTCGTCGTCAGTTCACTGGCGGAGTACTCGAGTCCCAGGAGCAACAGCAGCAGCACGACGCCGATTTCCGCGCCGATCTCGATGAAGGCGTCGCTGGCGTCGAGCGGGATCAGCCCACCTTGACCGAACGCCAACCCGGCGAGCAGGTAGAGAGGAATCGGCGACATTCCGATCCGGCCGGCGAGGCGCCCGAGCACACCGAGACCGAGCACCACGGCGCCCAACTCGATGAGCAACAGACCCATGTCCACTGCCGGCTCCGATCTCCTGCGCTACGGCCGATGGCCCGGCCGGCGAGGTGGTCGATCGAGCCGATCGCACCGATGCGGGTAACGGGAGCGCCGTCCCGGCAAAGGCTATTCGTTGACGATCTGTTTCAGCGCATCGATCGCTTCAGCCGTGCCCACGACGACCAGCGTGTCACCGCCGTTCAGTTCGGTATCCGGACCCGGCGACGGGATGATCTCCTTCTCCCGCATCAGGGCGACGATCGACGCGCCCGTCCTGGTGCGCGCCTTGGTGGCGCCGAGGGTGAGGTTGTCGTACCGGGACCCGTGGGCGATGCGGATCTTGCCGGTCGACAGACTGCTGATCTGCTCGCTCAGCGATGCCAGCCGGGCGACGATCCGCCCGCTGCCCAGCACCTGGGCGAGGGCGTCCGCCTCGGCCGCGCTCATCTGCAACACCGAGCTGCAGGAGTCGGGGTCGTCCTTGCTGAAGACCAGCAGATCGCGATCGCCGTCGCGGTGGCTGACGACACCGATCCGTCGGCCGGCGTCGGTCAGGAAGTCGTATCGCATGCCGATGCCGGGGAGTTTCGTCTCCGTGACCTCGACGTCGTCGTCAAACATGTTCCTTCGTCCTTCCGCACCCGCCGGGCACCTGGCGGCAGTCATGCCGGAGCACTGGCGCCGTTCCGCTCCCGTTGGTGGCAATGGATCGTGCCCGCTAGTGCTGCGCTCGCGCCTTGGTGCGTGACGCGCCCGGTATATCCAACAACAAACCGCGTCAGCGTAATCCGGAGCGTGGTATTCGCGATCAGAACGGTGGCTCGTCGTTGTTCACGTCACTCGCGAACGGTGGGGGCAGCTCAGCGGTCGGCTGCGGCGTCTCTTGCTTCGATCGTTCAGAGTCGGAAGACAGGGAGCAGGTGATGACGGCCTCGATCCACTCTCTGTGCGCGGCAGATCGTTCTGCCGAGACTTGGCCACGGGCGGGCTGCGCGGATGTGATCAAGGCAGCGCGACCAGCGCGACCAGCGCGACCAGCGCCACCAGCGCCACCGAGTCGGCCGGTCTGCTGGGCGGCCCGGATCCGGTCCCGCACCTGTTCGCGGAACGCCCGACGCTGGGCGAGGTGTATTCGAACGGCAACCGGGGTGGGCTCGTCTTGAATGATCGGTACGCCGCACTGCTCCCGGTGTTCCGGGTCCGCCAGCCCGACCTCGGTGTGTCTCGGAACTGGGCAGGCTGTTCATCGGGCAGGGCCAACTCGCGTGGGTGGTCGGTGTACCGGTGGCCGGTCGGGCTCGTCCAGGTCATCGTGCCGTCCGGGTGCCGTCGCGGTGTCCAGTCGGTGTGGTGCTTCGTCAGATGATGCCGGCGACAATAAGGGTCCAGATTGGCGACGTCAGTCGCTCCGCCGGAGTCGGGGGACCGGTGGTCGAACGGCTGGCGATGGTCCAGATCGCATCGCCAGGCGGGTTGGCGGCATGACGGGAAGCGGCACGTATCCGCTAAAACGCTGATCACGTCACGATCCTGCTGCCCGGGGCGGTACTTCCGGCGAGCTCCTGCGAACAACGGCGTGCCCGTCGCCGTGTCGATCACTGCCAGCGACAAGCTGGCCGCGGCGGCCGCAATGGCCGTCGCGAGTCCGGCGCTGATCGCGCCGTAACCCTCGAGGTGACCGGGGGACTGATCGAGAGCCATCAGGGTGGACAACGACATGGTGACCGTGAGGTGGGGCCGACGGCCCTGCCGGCTCAGTAGCCGGGACGAGCCGATGGGCTGGGGACGCTCCTTGAGCTCGGCGTCGGTCGAAACCTGAGACACGGTGTTGCCGGGCGCGGCTGGCACGTCGCGGTCCTTGTTGCCGCCGCCCGGCGCCACCGCCGAGTCGCCGAATTCGTCGTCAAACCAGTCGCTGTCGGAGTCGTTGTCGCTCTCATCTGCCCCGTCGTAGGAATCCGTGTCGTTGGCCACTTCTGCCGGGTGCAGCAGCCCCCGCAGATCCACTCGCCCGTGCGTCAACATCTCGGTTGCCAGGTCGGTGAGTGCGTCGGCACGGCGTTGCGCCACGTCGCGATCGTCCGTGACGCTCTTGGTCGCGTCCGCCAGCAGGTCGATCAGGGTGAAGACCGAAACCGCCCCGTCCGCCGGCAGGACAGCCCTGATCACGCTCATCTGATCCTTGATCGGCTGGTGGGTGACTTCCCTGTTCCGGTGCGCCTTCTCGATTCGCTTGTTCGCGGCCTCCGGATCGGCGATCAGTACGGCGCGGTCGATCAGCGGCCGAAGCCGACCTGCGGTGCGTCCCGCCACCAGGGGCAGAACAAGTGCTTCCACCTGCCGTCGGAGTTCCGGTTCGAGAACGCTGGTGCGCTCCGCGATCAGCGCCGCGCGCCCGCGATCGATCCGCCCCTCGGTGAGTGCGAGATGTGTGCCGGGCAGTTGGTCGTGGAGTTCGACGGCAGCATCCACCCGATGCCGGGCGGTGACCGGAGCGATGTCCAGCGCTGCCCCGAGTTCAGCGGCAGCCAATCCGCGCGCGTGGTCGACGACCAGCACTTCGAGAACGTCTGTGTCGACTTGGCCGTTGGACATGGCAGCAGCGCCGCCGACGTCGGTGAAGGTCTGCACCATCCGACTGATGTCGCCGGCGCGCCCCGGTCTGGTGAACTCGGTGATCAGCGACGCCTGCAGGCCGGCTACATGGGACAGCAACCGCTCACAGCCGCGGATGGCATCGACGAGGTCGGCTGGTCGGAGTCCGGCCGGGTCGGCCGCGGCGATGGTGCTGAGGGTGCGAAATCCGGGAAGGGTGGTGGCAACGGCCGCCCAATCGCCCCCGGCGGTGTCCCCGCCGGGGGCCGGGGAGTTGGTACTATCCGTACACATGTTCGAATCATACGCGCCATCAGGCAGTGATACAACCGCAAGAGGGTAGCGGGCACGGCGGCCGTTGCCGGGGCCGGCATTCCGTCCGTCAGCCGGTCATCTCGGCCGCCCACAGATCCGGCCCGAAGACCTCGTACCGGATCCGGTCCGCCGGCACACCACGGCGCAGCAGCGTGCCCCGCACGTGCCGCATGAAAGGCAGCGGACCGCAGGTGAAGACCTGGATGTCGTCCGGCAGCGGCACCGTTGTCAGATCCATGAAGCCGGCCTGCGATCGGCTGTCGCCGGCGTCAACCGCCTCGTACCAGGTGTGCACGGTGAAGTTGTCCAGCTGCCGGCCGATGTGCAGCACGGTCTCGCGCAGCGCATGATCCTGGGCGGTCCGGTCGGCGTGCGCGACGATGACGGGACGCTCGGGCTGGGTGCGAGCGATGTGTTCGACGATGGGCAGCACCGTGGTGATCCCGGCGCCGGCGCTGGCCAGCAGCAGCGGGCTGTCGGAGCGGTCGATGACGAAATCCCCCGCCGGCGCGCTGACGTCGAGCAGTTCGCCGGCAGCGACGCTGTCGTTGAGATAGCTGGACACCTGCCCGTTGGGTGCGCCGTTCACGCCGCGGACACGCCGGACGGTGATCTGCATCCGGCCGCCGAGTGCGGTCGAGGAGACGGTGTACTGCCGGGGTTGCCGTGATCCGTCGGGTAGGTCGACGAAGACCGAGACGTACTGCCCGGGTTTGATCGTCGGCAGCGGTTCGCCGTCGGTGGGCTCCAGGACCAGCGAGACGACGTCCACTGCTTCCTCTATCCGGCGAACGACGCGGTAGGGCCGGGTGGGCTGTTCCGGGTCGACACCGGCCTGCTGGTAGAGCCGCGCCTCCGCGGCGATCAGCTGGGTCGCGAAGAGCCAGTACACCTCGTTCCATGCCTCGGCGATCTCCGGCGTCACGGCATCGCCGAGCACCTCACCGACAGCGGCGAGCAGGTGGTGTCCGACGATCGTGTACTGCTCCGGTCGGATCCCGAGCGAGACATGCTTGTAGGCAATGCGTTCCAGCACATGACGGAACGACGGAGCGTTCGGGTCGACGAGCTGGACCGCATACGCGACGACGGACGCGGCAAGGGCTCTGCTCTGTTCGCCGGTCGCCTGGTTGCCCATGTTGAACACCCGCAGCAGCTCGGGGTGCGCCGCGAACATCCGCGGGTAGAAGCGCGCAGTGATCTGCTCGGCATGCGCGGCAACGACGGCGGCGGTTGCCGACACCACCGCGGCCGATTCGTTGGACAACAGGGAGGTGGGTCGGTCTTGCACAGTCGTTGACGTCATTGTCATTCCCTTTCGGTCAGGCTGGTGTAGCGGTGCCGGGGCGCCGACCTGCTGTCGGCGCGGGACCCCGCTGTCAGTGCGGGTGGGTGTGCGGGACTGCGGGCTGGTGGTCGTGCTGTTCGGCGGCGGTCCCCGGCATCGGTTCTGCGCGCTGGATGACGTCCCACTGGTCGTCATCCAGGTAGGCAAGGGCCGCGGGGAACAGGCCGTTCTCCTCGCGGTCGATGTGGTTGTGCAGCAGCGTGAGCATCCCGGGCACCAGAGAGAGGTCACCGAGCTCGACGCCGGCCAGGAGCTCGTCGAGTTCATGGTGTTCCGCGCACAGGGACGCGATGTGCTCGGTGAACAGCTTGTCCTTGCGCATCTCGGCGAACAAGCCGTCCTGCTCGCGCTCCGTGTGCGGATGCAGCAGCGCGGCCAACACCCGGCCGGCGGCCCGAGTCGCGTCCAGATCGTGATCCCGGTGGGCGACCTGCAGCGCGTAGGTGCTGTTGACGATGGCGTCGTGCTCGGCGTTGAGCTGGGCGATGATCGGGATCTCCCGGCAGCCGCAATAGCTGCACATGGCTACCAGCCCCGACGGCGCGGCCGCGAGCCGACCGGCTCACCCGGGCGGGCGGCGGACCGGGAGCGGTACACGATGTAGGGCCGGAAGAGGTAGGTGACCGGTGCGCTGAAGGCGTGCACCAGCCTGGTGAACGGCCAGAGGGCGAACAGGGCCATGCCGATCAAGGCGTGGATCTGGAAGGACAGCGGTGCAAGGGTCATAGCCTCGCCATCGGGTTGCAGAACGAAGATCGACCGGAACCAGACGGAGACCGTCTCCCGGTAGTTGTGCTCCTCGCCGATCAGTCCGGACCCGACGAGTGTGGTGGCCAGCCCGGCAATGATCGCCAGGATCAGCACGAGGTACATGAGTTTGTCGTTCTTGGTGGTGGCCATGAAGACCGGGCCCTTGGTGCGGCGTCGGTAGACCAGAATGGCGGCGCCCGTCAGTGTTGCGATGCCTGCGATGCTGCCGAGCGCGACGGCTTGGATGTGATAGCCCTCCTGGCTCAAGCCGACTGCGCTGGTCCAGCTCTCGGGAATGAGCAGGCCGATGACATGGCCGAAGATCACCACCAGGATCCCGAAGTGGAACAGCGGACTGCCGATCCGCAGCAAACGGCTCTCGTACAGCTGCGAGGAACGGGTCGTCCAGCCGAACTTGTCGTACCGGTACCGCCACCAGGTGCCGACCACCAGAATGGCGATGGTCACATAGGGAACGATGTCCCAGAACAATGCCGAAGCACTCACGGTGTCTTCCGTCCTGTCCCGACAGTCGGGGTTGGCAATGGCGTGCCACCGATGCGCGATACCGCGGGCCGCATTCCGATGGTGAGAGCGAAGGGTTCCAGGCCGACGGACTCGGCCGGCGGTCCTTGCATGGCGAGTCGCCTGGCCTCCTTGAGGTCCGCCACCGTGGCGGGCGGCAGGGTGGCCCGCACCGCGCCGATCACCCCGGCATAGACCGGCGACGCCTTCAGCAACCCGTCATGGATCATGTCGATCGGGGTGCGGTGCCGGCACAGCTGCTCGTACCCGGTGGTCTCGTCGACCGTCGCGGCGAACTCCAGGAGGACGGCGAGATGATCCGGCAGTTCGCGGGCCGGTGGGACTACGCCTGCGGCCCGGTACATGTCGGAAAAACTCAGCAGCGCCATCCCGCGGTTGCGGGTGTCCCCGGCGGTGTAATACGTCAGGAACAGCGTGCGGCGCCGTTTCCAATCGAACACATCGGCGTACTCGATGGCCGCCTGAATCGGCGGGGTCTCCCGCAGGTGCGCGACCGCGGCCAGTAGCGGATCCCGCAGCGACGGGTCAAGGGGAGCCACCGCGGGCTGCACGACGTCCAGTCGCTCAGCCTGCCCTGAGTCCGGATATGCCAGCAACAGTGACGCGGCCTGCCAGACGATCCGCCGCTGCTGGACAGCGCTCGACACGGTGCGTCGCAACAGTTTCACGGCGTTTCCTCGCTGCCGGGCAGCCGGGGAGAACCGGGTCGCGGCGCGAACATGCCGTCGGGTGAGCCCTTGCCGTCCCAGTTCAGCAGGTTGACCCGGGACGGCCTCGACGCACCGACGCCGACCTCGTCGGACGTCTGTCGTTCGCGCAGGGCCTGGAACGACTCCACCGCGACCGGTACGGGTTGCCCGCTGGCTTCCCCGAACGGTCCGGACCCGGACGCGTACATGCCCGGACCACCCTCGAAATCGAGGGAACACTCGGTGACGGTCTCCTCGAGCCGATGACCTTCCGAGGCATAGGCGGTCGGGATGACGTACCGGTCCTCGTATTTCGCGATCGCCAACAGCCGATACATCTCGTACATCAATTCCTCCCCCATTCCGACGGCCGCCGGGATCTCCGCCCTCGGGTCGCGGCCGAGGTTGATATCGCGCATGTACGCGCGCATCGCCGCCAGTTTCTTCAGCACTCCGGTGACCACCGCGGTATCACCGGCCGCGAACAATTCGGCCAGATACTCGATGGGGATGCGCAATGCCTCGATGGCGCCGAACAGATTGTCGGGGTCCTCGCCGTCATGACCGTCCCGGCTGATCGCGTCGACGACCGGAGACAGCGGCGGGACGTACCAGACCATCGGCATGGTGCGGTATTCCGGGTGCAACGGCAGGGCGATGCGGTACGTCTTCGCCAGCGCGTATACCGGTGACCGGCGGGCCGCATCGAGCCATTCGTCCGAGATTCCCTGGCTGCGCGCGGAGGCGATCACCTCCGGGTCGTTCGGGTCGAGCATCAGCCCGAGTTGCGCCTCGTACAGATCGGTCGGGTCCTCCACCGACGCGGCCTCCAGAACACCATCAGCGTCATACAACACGAGACCGATGTACCGGAGCCGCCCCACGCAGGTCTCGGAACACACTGTCGGCAGCCCGACCTCGATCCGCGGGTAACAGAATGTGCATTTCTCGGCCTTGCCGGTGCGGTGATTGAAATAGACCTTCTTGTAGGGGCAGCCGGTGACGCACATCCGCCAGCCCTTGCACTTGTCCTGGTCGACCAGGACGATGCCGTCCTCCTCCCGCTTGTACATGGCGCCCGACGGGCACGACGCGACGCACGACGGGTTGAGGCAGTGCTCGCAGATCCGGGGCAGGTAGAACATGAACGTCTGCTCCAGCTCCAGCTTCACCTGCTGGCTCACCTTCGCCAGAATGGGGTCGCCGGCAAGGATCTCGGTACTACCGCCCAGGTTGTCGTCCCAGTTGGCCGACCACTCCACCTTCATCGGTTCGCCGGTGATCAGGCTTCGCGGCGGCGCCACCGGCATCTGCTCGCCGAGGGGAGCGTTGGTCAGGTTCTCGTAGTCGTAGGTCCAGGGCTCGTAGTAGTCGTCGATCGACGGCATCTTGGGGTTCGAGAAGATGGTGGCGAGTTTCTTGATCCGCCCGCCCGCGCGCAGGCGCAGCCGACCGCGTTTGTCCCGGACCCAACCGCCCTCCCACTTGTCCTGGTCCTCGTAGGTGCGCGGATATCCCTGTCCCGGCCGGGTCTCCACATTGTTGAACCAGACGTATTCCACGCCGGGCCGGTTCGTCCAGGCCTGCTTGCAGGTCACCGAACAGGTGTGGCACCCGATGCACTTGTCCAGGTTCATCACCATCGACAACTGAGCCATCACGCGCATCAGTACTGCACCTCCTGCGAGCGACGGCGGACCATGGTGACCTCGTCACGTTGATTGCCGGTGGGCCCGAGATAGTTGAACGCAAAGGACATCTGCGCGTAGCCGCCGGCCATGTGGCTGGGCTTCACGAGCAGCCTGGTCAGCGAATTGTGAATTCCGCCGCGGTTGCCGTTCGTCTCCGACAACGGCACGTCGATCGTCCGTTCCTGGGCGTGATGCACGAAGACGGTTCCCTCCGGCATCCGGTGGGAAATGATCAACCGCAGCACCATCACGCCGTTGCGGTTCACCGCTTCCACCCATTCGTTGTCCTTGGCGCCGATCTTGGTGGCGTCCTGCGGGCTCATCCACATGGTGGGACCGCCGCGGGACAGCGACAGCATGAACAGGTTGTCCTGGTATTCGGAATGGATGGACCACTTGGAGTGCGGCGTCAGGTACCGGACGCAGAGGCCGATGCCCTCTGTGGTGGAACTGATCTGCGGCTCGTCGAACAGCCTCGCCATGTCCAGCGGCGGCCGATACACCGGCAGTTGTTCGCCCAATTCCTCGATCCAGTCATGGTCGAGGTAGAAATGCATCCTGCCCGTCAGCGTGTGCCAGGGTTTCAATTCTTCGACGTTGACGGTGAACGGCGCGTACCGCCGGCCGCCGGTCTCGCTGCCCGACCATTCCGGACTGGTGATGACCGGCACCGGCCGGGCCTGGCAGTCGGCGTAGGTGATGCGCTTTTCCTCGCTGCCCTCGGCGAGGTGCACGAGTGGCCGACCGGTCCGGCGTTCAAGATGACGGAACCCCTCCACTGCCAACCGGCCGTTGGTGGTCCCGGAGAGCGTGAGGATGGTGTCGCTCATCTTGATCGCGGTGTCGATCGCGGGCCGGCCGGCCCCCGCGCCGCGGCTCATGACGCCGTGCCGGGCGGAGAGATCGAGCACCTCGGCGTCGGGGTGCACCGTGACGCCCTTGGTGGTCAGCCCGAGGGAGTCGACGAGCGGGCCGAGCGATTCCCACTGTTCGGCCAGCGCCGGGTAGTCGCGGGTGACGACGGCAATGTGACCCATCGTCTTTCCCGGCACCGGGACCTCGCCGGTCATCCGCCAATCCCGTTCGGTGCCGCCCGGATACGCGGTCTCGCCGGGTGTGTCGTGCTGCATCGGCGTCATGACGACGTCCCGCCGGACGCCGAGATGCTGCGCGGCGAGCCGGCTGAAGACCCGCGCAATGGTGTGGAAGGCGTCGAAGTCGGACCTCGCCTCCCATGGCGGGTCGATCGCCGGGCTGAAGGCGTGCACGAACGGATGCATGTCCGTGGTGTTGAGGTCGTTCTTCTCGTACCAGGTGGCGGCGGGCAGCACGATATCGGAGAGCAGGGTGGTCGACGTCATCCGGAAGTCGATGGACAGCAGGAGATCGAGTTTGCCCTCGGGGATGCCGTCCCGCCAGGTCACGTCCCGCGGCCGCAACTCAGGCACGGTGGGTGTCGCGCGCAGGTTCGACCGAGTGGTCCCCAGCAGGTGCTGCAGGAAGTACTCGTTGCCCTTGCTGGAGGACCCGAGCAGATTGGCCCGCCAGGCGGTGAGCACCCGCGGCCAGTTGCCGGGATCGTCGGGGTCCGTCACGGCCAACGTGAGGTCGCCGGAGAACAGTTGGCTCGCAACGTACTCCGGGACCGGCACCCCCGCCGCGTCCGCTTCGTCAGCGAGATCCAGGCTGCTGCGGTCGAACTGCGGGAAGAACGGCATCCAGCCCATGGCCACCGACGCGGCCAGCACGTCCATGGTGTGCATGCCGGCGAACCGGCCGCGGCCGAGCGGGCTGGCCAGTGCGTCGGCGCGGTACCCGTCGTACCGCCACTGGTCGGTGTGGGCGTACCAGTAGGCGGTGCCGATCATCTGCCGGGGCGGGCGGACCCAGTCCGAGGCCATCGCCATGGTCGCCCACCCGGTGATGGGCCGGCACTTCTCCTGGCCGACGTAATGCGCCCAGCCGCCGCCGTTGCGGCCCATCGAGCCGGTCAGGATCAGCATTGCGAGAATCGCCCGGTAGGTGGCGTCGCCGTGGAACCACTGGCAGATCCCGGCGCCCATGATGATCATCGAGCGGCCGCCGGACTCCTCCGCGTTGTGCGCGAACTCCCTGGCCACCCGGATCACCTGCGTCGCGCTCACCCCGGTGATGGCCTCCTGCCAGGCCGGCGTGTACGGGCGGTCGACGTCGTCGAACCCGGTGGGCCAGTACCCCGGCAGGCCGGGCCGGGCGACGCCGTACTGCGCCAGCATCAGGTCGAACACGGTGCAGCACAGGTGCTCTCCGACCCGTCGGACGGGTACCCCGCTGGTCAGCACCTCCGCGTGTCCGTCCGGCGTGTCGAACCGCGTCAGCTTCACCTCCCGCGCCCCGTCCGGGCCGCCGAGAACCGTCAGCTGCGGGGAGATCTCGCCCAGGTCGAGGTTCCACTTGCCGACCCCGGAATCGTTGTACCGGAAACCGAGCGAACCGTTGGGCACGGCGACGTCACCGGTGGCGCCGTTCACCAGGACGGGTTTGAAGTCCGCGCCTTCCGCGGTGTCGCCGAGGTCGGCGGCGGTCAGGTTCTTCCCGGGGACCATCGAGTCGCCGTGTTCCTCGAGTTTCACCAGGAACGGCAGGTCGGTGTAGGTGCGGACGTAATCGACGAAGAACGGGGTGCGCTTGTCGACCAGGAACTCCGAGAGGATGACGTGCCCCATGGCCATCGCCATCGCCCCGTCGGTCCCCGGCGCGCACGGCATCCACTCGTCGGCGAATTTTGTGTTGTCCGAGTAATCGGGGCTGACACTGACGACTTTCGTTCCGCGGTAACGGACCTCGGCCATCCAGTGCGCGTCGGGGGTCCGGGTGACCGGGACATTCGAGCCCCACATCATCAAATACGAGGCGTCCCACCAGTCGCCCGATTCCGGGACGTCGGTCTGGTCACCGAACACCTGGGGTGACGCCACCGGGAGGTCGGCGTACCAGTCGTAGAACGACGTCATCGCGCCGCCGACCAGTTCGATGAATCGCGAGCCGGCGGCATGCGACACCATCGACATGGCCGGGATCGGGGAGAACCCGGCCACCCTGTCCGGTCCGTAGCGGGCGATGGTGTGGACGTGCGCGGCGGCGGCGATCTCGGCGGCCTCGTCCCAGCCGATCCGGATCAGGCCGCCCTTCCCGCGCGCCTTGTGATACCGCCTGCGGCGCTCCGGGTCGTCCTGGATCTCCGCCCAGGCCAGTACCGGGTCGCCGAGCCGGGTCCGTGCCTCCCGGTACATCTCGATCAGCACACCCCGGGCATACGGATAGCGGACACGGGTGGGGGAGTAGGTGTACCAGGAGAAGGCGGCACCCCGTGGGCACCCCCGCGGCTCGTAGTCCGGCCGGTCCGGACCCGTTGTGGGGTAATCCGTTTCCTGCGTCTCCCAGGTGATGATGCCGTCCTTGACGTACACCTTCCAGGAGCACGAGCCGGTGCAGTTCACCCCGTGGGTCGATCGGACGACCTTGTCGTGGCTCCACCTGTCCCGGTAGAAGACGTCCCCCTCACGGCCACCGCTCTTGGTGACCGTGCGGAGGTCCTTGGAAACCTCGCTGCGGGTGAAGAATCGGCCGCTGCGGACCAGGAGATCGGCGACCGCACCGTCAGTACCGGATCCTGAATTCAAGATATGCCTCTCGTGGGGATCGACGTCAGCGGGGAGAATGATCCGGCCCGAGCCGACCCGGCATCCGAAAACCGGTATAGGCCAAGGCAACCACACATGTCAGAGAAAGCAAGCCAAGGCCGACGGTGTAGCTGTTGTCGGTGGCGTTGTAGGTGGCGCCCATCAGCAGCGGCGGGACGAAACCACCGAGGCCACCGGCGGCGCCGACGATGCCGGTCACCGTGCCGACCCGGTCCGGCGGTGCGGAGCGGGCGACCCAGGCAAACACACCACCGGTCCCGATGCCGAGGAAGAAAGCCAGGACGATGAAGCTGGCTCCGGCGGCCAATTCCGGCGGTGGCTGCAGGGCGACCACCACGGCCATCACCGCCGACCCCGCCAGGGAGAACATCACGACGAGTTTCGGGTGTATGCGGTCGGACAGGATCCCACCGATGGGCCGGGCGAGAACCGCGGCGATGGCGAATCCGGCGGTGCGGGTCCCGGCATCGGTGGCGGAGAATTCGTAAATGGTCTTCAAATATGTCGGCAGGTAGGTGCTGAAGGCCACGAAGCCGCCGAACGTCACGGCATACAGGAACGCCATCCGCCAGGTGACCGCGAGGCGGCCCGCAGCGGCCAGCTTGGGCAGCACCGAATCGGTGTTCGGGCGCCAGGCGGGGGCGTCCCGCATGACGGTCATGACGAGAACGGCGGTGCCGGCCAACGCCACGGCAATGATGACATGGGCGGTGGCGGCCCCGAACCAGGCCACGAAACGGGGCGTGAAAAACGCCGACAGAGCGGTCCCGCCCATGCCGACACCGAAAACGCCGGTCGCAAATCCTCGACGGGAAGGTTGATACCAGGCGTTGACGAACGGAATTCCCACGGCGAAGGCAGTGCCGGCAATTCCGAGGAAGAACCCGAACACCAACAACAATACGTACGAATCTATTGCGCCGGCGAACGCGACCAGCAGGACCGGCACAATCGAGATCAGCGAGATGGCGGAGAACATCCGGCGGCCGCCGAACCGGTCGGTCATTGCGCCGACCGGAATACGCCCGACGGCACCGACCAGGATCGGGATCGCAACGAGCAGTGCGGTCTGGCTCGTGGTGAGGGACAAGGCTTTGGTGTACATCGAGGACAGCGGGGCGATGAGGTTCCAGGCCCAGAAGTTGATCGCGAACGTCCACGTCGCGAGCGCCAGGTTCAGCGCCTGCCCTGGCACCTGAACACCCGGCTTGGTGGCCGGTGGCGCCGGAACCGTCGGTCGACTGGTCGTCATGTCGCCGGCCCACAACAAGTGCGAGATCTCGGGCTCGCAGTGAAGTGCCGTCTGCCAGATGTCATCGTTGACTCCACCGCTAGGAATATGAGACCGGCAGATGGTAAGGAACTGAAATTAACGTACGGCAGGGTCGAAAGTCCCGCTTCCCGAAAAAGGTCGGTACTTACTGGACATAACTGGCATTTCACCTGACGAGTGGCTTTAGACCGTCGTTTCGGCGGCCGTCCCCGTGGCGGCCAGTGCTCCGTCGTGCGCCAGGCCGGACACTGCGGGCGCGGACCGGTAGCGGTCGTTGGAGAACGGCGGGGAGTGCGGGTCGGCCGGCGGCTCCGCGTCGGTGGCCCCACCAGAAAAGGGCACTGTCCCGGAGTTCCAGGAAGTGCCCTTGACCTGCGCCTTTGGGGAGTGCCCCCGGCAGGATTCGAACCTGCGCACCCGCCTCCGGAGGGCGGTGCTCTATCCCCTGAGCTACGGGGGCGCGAAGAGAAACTCTACCGTACCCAGCGGGGCGGTCGGGCCAGCCGGGGCGGCGCCATGTTGCGGGAACGGCGCACCCGGTCGTCCGCGTGGCGGCGCCGGCGGCGTCCTCCTACGGTGGGTCGCGGGAGGCACCCATGGACTCGACCCACCCGATCTGCCGTGCCTGCGGCGTGCAGTACGAGAGCGATCACGACCTGGCGCGATGCCCCATCTGCCAGGACGACCGGCAGTACATCCCGCCCGAGGGCCAGCGCTGGACAACCCAGCAGGAGTTGGCCGCCGAAGGCCATCGCACCGTGGTCCGTGAGGAGATGCGGGGTGTGCCGGGGCTCGGCACCGAGCCGCGTTTCGCCATCGGGCAGCGGGCCCTGCTGGTCCCCGGCGGCGGCGGAAACCTGTTGTGGGACTGCGTCACCTGCCTGGACGACGACGTCATCGCCCGGGTGCAGGAAATGGGCGGCATCAGCGCGATCGCCATCTCGCACCCGCACTACTACAGCGCCATGATCGAGTGGAGCGAGGCGTTCGGCGGGGTGCCGATCTACATCCACGAACGGGACCGGCAGTGGGTGCAGCGCAGCGGCCGGGTCGAATTCTGGGAAGGGAACTCCATCCAGGTGCTTCCGGGACGCACGCTGCTGCGGGCCGGGATCCACTTCGCCGGCGGATCCATCCTGCACTGGGCGGAGGGTCCGACCGGCAACGGCGCCCTGTGCACCGGCGACATCTTCCAAGTGGTGGCCGACCGGCGCTGGCTGAGCTTCATGTACAGCTACCCGAACTACATCCCCGAACATCCGGACACCATCAGGCGAGCGGTGCAGCTCGTCGACCCGCTGCCGTTCGACACCATCTACGGCGCCTGGTGGGGGATGGTCGTCACCGAGGATGCCAAGGGTGCGGTGCTCCGGTCGGCGCAGCGCTACTTCGAGCACATCGGGCTGGAGTTCTGACCCCGGAGCACCGGGTCACGGAGCCGGCAGCGGCTCCGCACCCCGCTCGGTCAGCATCTGCGTCATCACGGAGATCTCGGCTGCCTGCGACTGCGCCATCTTGGCCGCGAAGTTCCGCACGACGGGATTCGTCGCGTGCTCGGCCGCGTACGCCATCATCGGCGCCCCGCCCTGGTGGTGCCGGATCATCAGCTGCAGGAAGTAGGTGTCGGAGGCCTCCCCGGTCAGGCCCTTCAGCTTCTGGATCTCCTCGGTGGTGGCCATCCCGGGCATCAGGGCGCCGGACGCCGACGCAGTCATCGGCGCCGACGACATGCCCGACGCCATCGGCGACGACTGCACCGCAGAACCCATGTTCATGCCGCTGTGACCGGCGCCGGTGCCGCCCATCCAGCCCATCCGCTCGCCGTTGTTGAACTCCGGCAGGTCCCAGAGCGAGAGCCAGCCCTGCATCTGGCCGATCTGATCGGTCTGCGTGTATCCGATGTCGTAGGCCATCACCGAGATCTCCTCATCGGTGGTGTTCGCCTCGGCATAGTGCGCCATCAGCACGCCCTGGTCGTGATGGACGATCATGTCCTGGGCGAAACCGGCGTCGACCGAAGAACTGTCGGGTGTGCTCGGTGCGGAGCTGCCGAGCCGGCCGCTGAGCGCCAACCCGAGCGTCGCGCCGACCAGCAACAGCACGACTGCCGCGGCGGCGACCAGCGCGATCATGGTGCCGCGGGAGAAGCGGCGGGCCGGCGCGACGTCACCATCAACATCGAGGCCCCCGCGGTCGCCCGACGCGGCCGATCCGTCCGACCCGCCCGCGGGCTGCTCGGTCATCAGGAGGACGGTGCGCTGGCGGTGGGTGTCCCGGCCGGCGACCCGGTGGCCGCCTCGGCTGTGCTCACCGGTGCGGTGGCCGTCGCATCCACCGACTGGTCACTCTCGGCCACCGACATCTCGCCCGTCGCCGGGGTACTGCCCTCACCGTTCATCGGGATGGCGTCCGGGCCGGGGGGAGTGGCGTCGAAGGCCGGCGGGTTGACGACGTCGAAGGTCGGCTGCTGGCAGGTGGCACCGGTCTCCGGATACACCCAGCGGTTTTGCCGCAGCGCGGTGATGAACTGCTGCACCCGCGGATCGGAGGCCGAGTCGAGCTTGAGCTGATGCGCCCAGGCCTGCAGCGAGATCGTGCTGTCGAGTCCTGGGTACGGCGACAGGCTGAGGAACGGCTGGCCCTCGACGAGCCCGGTGAGGGTGGTCAGGTCGGCCGGGGTGATCGTGTCCGGGTTGTAGGCGATCCACACGGCGCCGTGCTCGAGCGTGTGCACCATGTTCTCGTTGCGGACCGCGGTCGGGTAGACGACGCCGTTGCAGTTCGCCCAGGTGCCGTCGTGCGGGCCGCCGACCGGCGGGAACCGGTTGTAGGCCACCCGCTGGTCAGCGGTGATGTGCAGCGCGGACTTGTAGTCGATGTAGGTGGCGGGCGTGTCCGCGGTCGCGGGTGTGCTGGCGCCGACGAAGATGCCCTCGATGCCGGTGGACGGATCGGGGTTCTGCTCGGACGGAACCCACGGTGCGAGCTCCTCCTGCGCCTGGTCCTTGGCCCGGGTCTGGTTCAGCACGACGATGAAGATGCCGGCGGCGAGGGCCAGCACGACGGCGACAGCACCGATCGTCAGCCAGGGAGGCCCGCCGCCCCGGGTGACCACGGGCGCCGGGCGCCGGCTCTTCGCATTCCTGCCACTTGCCATCATGATGAAGCGAACCTCGTTCGATCGGAGAAGTCGTGATCCGCGCGACCCCCCGGGCCGTGCGCGCGTCCGTCCGGACGGTGCGGAGTCTACGGGGCGACGTCGTGGCGTCCGTGTGAACGAAAGCTGTCCGGGTACCGCTGGTCATTCGGAGCGCTACGGCGTTCCTAGAATGGCCGGGTGAATCCCGCGCAGTTGGCCGATGCGATCCGTGATGCCCTGGCTGCCGCCGTGGCGGCCGGTGACCTGACCGTCGACATTCCCGACGACGTCCCACTGGACCGTCCCCGCTCACGTGAGCACGGCGACTACGCCAGCCCGGTCGCGCTCAAGCTGGCCAAGACCGCGGGTCGACCGCCCCGGCAGATCGCCGAGGCCATCGCGAGGCACCTGGTGGGCACCACCGGCATCGCCGACGTCCAGATCGCCGGGCCGGGTTTCCTCAACATCACCCTGGAGACCGCCGCAGCCGGAGCACTGGTCGGCACCATCGTCCGGGCAGGACTGGCGTACGGCGGGGGCGATGCCCTTGCCGGCAAGCAGGTCAACCTGGAGTTCGTCTCGGCGAACCCGACCGGCCCGATCCACATCGGCGGCGCCCGGTGGGCGGCGGTCGGCGACGCGCTCGGCCGGATCCTGAGCACCCAGGGTGCGACGGTGGTGCGCGAGTACTACTTCAACGACGCCGGAGCGCAGATCGAGCGGTTCGCCCGGTCGCTGCTGGCCGCGGCCAGGGGTCTTCCGGCACCCGAGGACGGCTACGGCGGCGAGTACATCGCCGAGATCGCGGACCGTGTCACCGCCGCCAACCCCGGCGCTCCCGACCTGCCGGACGACGAGGCGATCGCGGTCTACCAGCGCGCCGGCGTCGACCTGATGTTCGACGAGATCAAGGCCACGCTGCACGTGTTCCGGACCGACTTCGACGTCTATTTCCACGAGGATTCGCTGCACCAGAGCGGGGCGGTGGCCGCCGTCGTCGACCGGCTGAAGAACTCCGGGCACCTCACGTTCTCCGACGGTGCGTGGTGGCTCGGGTCGACCGCCTACGGGGACGACAAGGACCGGGTGGTGATCAAGTCCGACGGCGAACCCGCTTATATCGCAGGCGATCTCGCCTACTTCCTGGACAAGCGCTCGCGCGGCTTCGACCTCTGCATCTACATGCTCGGGGCCGACCACCACGGGTACATCGCCCGGCTCAAGGCGGCAGCGGCCGCTCTCGGCGACGACCCCGACGTCGTCGAGGTGCTGATCGGGCAGATGGTGAACCTGGTCCGTGACGGCGTGCCGCTGCGGATGAGCAAGCGGGCCGGCACCGTGATCACCCTGGACGACCTGATCGAGGCGCTGGGTGTGGACGCCGCCCGGTACGCGCTCATCCGCTATTCGGTGGACACCACACTGGATCTCGACCTGGACCTGTGGACCCGGCAGACCAGCGACAACCCGGTCTTCTACGTGCAGTACGCGCACGCCCGGCTCGCCTCGCTGGCCCGCAACGCGGCCGACCTCGGGATCGGGTTGGGCGAGAGCTACGACCCCGCGCTGCTGGACACGCCGCGAGAGTCGGAGCTGATCGCCCTGCTCGCCGCGTACCCCGGTGTCCTCGCGACGGCGGCCGAACTGCGCGAGCCGCACCGGGTCGCGCGGTACCTGGAGGACCTGGCATCGGGGTACCACAAGTTCTACGACTCGATCCGGGTGCTGCCGATGGGTGACGAGAAGCCAACGGACGCAACGGTTGCCCGGTTGTGGCTGTGCGCGGCCACCCGTCAGGTGCTGGCCAACGGCCTCGCGGTTCTCGGCGTCGACGCTCCGGAGCGGATGTGAGGGCGCATCCGGCAGGGCCGCGGTCGGGTGAGCTGCACACGGACCGGCCGGCGGAGGGCGCCCCCGCGGACCTGAACAAGCTCGAGCCGGTCGTCTGGCCGCGCAACGCGCGACGCGACGCAGCCGGGGTGCTCACCCTCGCCGGCGCCGACGTGCGTGAGCTTGCGAGCACTTTCGGCACCCCGCTGATGGTGATCGACGAGGCCGACTTCCGCAGCCGCTGCCAGGACTTCGCGAACGCCTTCGGACGGTCCAACGCCGTCCACTACGCGGGAAAAGCGTTCCTGTGCACCGAGATCATTCATTGGCTGGACGACGAGGGACTCGCCCTGGACGTCTGCAGTTCCGGCGAACTGGGGCTCGCCTTGCGGGCCGGCTTCCCGGCGCGCCGGATCGCCCTGCACGGGTCGAACAAGTCGAACGCCGAGCTGACGACGGCCGTGCAGGAGGGGATCGGCGCCATCGTCATCGACTCCTACGACGAGATCGCCCGGCTCGCCGGCCTCACCGAACACCGCTCCGCGGACGACGCGGTCCCGGTGATGATCCGCGTGACGGTCGGCGTGGAGGCGCACACCCACGAGTTCATCGCCACCGCCCACGAGGACCAGAAGTTCGGCTTCTCGCTGGCCGGTGGGGATGCCGCCGAGGCGGTCAGGCGGGTGGTGGCCCTCACCGGCCTGCGGTTGGTGGGGCTGCACTCGCACATCGGCTCGCAGATCTTCGACCCGTCCGGGTTCGAGGTCGCCGCGCACCGGGTGGTCGCCCTGCTGCGGCAGATCATCGAGGACCACCCGCCACTCGCCGAGAGCATCGTGGCGCTCGACCTCGGTGGCGGACTGGGCATCGCGTACACGTCAGCCGACGACCCGCCGGCGCCCGATCTGATGGCCAAGTCGCTGACCGAGATCGTCACCCGGGAGTGCCAGATCGCCGGGCTCGCCGTCCCCGCCGTCGTGGTCGAACCCGGCCGGGCCATCGCCGGCCCCGGCACCGTGACGGTGTACGAGGTCGGCACCATCAAGGACGTCAGCCTGGACGGCGGGCTGATCCGGCGGTACGTCTCCGTCGACGGAGGGATGAGCGACAACATCAGGACCGCGCTGTACGACGCCGACTACACCGTCACCCTTGCCTCACGGTCCTCCGATGCGCACGCGGTGCTCTGCCGGGTGGTCGGCAAACACTGCGAGAGCGGCGACATCGTCGTTCGCGACTGCTACCTGCCGGCGGACCTCGCGGTCGGCGACCTGGTTGCGGTGGCCGCCACGGGCGCCTACTGCTATTCCATGTCCAGCAACTACAACCGGGTGCCGCGACCCGCGGTGATCGCGGTGACCGACGCCGAACCACGGGTGTTGCTCCGCCGCGAGACCGACGACGACCTGATGCTCCTGGAGACCCGGTGACCACACCTGCCAACCCCGAACCGGCCAACCCCGAACCGGCCGGCCCCGATCCGCGCGACCCGGTCGGCTCGGAACCGCCGGCCGCTGCGACGCCCGCGAAGCAGCCGTCGCTGGTACCCGGCGTGGTGCTGCTCCTGCTGGCCGGTGTGCTGATCGTGGTGACCCTGCTCAAGCCCGACCTTCCGCAGTGGCTGACGGTGACGATCGCTGTGCTGGCCATCGTGGTCGTGGTCGCGCTGCTGATGTACGCCTTCAAGGTCTTCCGGGACGTCACCCGCCCCGGCGGCTCCCGGTGACCGGCGCCGCCGCGGTCCGCGTCGGTGTGCTGGGATCGGGCGTGGTCGGCTCGCAGGTCGTCCGGCTGCTCACGGAGCAGGCCGACGAGCTCGCCGCCAGGATCGGTGCGCCGATCGAGTTGGTCGCCGTGGCCGTCCGCAGACCCGCACGGCACCCGGAGGTGCCGGCCGAGGTGCTGACCACCGACGCTGCCGGTCTGGTGGCCAGGGACGACATCGACGTGATCGTCGAGGTGATGGGCGGTATCGACCCGGCCAAGGAACTGTTGCTCACCGCGCTGCGCCGCGGGGCCGGCGTGGTCACCGCGAACAAGGCGCTGCTCGCCGAGCACGGACCCGAGCTGTACCAGGCGGCCGACGCGGCCGGTGCCGATCTCTACTTCGAAGCCGCCGTCGCCGGTGCCATCCCGCTGATCCGTCCGCTGCGCGAATCCCTTGCCGGAGACCGCATCTCGCGGATCATGGGCATCGTCAACGGCACCACCAACTACATCCTGTCGGCCATGTCGGACACCGGGCTCGGGTACCACGAGGCGCTCGCCGAGGCGACCAGGCTCGGCTACGCCGAGGCCGATCCGACGGCCGACGTCGACGGCTTCGACGCCGCCGCCAAGGCCGCGATCCTCGCCTCGATCGGGTTCCACACCAGGGTCGGCGCGGCCGACGTGCACCGCGAGGGCATCGCCGACGTCTCCGCGACGGACATCGCCGCTGCCCGCCAGATCGGTTGCACCGTCAAGCTTCTCGCGATCTGCGAACGGGTCGGCTCGGTCGCCGGATCGCTGGCCCCCGGGGTCGACGGCAGGGCGGGGGGCGAGGGTGTGTCCGCCAGGGTGCACCCGGTGATGCTGCCGCACAGCCACCCGCTGGCCGGCGTCGACGGCGCCTTCAATGCGGTGTACGTAGAGGCGGAGGCGGCCGGCCGGCTGATGTTCTACGGCCCGGGGGCCGGGGGCGCACCGACCGCGTCCGCGGTGCTCGGCGACCTCGTCGCGGTCGCCCGGAACAGGATCGCCGGCGGCCGCGGGCCGCGGGAATCCGCCTACGCCGCGCTGCCGATCCAGCCGATGGGCCAGGTGCTCAGCCGGTATCACATCAGCCTCGACGTCGACGACAAGGCCGGTGTCCTCGCGTCGGTGGCGATGGCCTTCGCCGACGCCGGGATCTCGATCTCGACGGTCCGGCAGGAGGGCCGCGGCGACGACGCCACGCTGGTCGTCGTCACGCACAGCGCTCCCGACGCCGCGCTGGCCGGCACCGTGGACAAGCTCGCTCAGCTGGACTCGGTCCGCCGGGTCACCTCGGTGATGCGGGTGATGGGAGACTTGCGATGAGCCGAACCAGAAGGGTGATGGTGTGACCGTGACTGCCACCGCCGCTCAAGTCGGCTGGCCAGGGCTGATCGCCGCCTACCCGGATCGGGTGGCCGTGCCGCCCGGTGCCCGGGTCGTCACGCTGCTCGAGGGCGGAACCCCGCTGCTGCCGGCCGAGGCACTGTCCGACCGGCTCGGCGTGCAGGTCTACCTCAAGGTCGAGGGCGCGAACCCGACCGGCTCGTTCAAGGACCGCGGGATGACGGTCGCCGTCACCTACGCACTGGCGCTGGGCGCCAAGGCGGTGATCTGCGCCTCCACCGGCAACACCTCGGCCTCGGCCGCCGCCTATGCGGCCCGGGCCGGCCTGACCTGCGCCGTTCTGGTCCCGCAGGGCAAGATCGCGGCCGGCAAGCTGGCCCAGGCGGTCGCCTACGGCGCGAAGATCCTGCAGGTCGACGGCAACTTCGACGATTGCCTCGAGCTGGCCCGCAAGACCGCGGCCTCGCACGAGGAGATCGCGCTGGTCAACTCGGTCAACCCGGTCCGGATCGAGGGGCAGAAGACCGCGTCCTTCGAAATCTGCGACACCCTTGGCCGTGCCCCGGACATCCACTACCTACCGGTCGGAAACGCGGGCAACATCACCGCGTACTGGAAGGGCTACCGCGAGTACTTCGCGGACGGCGTCATCGACGCGCTGCCCCGGATGTTCGGCTTCCAGGCCGCTGGCGCCGCGCCGCTGGTGCTCGGCCACCCTGTCCTGCACCCGGACACCATCGCCACCGCGATCCGGATCGGCGCACCCGCATCCTGGACGGGCGCGATCGACGCCCGGGATTCCTCGCACGGGCTGATCGACGCGGTCACCGACGAACAGATCCTCGAGGCATACCGGCTGCTGGCCTCCACCGAGGGCGTCTTCGTGGAACCCGCATCCGCCGCGTCCGTCGCCGGACTGATGGCAACAGCGCGGGACGGCCGGTTGCCGGCCGGTGCGCTCGTGGTCTGCACGGTCACCGGCAACGGTTTGAAGGACCCGGACACCGCGATGACGTTCATGACCGAGCCCGTTGTGCTGCCGGTGGCGGCCGACGCCGTCACGGAAGCGTTGGAACTGGCTTGACGGGGGCTGCTCGATGAGGCCCGGGCTGCCGCCCGGAGCGGAACTGGGGAGGACCGGATCGGGGACCGGCGGGGCGGTCACCGTTCGGGTTCCGGCAACGTCGGCGAACCTCGGGCCCGGTTTCGACAGCTTCGGCCTCGCCCTGGCCCGGTATGACGAGGTGACGGCGGCCGCCACGGAGTCGGGCCTGCTTGTCGAGGTTGTCGGTGTGGGCGCCGGCGAGGTGCCGTTGACCCACGAGCATCTCGTCGTCCGCGCGGTCGCGGCGGTCTTCGAGCTGGCCGGGCACCCGCTGCCCGGGCTGCACCTGCGGTGCGTCAACTGCATTCCGCACGGCGGCGGGCTCGGATCGTCCGCCGCGGCAATCGTCGCGGGCGTCCTGCTGGGACGGGAACTGCTCGCCGGCGCGGTTCCGCAACCCGCCGAGCGCCCGACGGACCAGGACCTCTTCGCACTCGCCACCAGGATGGAGGGCCACCCGGACAACGTCGCACCGGCGTTGTTCGGCGGGCTCACGCTGTCCTACCTGGGCGCCGACGGCTGTCCCGTCGCAGCCCGGCCCGCCGTGCACCCCGACGTGAAGGTGGTGGTGTTCAGCGCGCACCGGGCCAGCTCGACGGAACACTCCCGCCGCTTGCTGCCGGCCACCGTCCCGCACGCCGACGCCAGCGCGAACGCCGCCGCGGCCGGATTGCTGGTGCACGCGCTGACCGCGGACCCGTCTTTCCTGCTGCCGGCCACCGAGGACCGGCTGCACCAGCAGTACCGGGCCGCCGCCATGCCGGAATCCGCCGCGCTGGTCGCCGAATTGCGGGCCGCCGGGATCGCCGCCGTCATCTCCGGGGCGGGACCGTCGGTCCTCGCGCTGAGCACCGAACCCATCCGCCTGCAGGATTGGGAGCGGACGGGTTTCGACCTCGCGCACGTCGATGTCTGCACCACCGGAGCGACGATTCAGCCTGCGTGAGGCGGCTTCTCGACCCGCTCGGCGGCTGCGGCGGACGAGCCGACGGACCCACCGCGGAGAACCCGGAAGCCGACACGCTCACGTGCAGTTGCTGATGCCGCTGATGTGCGGTTACTGTGGAAGGCGATCACCGGCTGTGCCTGCTGCGACGTTGGGTCTGCGAGCCGGAAATCGACGGTGGGGGACTGAAAAGGCCTCTTGCCGCTCCCACTCTGAAGGACTCCTCCCGCCGGAACGTACCCCGGAGGCGCCGGATCGGCTCATGGTCGACTTCCCCGTCGAATCATGGATTCAGTTGAGGTGATCACCGACTCCGCCGTACCCATCCTGGGTGCGCAACGGCAGCTACCGCGTACCGCGGTGAACTCAATCCCGGCCAGTACATCCGGCCGGACAGGAAGGATCTTCGTGACTGAAACCACGGAGTCGCTCGACAATTCCGCCACCGCGACCGCGCCCGCCAAGGGCCGGACCCGCAAGGGTGAGGGCTTGTCGGGCATGGTGCTGACCGATCTCAAGGCCCTCGCCGGCCAACTCGGGATCCGCGGCACCTCCGGCATGCGCAAGGGCGATCTGGTGGCCGCGATCGCGGCCCGGCAGAACGGCACCGGCGCAGGTTCGGCCCCGTCGGCAGGCTCGACGGGCAGCAATCGGCGGTCCGGTGGCACCGCCGCGACCGACGGTGCCGCGACCGACGCACCGACCGATGCGCCGGCCACGAACGGCCGCGCGAGCGTCGGTGACCCCGTTCTGCCGCTCGGCGAGCCCAGCGCTGAAACCCGCCGGGAGAGTGCACCCCAGGCCGCAGCGCAGGCTCCCACCGAGAATGACCGGCAACAGCGCACCGACGACACCGATCGCCGCGATTCGTCGCAGAACGGCGCGGCAACCGCATCTGACCAGCGCGAACAGACCGGCGAACGCGGCTCCGAGGAGTCGAGCGACTCCGATGACGGCCAGCGCAACCGGCGCAACCGGCGCAACCGCCGGGACGGGCGGGACGGTCGCGACACCGGCGACGGTGCCGTGCAGACCGGTGAGCGCAACGGTCAGGCCAGGGACACCCAGAACAGGGACACCCAGAACCGGGATCAGGGTCGGGACCAGAACCGTGACAACCAGTCGCGCGATCAGGGCCGGGACCAGAACCGTGACAACCAGGGCCGCGACCAGAATCGCGATGGTCAGGGCGGTCGGGATCAGAACCGTGACAACCAGGGCCGTGACAACCAGGGCCGTGACAACCAGCGGGACAACCAGGGCCGCGACCAGAACCGGCAGGGTCGGCAGACCACCGACAACCGTCGCGACGACGACGACGAGGGTGACGGCCGCGGCCGTCGCGGCCGCCGTTACCGCGACCGCAACCGCCGCACGTCCCGCGACCGTTTTGCACCGGACGGCCCGGCCGAGCCCGAGGTACGCGACGACGACGTTCTCGTTCCCGTCGCCGGGATCCTGGACGTGCTCGACTCGTACGCCTTCATCCGGACGTCCGGTTACCTCACCGGCCCGAACGACGTCTATGTCTCGCTCTCCCAGGTCCGGAAGAACGGCCTGCGCAGGGGCGATGCGGTGACCGGGGCGGTCCGTGCGCAGCGTGACGGCGAGGCCCAGCGGCAGAAGTTCAACGCCCTGGTCCGGCTGGACTCGGTGAACGGGCTCGAGCCCGAACAGGCGAAGAACCGGCCGGAATTCACCAAGCTGACGCCGCTCTACCCGAACGACCGGCTGCGCCTGGAGACCGAGGCGCACCTGCTGACCACCCGGGTCATCGACCTGGTGATGCCGGTCGGCAAGGGTCAGCGCGCGCTGATCGTGTCGCCGCCCAAGGCGGGCAAGACGATGGTCATGCAGGCCATCGCCAACGCGATCACCACGAACAACCCCGAGTGCCACCTGATGGTGGTGCTGGTGGACGAGCGGCCTGAAGAGGTCACCGACATGCAGCGTTCGGTGAAGGGCGAGGTCATCGCCTCGACGTTCGACCGGCCGCCGTCCGACCACACCCTGGTCGCCGAGCTGGCCATCGAGCGGGCGAAGCGGCTCGTCGAGATGGGACGCGACGTCGTCGTGCTGCTCGACTCGATCACCCGGCTCGGTCGCGCCTACAACCTGGCGGCCCCGGCGTCCGGCCGGATCCTGTCCGGTGGTGTCGATTCGACGGCGTTGTTCCCGCCGAAGCGGTTCCTCGGCGCGGCCCGGAACATCGAGAACGGTGGCTCTCTCACGATCTTCGCGTCCGCACTGGTGGAAACCGGGTCGGCCGGCGACACCGTGATCTTCGAGGAGTTCAAGGGCACCGGCAACGCCGAGCTCAAGCTGGACAGGCGGCTGGCGGACAAGCGGATCTTCCCGGCGATCGACGTCGACCAGTCGTCGACCCGTAAGGAAGACCTGCTGCTGTCGCCCGACGAGTTGGCGATCGTCGTCAAGCTCCGCCGGGTGCTGGCCGCGCTGGACACCCAGCAGGCGCTGGAGCTGGTGCTCGATCGGCTGCGCAAGACACGCAGCAACGTCGAGTTCCTGATGCAGGTGGCGAAGAACACCCCCGGCAGCGACTGAGGGGCATGACCACACCACTGGATGTGCTCGGCGACGCCCAGTACGCCCTGCTGACGACGTTCCGCAAGGACGGCACCGGCGTCCCGACGCCGGTGTGGGTGGTGCGGATCGGCGACGAGTTGCGGGTCTGGACCATCCGCGACTCCGGCAAGGTCAAGCGGATTCGGCGCACCGGCCGGGTGCAGATCGCACCCTGCACCGTCCGTGGCAACCCGCGCGGGAAACCGGTCGACGCCACCGCTCGGATGCTGCCGCACTCCGAGGCGCCGGCCGTGCTCGGTGCGTTGGCCGCCAAGTACGGGCTGATGGGGTGGTGGACCAAGCTGATGAACCGGTTCACCGGCGACACCAGGGCGGTCATCGGGGTCACCATCCCCTGACGAGGTTCTTCCGGTGCGGCGGCCGCGCCGGAATAGCCCGCCGCCCCGCACTGTTTGGCTAAATGACCGACCCATCTGGCACACTGGTCGGTCGAGCCCGGCTCCGGTTCACGCCCCCGACGCACCGTCGCGGACGACCCGGCGCCCCACGCAAGGCTCTACCGAAAGAGGACATCGCATGAAGACCGGCATCCATCCCGCATACGTGACCACCGAGGTCAGCTGCGGTTGCGGCAACACCTTCACCACCCGCAGCACCGAGAACAGCGGCAAGATCCACGTCGAGGTCTGCTCGAACTGCCACCCGTTCTACACCGGCAAGCAGAAGATCCTGGACACCGGCGGCCGGGTCGCGCGCTTCGAGGCGCGGTACGGCAAGCGCAGCCGCTAGCGCATCGACGGCGCCCGCAGGACCGACACGGTCCGCGGGCGCCGTTTGCTGTTCCGGGAAGATCCAGCTCGAAGGAGGAAGCCGACCGATGACGTCCGCTCCTTCCGCCGACGTGCCCCGCGCCTCCATCGAGCAGTTGCTGGCCGAGTACGAAGACCTACAGGCCCGGCTCAACGACCCCGGGGTGCACGCCGACCAGGCCGTTGCCCGGCGGCTCGGTCGGCGCTACGCCGAGCTGACGCCGATCGTCACCACCTCCACTGCGCTGGACGAGGCCAGGGGAGACCTGCAGGCCGCCCGTGAGTTGACCGCGGAGGACCCGAGTTTCGCCGACGAAGCGCAGGCCGTGGCCGACCGGGTGGCCGAGCTCGAGACCCGGCTGGGCGAGTTGCTCACCCCGCGCGACCCGGACGACAGCAAGGACGTGCTGGTCGAGGTGAAAGCCGGTGAGGGCGGCGAGGAATCGGCCCTGTTCGCCGGTGACCTGCTCCGGATGTACCTGCGGTACGCCGAACGTCGCGGCTGGAAGACCGAGGTCCTGTCGGCGACCGAATCAGACCTGGGCGGCTACAAGGACGCGACGGTCGCGATCAAGGCACCGGCCGCCTCGGCGGACGGGGTGTGGGCCCGGCTCAAGTTCGAGGGCGGCGTTCACCGCGTACAGCGCGTCCCGGTGACCGAGTCGCAGGGACGCATCCATACGTCCGCGGCCGGGGTGCTGGTCGCCCCGGAGGCCGAGGACGTCGACGTCACCGTGGACCCCAACGACCTGCGGATCGACGTGTTCCGCTCGTCCGGCCCCGGCGGCCAGTCCGTCAACACCACCGATTCCGCGGTCCGGATCACCCACGTCCCGACCGGCATCGTGGTCTCCTGCCAGAACGAGAAATCCCAGCTGCAGAACAAGGAACAGGCGATGCGGATCCTGCGCGCGCGGCTGCTGGCCGCGGCCCGGGCGACCGCCGATGCCGCCGCAGCGGACGCGCGCAGGTCCCAGGTCCGCACCGTGGACCGGTCGGAACGTGTTCGTACGTACAACTTCCCGGAGAATCGCATCGCCGACCACCGCGTCGGATACAAGGCCTACAACCTCGACGCGGTGCTGGACGGCGACCTCGATGCGGTGCTGGACGCGCTGGCCCAGGCCGACCGCACCGAGCGGCTGGCGACCGGCACAGCCGGCCGGCCATGAGCCGCCAGTCGCTGCGGTCGGCCATCGTCGCGGCCACCGCGACCCTGGACCGCGCCGGTGTGCCGAGCCCCGGCGTCGACGCCGAGGAACTGGCCGCGCACCTGCTGGGCGTCTCCCGGACCCGCCTCGGGCTGACCCCGCTCGTCGAGTCGTCCTGGATCGACGGTTACCACGCGCTGGTGGCCCGCCGCGCGGAACGCATTCCGCTGCAGCACATCGTCGGGTCGGTGCAGTTCGGCCAGGCCACGATCGCCGTCGGCCCCGGGGTGTTCATTCCGCGGCCGGAGACCGAGTGGCTCGTCGACTGGGCACTGAAAGCCATTGCCGACGTCCGGTCGCCGATCGTCGTCGATCTCTGCGCGGGCAGCGGGGCGATCGCCCTGGCGATCTCGGCCGCCCGGCCCGACGCCCGCGTGATCGCGGTCGAACGATCGCACCAGGCGCTGGCCTGGGCACGGCGGAACGTCGTTGCACACGTCGACCGCGGCGGGACGCCGGTGGAACTGCGCGGCGGCGACATCCTGGACCCCCGGCTGCTGTCCGACCTCGACGCCACCGCCGACCTGGTGACGGCCAACCCGCCCTACGTGCCGGACGGTACCGCCGTCGAGCCGGAAGTGGGTGACCACGATCCGGCGGAGGCCGTCTTCGGCGGCCCCGACGGTCTTGCGCTGATCCGGCCGCTGATCTCGGTCGCGGCGGGTCTGCTGAAGGTCGGCGGCGTGCTGGCGATCGAGCACGACGACACGCAGGGGGAGTCCGTGCCCGAACTGCTCGGCAACCGCCGGGTGCTGACCGACGTCGTCGACCACCCGGATCTGACGGGTCGGCCGCGGTTCGTCACCGCCACCCGGATCAGGATGGCCACGCGATGAGCGACACCATGAGTACCCACCATGAACGCGCCAGGACCTGTGGGATGACCAACACCGGGAGGACTGCTCCGTGACCATGTTCGATTGCGCGGACCCGGTGGCAAGGCGGGCCGGGCTGGAAGCCGCCGCGCATGCCGCCCGGTCCGGGAATCTTGTGGTGATGCCCACAGACACCGTTTACGGGATCGGGGCCGACGCGTTCAACGCCGCCGCTGTACGCGCGCTGTTGGCTGCCAAGGGCCGCGGACCGGACATGCCGGTTCCGGTCCTGGTCGGATCCTGGACCACCATCGACGGCCTGGTGATGGCTGTTCCGCCGGTGGCCCGCACCCTCATCGAGGCCTTCTGGCCCGGCGGCCTGTCGCTCGTCATCGAGCACGCACCCAGCCTCAGCTGGGATCTCGGGGACGCGAAGGGCACCGTCATGGTGCGGATGCCGCTGCACCCGGTGGCGCTGGACCTGCTGCGACTGGTCGGCCCGATGGCCGTCTCCAGCGCGAACCGGAGTGGCAGCCCGGCCGCCACCACCGCCGCCGACGCCGCGGCGCAACTGGGTGACGACGTCTCGGTGTACCTGGAGGGCGGTCCGTCACCGATCGGTGTCGCCTCCACGGTGGTGGACCTGACGTCGGAGGTGCCGCGCGTCCTGCGGGCCGGGGCCGTGAGCACCGACCGGATCCGTGAGGTCATCGGCGAGATCGAACTGCCGGCCTGATCGGGCGAACGCAGCACCGGTCCGGCGCAGGACGTCATCGGCCCCGGAAATGGCCGAAGGCCCGACCGGCGACGGCGTGTCGCGATCGGGCCTGCGGGCAGCTCCCGGCGTGGGGCTAGTTCTGATTCGTTGCCCTCGGCGGCAATGCTTGGTCCGGGCGTCGGACCCCATCCGTTCGAAGGGTGAATCGGAGCTACATCTATACGACGGCCCATACCGTCAGCGGTTCCGCGGTTGGCGGATTTTTCTTTCCGACCGCTGCCGGGCCGCGGCCTGGGCCGGTGCGGGGGTCGGCGCGGGTGTCGGTTCGCGCGGGCCGTCCCGACTACCCTGACCGGGTGGCGGAGTATGTGATCCCGACGCGCGAGTACGCGCTGGTCTTCGGGACCGCCGTGGTCGTCACCTTCTTGTTGACCGGGCTGGTCAGGCTGCTCGCCGTCCGGCTCGGTGCCGTCACCCCGATCCGTGAGCGTGACGTGCACTCGCTGCCGATCCCGCGGATGGGCGGCGTCGCGGTGTACGCGGGGTTCGCCGCCGCTGTGCTGATGGCCTTGCAGCTGCCGGCCGTCGGCGGCGCGTTCATCTCGTCATCCGAGGTGCTGGGCATCCTTGCCGCGGGCGGGCTGATCTGCCTGGTCGGGGTGCTGGACGACCGTTTCGATCTGGACGCCATCGCGAAGCTGGCAGGTCAGATCCTGGCCGCGGGCGTGCTGGTGCTGTTCGGCGTGCAGTGGCAGGTGTTGTGGCTGCCCGGCAGCGGTCCCACCGGCGGCAGCCTGGTCAGCCTCGATCAGACGCAGGGCATCGTGCTGACCGTCCTGCTGACGGTCGTGCTGACGAACGCGATGAACTTCATCGACGGCCTGGACGGTCTGCTCGCCGGAGTGGCGGCCATCTCGGCGTTCGCCATCTTCATTTTCTCGGTGCGGCAGTTGTCGCTGTCCGGGGACGACAGCTCGGCGTCCCAGCCACCGCTGATCGCGGCAGCGCTGTTCGGCGCCTGCATCGGCTTCCTGCCGCACAACTTCTCGCCCGCCCGCATCTTCATGGGCGACTCCGGCGCGATGTTCATCGGCCTGGCGATGGCCGGCGCGACGGTCAGCGCGGGCGGCAAGCTCGATCCCTCCACGTTCGGGCCGCGCTCCACCATCGCGCTGCTCGCGCCGCTGATCGTCGCGCTCGCGGTTGTCTTCATCCCGGTGCTGGACTTCCTGCTGGCGGTGATCCGCCGGACCAAGGAAGGCCGCCATCCGTTCAGCGCGGACAAACAGCACCTGCACCACCGGATGCTCGCCATCGGCCATACCCATCGCCAGGCGGTGCTGATCTTCTACTACTGGGCGTTCGTGCTCGCCGCCGGCGCGGTCTCGCTGGTCTTCGTCACCTGGGAGGTCGCGATCGTGCCGGTGTCCGTGCTGATCGCAGTCGGGCTCGCGTTCTCCACCTGGCCCAAGATGCAGGCCCGGCGGCTGGCCCGCGTGCGCAGCGACAGTGTGCCGCCGGCGGTCGCGCCATGACGCTTCCCGGGGGACCGAAGGACGACGGCACGCCGACCCCACGACGCGCCCCGGTCGACCTGTCCGCAGAGGCCCGGGCGGCGCAGAAGATCGCCGACCGAAGCCGCTCCGAGGGCATCTGGTCGCTCGGTCACCTGCGGCTCTGCTGGATCGCCCTGGTCGCCGGCGCTGTCGTCCTCGGAACGGTCGCCGGATTCACCCAGGGCCTGGGCGCCGTGCTGGGGGTACTGATCGGCACCGTGATCGTCGGCGCCTTCTTCACCTTCTCGGCGATGGTGATCGCCTGGGTCGGCAAGACGAACCCGAAGACCGTGATGATCGCCGCCCTGTTCGCCTATGTCATCAAGGTGCTGGTGCTGGCGATCGTGCTCATGACGATGCCGATCGACGGACTCGTCGATGTCAGGTGGATGGCCGGCGCGATCGGGCTCGGACTGTTCCTGTGGCTCGGCGCGCACATGCGGTATGTCTGGACATTGAAGCTCTACTACGTCGACCCCGGATGATCTTGCACGACCGAACGTGTTGCCCGTCACCAGCGAAAACGGGTGTACAGCATGCTTTTCGGTGATCCCAGACACGCGGTAAGGATCACCTTGGGTGGGTGCGACGGAGGTCTTGAGCAACTGATAGTGTCCGGGACGCCATGAAGATGCGTGCCGTAGCCCGGCCCCCCTCCGGGGGAGTCGATCAGGGCTGGGCGGTTCTCAGCACCATGATCTCCGGACTCGTGGTGTTCGGCGGAGTCGGTTGGCTGTTGGATCATTGGTGGGACACCCGCCTGATGATGCCGACCGGGTTCGTCATAGGGCTGGCACTGGGCATCTACGCCGTGGTGATGCGGTTCGGACGTCCCGAGACGACCGAGACCGCGAGGACATCGGCCCAGAAGGCTGACGCAGCAACAGCATTGAGAGCAGCAAAGTTGGCCAACAGAGACAAGGCCTTCCACCGAGAACGAGCAGTACGCGCACGAGTGATGGCACCACCGATATCAGCTGAACCCGCCGACGGGCCACCTTCGGCCGGCACCCGAAGGGAGACCGAGTGTCCCTGAGCATGAGTCTGCTCTCCCAGGGCCTGATGGCGGCCGAGGAAGGCGGCGAATTCGTCGCGCCGACCGTCGAGCACTCCTTCTTCTTCGACAAGATCGGCGACGGCAGCGTCATCGCATCGGTCAAGGCGATGGTGCTGCTGGTTCTCGGCACCGTGATTCTGATGGCCTTCTTCCTGGCCGCGTCACGCAAGTCGGCGATGCTGCCCGGCAAGTTGCAGTTCGCCGGTGAGGGAATCTACGGATTCGTCCGCAACGGCGTCGCGATCGAGATCCTGGGTGGGAAGAACGGTCGCAAGTGGGCCGGGTTCCTGGCCACCCTGTTCGTCTTCATCCTGATCCAGAACCTTTGGGGCATCGTCCCTGTCGCCCAGTTGCCGGTGACATCGCACTTCGCGATCCCGGTGCTGCTGGCCGTCATGGTCTGGTTCATCTACATGATCGTCGGGATCCAGAAGCACGGGTTCTTCGGGTTTTTCAAGTTGATGTGCTACATCCCGGGCATCCCGATCGCCATGCATCTCCTGCTGATCCCGATCGAATTCCTGTCGAACATCATCCTGCGGCCGTTCACCCTGGCCATCCGGTTGTTCGCCAACATGTTCGCCGGCCACATGCTGATCACCATCGCGGCGTTCGGCACGGTCTACCTCTGGGGAGAGGGCGGGTTCCTGAACTATGTGCTCGGGACGCTGCCGTTCATCGGAAGCCTCGGGCTGGTGTTCTTCGAATTGCTGATCATCTCCCTGCAGGCCTACGTGTTCGTCCTGCTGACCGCGATCTACCTGGAATCATCACTGGCCGACTCGCACTGAGACGCACAACAGCAGTTCCACCCAAGTTTCAGCACCGCAGTTCGCATACACCGCAGTTTTCACACCGCAGTCTTCACACAGCAGTTCCAGCACTGAACCGGCACCATCTGGCCCGCACCGGCGCGGTCAGCGATTGACCACCAGGATCCGGTACCGGATCTCGTGAAAGGGAGAAGCAACCCCATGTCTGACGTCCTCCAGCTCGCGGAAGTCACCGGCAACGTCGGCACCCTCGGGTACGGCCTTTCCGCGATCGGACCCGGTATCGGTGTCGGCATCGTGTGGGCCGCCTACATCACCTCGACGGCGCGGCAGCCGGAGTCGGCAGGCCTGACCAGGACCTACGCGTTCCTTGGGTTCGCCGTGTCCGAGGCGCTCGCCCTGCTGGGCTTCGTTGTCCCGTTCATCCTGACCTGATCCGCGCCCCCGCTAGCTCAGAGTCCCAATAGCGCAGAGGTGAGGACCGAATGATCTCCAACATCGCGGCCGAGGAGGCCACCAACCCGATCGGCCTGCCGATCGGCGAGGTCATCATCGCGGCCATCGCGTTCGCCCTGCTGCTGTTCGTGCTGGGCAAGTTCGTCTGGCCACAGTTCGAGCGTGCCTATGCCGCGCGGACCAAGGCCATCGAGGGTGGCATCGCCAAGGCCGAAGAGGCGCAGAACGAGGCGAAGGCCGCGCTCGACCGGTACAACCAGCAGCTTGCCGGTGCCCGCGAGGAGGCCGCCAAGATCCGCGAGGACGCGCGCGCCCAGGCGCAGGCGATCCGGGACGACATGCTCGCCCAGGCTCATGCCGAGACCGAACGGATCTCCGCGGCCGGACGTGCGCAGCTGGAGGCCCAACGGGCGCAGATCGTCGCCGAACTGCGGTCCGACCTGGGTCGGGTGTCCGTCGAGCTGGCCAGCAAGGTCGTCGGTGAGTCGCTGCAGGACGATGCACGGCAGACCCGGACGGTCGAGCGCTTCCTGGCCGACCTGGAACGCTGATGCAACACATCGCCAGTCGAGAATCGCTGATCGCGACGAACTCGCACGTGCTGACCGTTGCCGAGCAACTCGACACGGACGCGTTGAACGCTCTCGGCACCGAGGTCGACCAGGTCTCCGATCTGCTGTTGAACGAAGTGCCGCTGCGCCGGACGCTGTCCGAGGGGACGCTCGACGCGGACACCCGGGTGGCCATCGCGCAGCGGTTGCTGTCCGCCAAGATCGGCCCCGCAGCGATGTCGGTGGTCGAGTTCGCGGTGCGGCAGAGCTGGTCGTCGTCGCGCGACCTGCAGGACGCGCTGCGCAAGGTGAGCCGGACCGCGATGTTCCTGCGGGTGGAGCGGACCGGCGACCTCGACGAGATCGAGGACCAGCTGTTCCGGTTCTCCCGGATCGTCGATGCCTCTCCGGAGCTCTCGGTGATCCTGGACGACCCGACCGCCGATCCGAATGCCCGGTCACGGCTGGTCGACCGGTTGCTCTCGGGACGCTCGCATCCGCTGGTCACCGAACTGGTCGACGCGCTCGCCCGGGACACCGCCGGCCGGTCGTTCACCTTCGGGGTACGGGAACTGGTCGATGCCGCCGCCGAGCGCCGGCAGAAGGTGGTCGCGTTCGTCACGGCCGCCGTACCGTTGACCGAGGATCAGACGGCACGCCTGAAGCGATCGTTGAACCGGATCTACGGCCGCGAGGTCTCCACACACCTCGAGGTCGACGGCTCGCTGGTCGGCGGAATTCGCGTGCAGGTCGGTGACGAGGTCATCGACGGCAGCGTCGCGGCGCAATTGGAAACCCTGCGGCGCCGGATGTCCGGCTGACACCCGGCCCGGGGCGACCCACCGGTTTGCGCCACCAGCAGCACAGAATCTGACAAGCAGTACCAGGCCTTGATGACACAGAACGGGAACGCGATGACCGAGTTGACGATCTCCTCCGACGAGATCCGCTCCGCGATCGAAAGCTACGTCTCCGACTACTCGCCCGAGGTGACTCGGGAGGAGGTCGGCATCGTCGCGGAGTGCGGCGACGGCATCGCCACCGTCGAGGGATTGCCATCGGCGATGGCCAACGAGCTGCTCGAGTTCCCCGGCGGGGTGCTCGGGGTGGCGTTGAACCTCGACGTCCGCTCCATCGGCGCGGTCATCCTCGGTGACGCCAACACGATCGAGGAGGGGCAGCAGGTCACCAGGACCGGCGAGGTCCTGTCCGTCCCGGTCGGCGACGGCTTCCTCGGCCGGGTGGTCAATCCGCTGGCGCAGCCGATCGACGGCCTGGGCGAGATCGCCTCCGACGAGACCCGCGCGCTGGAACTGCAGGCGGCTTCCGTCGTCGAGCGGCAGGGCGTCAAGGAACCGCTGCAGACCGGCATCAAGGCCATCGACTCGATGACGCCGATCGGCCGCGGACAGCGTCAGCTCATCATCGGCGACCGCAAGACCGGCAAGACCGCGGTCTGCGTCGACACCATCATCAACCAGAAGCAGAACTGGGAGACCGGCGATCCGCAGCAGCAGGTGCGCTGCATCTACGTCGCGATCGGCCAGAAGGGCACCACGATCGCCGGTGTCCGGCAGTCCCTCGAGGACGCCGGCGCGCTCGCATACACCACGATCGTCGCCGCCCCGGCCTCCGATTCCGCCGGCTTCAAGTGGCTGGCGCCGTACACCGGTTCCGCCATCGGCCAGCACTGGATGTACCAGGGCAAGCACGTCCTGATCATCTTCGACGACCTGTCCAAGCAGGCCGAGGCCTACCGCGCGATCTCGCTGCTGCTCCGCCGCCCGCCGGGCCGCGAGGCGTACCCGGGCGACGTCTTCTACCTGCACTCCCGTCTGCTGGAGCGTTGCGCGAAGCTGTCGGACGAGCTGGGCGCCGGCTCGATGACCGGCCTGCCGCTGATCGAGACCAAGGCCGGTGACGTGTCGGCGTACATCCCGACCAACGTCATCTCCATCACCGACGGTCAGTGCTTCCTCGAGGGTGACCTGTTCAACTCGGGTGTCCGGCCGGCCGTCAACGTCGGTATCTCGGTGTCCAGGGTCGGTGGCGCCGCGCAGGTCAAGGCCATGCGCAAGGTGTCCGGCACGCTGCGTCTGGACCTGTCGGCCTACCGCGAGCTCGAGGCCTTCGCCGCCTTCGGCTCCGACCTCGACGACGTCTCCAAGCGTGCGCTGGCCCGCGGTTCGCGTCTGGTCGAGCTGCTCAAGCAGCCGCAGTTCAGCCCGTACCCGGTCGAGGAGCAGGTCGTCGCCATCTGGGCCGGTACCCGCGGCCACATGGACCGCGTCCCGGTGCAGGACATCCGGCGCTTCGAGACCGAGTTCCTGCAGTACCTGCGGCACGCCAACGGCAGCCCGCTGGAGGCCATCAAGAACGAGCGCGACCTGTCCGACGACAGCGAGAAGGCTCTGCTCGCCGCCCTGGCCGAGTTCTCCGACACCTTCACCACGTCCGAAGGCCAGATCCTGGGCCGGCAGCCGGAGGTGCGGGCGATGGACGAGTCCGAGGTGGGCCACGAGAAGGTCCAGGTTCAGGTCCGGCGCCCGCCGGCCAAGAAGTGATGGCTCCGACCGCTCCAGCTGGAGGTGAGTGATGGCCGCCCAGGTCAGGGTGCTGCGGCAACGGGTCAAGTCGGTCCGTTCGACGCAGAAGATCACCAAGGCGCAGGAGATGATCGCCACCTCGCGGATCGCCAAGGCACAGGCCAAGGTTGCCGCGGCGGCGCCGTACTCGATGCAGATCACCGACGTGCTGACGGCGCTGGCGTCCGCGTCCACGCTGGACCACCCGTTGCTCAACGAGCGGGACGAGCCCAAGCGAGCCGGGATCCTGCTGATCACGGCGGATCGCGGTCTGTGCGGCGGCTACAACTCCGCGGTGATCAAGGCGGCGGAGGAACTGTCGGCGCTGCTGAAGTCACAGGGCAAGGAGTCGGTCATCTATGTGATCGGCCGCAAAGGCCTGGGCTACTTCACCTTCCGCCAGCGTCCGGTCGCCGAATCGTGGACCGGCTTCTCCGAGCGGCCGACCTACGCCGACGCCGAGCGGGCAACGGAGGCGCTGCTGCCGGCGTTCACCGCTGGTTCCGACGGGACCTCTCCTGACGGCGAGCCCGGCATCGACGAGATCCACCTGGTGTCCACGCACTTCGTGTCGATGATCACCCAGCGGCCGCAGGCGAGGCGGATGGCGCCGATGGAGATCGAGTACGTCGAGAGCGATTCGCCGGACACGCTGTTGCCGTCGTACGAGTTCGAGCCGTCATCGGACCGGTTGCTCGACGAGATGCTGCCGAAGTACCTCAAGACCCGCATCTACGCCGCACTGCTGGACGCGGCCGCGAGCGAGTCCGCTGCTCGGCGCGCCGCCTGCAAGGCCGCGACGGACAACGCGAACGACATCATCCGCAACCTCAGCCGGCAGGCCAACCAGGCCCGTCAGGCGCAGATCACCCAGGAACTCACCGAGATCGTCGGCGGCGCTGATGCTCTCGCCGCATCCGGCAACGAAGAGGACTGACATGACCACCACCGAAGCACCCCCCACCACCGGCAGGGTCGTACGGGTCATCGGCCCGGTCGTCGACATCGAGTTCCCCCGGGGCGGTGTCCCGCCGCTGTTCAACGCGCTGCACGTCGAGGTGACCGGCGCAGGCGACGCGCACACCCTGACGCTCGAGGTCGCACTGCACCTCGGTGACGACATCGTGCGGAGCATCTCGATGCAGCCGACCGACGGTCTGGTCCGTGGCGCGCCGGTGACCGACACCGGTGCCCCGATCTCGGTGCCCGTCGGCGACGCCGTCAAGGGCCACGTCTTCAACGCGCTCGGCCGCTGCCTTGACGCGCCGGGGACCGGCGAGGACGCCGAGCACTGGCCGATCTACCGCAAGCCCCCGGCGTTCGACCAGCTCGAGGGCCGGACGACGCAGCTGGTCACCGGCATCAAGGTCATCGACCTGCTGACCCCCTACGTGCAGGGCGGCAAGATCGGCCTGTTCGGCGGTGCCGGTGTCGGCAAGACCGTGTTGATCCAGGAGATGATCACCCGGGTCGCCAAGAACTTCGGTGGTACCTCGGTCTTTGCCGGGGTCGGGGAGCGGACCCGCGAGGGCAACGACCTCTTCACGGAAATGACGGAGTCCGGCGTCATCAACGACACCGCGCTGGTGTTCGGCCAGATGGACGAGCCGCCCGGCACCCGTATGCGGGTCGCACTGTCCGCCCTGACCATGGCGGAGTACTTCCGCGATGTGCAGAACCAGGACGTGCTGCTGTTCATCGACAACATCTTCCGGTTCACCCAGGCCGGTTCCGAGGTGTCGACGCTGCTCGGCCGGATGCCGTCGGCGGTGGGATACCAGCCCACCCTCGCCGACGAGATGGGTGAGCTGCAGGAACGGATCACCTCCACCCGTGGCCGGTCCATCACCTCGCTGCAGGCGATCTACGTGCCCGCCGACGACTACACCGACCCTGCGCCGGCGACGACGTTCGCGCACCTCGACGCCACCACCGAGCTCGACCGTGGCATCACCGAGAAGGGCATCTATCCCGCGGTGAACCCGCTGTCGTCGACCTCCCGGATCCTGGATCCGCAGTTCGTCGGCGACGAGCACTACCGGGTCGCCCAGGAGGTCATCCGGATCCTGCAGAAGTACAAGGAGTTGCAGGACATCATCGCGATCCTCGGGATGGACGAACTCGGCGAGGAGGACAAGCTTCTCGTCGGCCGCGCCCGCCGGATGGAGCGCTACCTCGGGCAGAACTTCTTCGTCGCCAAGCAGTTCACCGGCATGGACGGTTCGTACGTCGAGATGGATCACACCATCGAGTCTTTCGACGCCATCGCCAAGGGCGAGTACGACAACATCCCCGAGCAGGCCTTCCTGAACGTCGGCGGCATCGACGACGTGCTGGCCAAGGCAAAGACCCTGTAGCACAGCGGCTCTCGCGGCCGGGCTCCGGAGGAAGGGAGCCCGGCCGGGTGTGGCCGCGCCCCTGCAGAGGTGTGGCGGCCTGTGATGGTGACCGCCTCACCGCAGGGGTTCCTGTCCGACCGGGTTAGAATCATCCCGAATGCCGTAGCGCCCGCCGGTCCGCACCGGCACGGTGAGTTCAGTTCAAGTCCAGTTCCATCGAGCAGAGGCGGAGCCGTTTCGTGGCCGAGATCGAGGTGAATCTGGTCGCCGTCGAGCGTGAGCTCTGGAGCGGCAAGGCGCAGATGGTGGTCGCCCGTACCGTGGACGGCGACATCGGCGTGATGGCCGGCCATTCACCGTTGCTGGCGCAGCTTCGCGAGGGTTTCGCGGCCAGGATCATCGAGACCAACGGCAACGTATTGGGTGTCGCCGTGCATGGCGGCTTCCTGTCGGTGACCAAGGACGGTGTCTCGATCCTCGCGGAGGACGCGCAACTCTCGGACGAGATCGATGTCACGAAGGCCCGCGCGGCCTATGAGGCGGCGAAGTCCCGTGGTGGCGATTCCGCAGAGGCCGAGAACGAGCTGCGTCGAGCCCAAGCGCAGCTGCTCGCAACCGGCAACGACATCTGAGTCAGCAGCGGATCCCGGTCGCAACGCCATGGACATCGTGATTCTCGGCGAAGCTCTGGGAATCGCGGCTGTCCTGCTCGTCGTCCTCGCCATCGTTGTCATCGCGGTACGGCGGTCCGCTCTCACCCGGTCCGGGGCGATCGACGTGTGCTGGCGCCGTGACCTCACCCCTGACGGCCGCGGGTGGATCCTGGGTCAGGGGCGGTTCCGGGACAACGAGTTCCTGATGTACCGCTCGTTCTCGCCGTGGCCGGGCGTTGCCGGCAGGCTGATGCGCGAATCGCTCAAGCTGGGCGATCGGCGTCCTCCGGTGGGGACCGAGCCCGACCTGCTGCCCGTCGACTCGGTGATCGTGCGATGTACCGACGGCGGCGAGCAGATGGAGCTGGCGCTGAGCGAAGAGGCGCTCACCGGTCTTCGTTCCTGGCTCGAATCGCTCCCGCCGGCCACCCGCTCGGTGCGGCTGTTTCATCGGGGCATCCGCAAGACCTGAGCCACCGAGTTCAGAACTGGGTCCCCGGCTCGTTCCGGACTGAATCCCCGGCTCCGTTCACGACCCAGCGCTCACTGCTAATCAGCCCCGGTCGCCGCCCGGGACCCATTGCACGTCGCCCTCCGGGTTCGCCACCCGCGCCAGGATGAACAGCAGGTCCGACAACCGGTTCAGATAGGTCGGTGCCAGCGGATTGGTGCGGTCCGGGTCCGCCTGACGCAGCGCCCACGCGCTGCGCTCCGCCCGCCGGCTCACCGTCCGCGCCTGATGCAGCAGCGCTCCCGCGGGGGTTCCGCCCGGCAGGATGAACGACGTCAGCTCGGTGAGATCGGCGTTGAACCGGTCGCAATCCACCTCGAGCCGGTCGATGTACTCCTGGGTGACCCGCAGCGGGGGATACGGCGGATCGTCGACCACCGGAGTGGCCAGGTCGGCCCCCAGATCGAACAACTCGTTCTGCACGCGCCGGATGACGGTCGCCACGTCCGCGGCCGGATGCCCCAGCGCCATCACCAGGCCGAGCGTCGCGTTCGTCTCGTCGCAGTCCGCGTACGCGACGAGCCGCGGGTCGGTCTTGTGGACCCGGCTGAAGTCGGCGAGGCCGGTGGTGCCGTCGTCGCCGGTACGGGTGTAGATGCGGGTCAGGTGCACGGCCATGGGCTCACCCTACGGCGCACCGCGCACCGCTCCGCATCCCCCGCCGCAGCCGCTTGCACCGTCCCCTGGTTGCGGTCCCCGGCCGGCTGTCGGCGACCCGTCCGCGCGGGGGTGAGGGGACTCGGCCCGCCGATTGGCCCGTTAGAGTGCCAACCGTGGAACGCTTTCTGGTCACCGGCGGCGCTCGGCTGTCCGGCAGCGTCCGGGTCGCGGGCGCCAAGAACAGCGTCCTGAAACTGATGGCCGCAGCGCTGCTCGCCGAGGGCACCACCGTGATCTCGAATTGCCCGGAGATCCTCGACGTCCCGCTGATGGCCGACGTGCTGACCGGGCTGGGTGCCGAGGTGTCGCTGGCCGGCGAGACGGTGACCATCACCACTCCGGCTGAGCTGTCCTACCACGCCGATTTCCCGGCGGTCGGGCGGTTGCGGGCCTCGGTGTGCGTCCTGGGCCCGCTGATGGGTCGCTGTCGACGCGCACAGGTGGCGCTGCCGGGCGGGGACGCGATCGGATCCCGACCACTGGACATGCACCAGTCCGGGCTGCGGGCGATGGGCGCGACGATGAACATCGAGCACGGCAAGGTGGTCGGATCCGCCGAGAGGCTGCACGGGGCCAGCATCGGACTGGATTTCCCGAGTGTCGGCGCGACCGAGAACATCCTGATGGCAGCGGTTCTCGCCGACGGCACCACGGTGATCGACAACGCCGCCCGCGAGCCGGAGATCATCGATCTCGCCGAGATGCTGGGCCAGATGGGCGCGAAGATCGACGGCGCCGGAACTGCCACGGTCACCATCGAAGGGGTCGAGCGTCTGCATCCCACGGTGCATCGCACGGTCGGGGATCGGGTGGTCGGCGGCACCTGGGCCTACGCCGCGGCGATCACCCGTGGCTCGGTGCGGGTCGAGGGCGTCGATCCGGCGTTCCTTCGTGCGCCGCTGGAGCGGCTGAGCCGTGCGGGGGCCGAGATCGACACGGGCACGCACGAATTCACCGTCACCATGCCGCACCGCCCGCGTGCCGTCGACTTCGTCACGATGCCCTATCCAGGGTTTCCCACCGACCTGCAGCCGATGGCGCTCGCGCTGGCGGCCGTCGCGGACGGCCACTCACTGGTCACCGAGAACGTCTTCGAGGCGCGGTTCCGGTTCGTCGACGAGCTGATCAGGATGGGCGCCGACGCCAGGACCGACGGCCACCACGCCGCACTGCGCGGCCGGGAACAGCTCTCCAGCGCGCCGGTGTGGTCCACCGACATCCGGGCCGGCGCCGGCCTCGTGCTGGCCGGGCTGGCAGCGGAGGGCGTGACGGAGGTTCACGAGGTGATGCACATCGACCGCGGGTATCCGCATTTCGTCGAGGACCTGCAGCAGCTCGGCGGCAAGATCGAGCGGGTGGGTGTCGGCACCGGAGGCGGCGGGACGCTGCCGCTGGCCTGAGAGCCGTCCCGCACCGTTTAGGGTGACCGGGTGCGTCTCGTGGTGGCCCGGTGCTCGGTGGACTATGTGGGTCGGCTGACCGCTCATCTGCCGTCCGCGATCAGGGTGCTGATGGTCAAGGCCGACAACTCTGTGCTCGTGCACTCCGACGGCGGGTCCTACAAGCCGCTGAACTGGATGTCGCCGCCGTGCTGGACGGTGGAAGAGCCGGCGAGCGCCGACGAACCGGGCCGGTGGACGGTGCAGAACAAGGCCGGCGAGAAGCTGGTGATCACCTTCGAAGAGGTGATGCACGACTCGCGGCACGAACTCGGCGTCGATCCTGGCCTGGTCAAGGACGGTGTCGAGGCGCATCTGCAGATCCTGCTGGCCGAGCACGTCGCCACGCTGGGCGACGGCTGGTCCCTGGTCCGGCGCGAGTTCCCGACCCCGATCGGCCCGGTCGACCTGATGTGCCGTGACGCGACCGGGCGCAGCGTCGCTGTGGAGATCAAGCGACGCGGCGACATCGACGGTGTCGAGCAACTCACGCGATATCTGGAGCTGCTGAACCGCGACCCGATGCTGGCCCCCGTTTCCGGCGTGTTCGCGGCGCAGCAGATCAAACCGCAGGCCAGGACGTTGGCCGGCGACCGGGGGATCCGGTGCGTGGTGCTCGACTACGACGAGCTCAAGGGTTTAGTGTCGGACGAGTTCACGCTGTTCTGAGTTCTGAGTTCTGAGTTCTGAGTTCTGAGTTCTGAGTTCTGAGTTCTGAGTTCGCCGGAGGTCGGCCGCGCTGGTGTTCATGTGCGCTGCGCCTTTGTTCGCGTCGGCTGCGCCGCCGGTGTTGATGTCGGCTGCGCCGGTCACGTCTCCCGCGTTCTCTCGTGTTCACGTCGGCCCTCCTTCGCCGGTGTTCACCGTCGGCGCACCCCGGGCGGCTGGGGTGCCGCCGCCGCTGCACTAGCCTGGGGTGACCGGCGCGGATCTCGGGTCCGTGCGTCATGTGGGATTCAGCGAAACAGCTCAGCGAAACAACTATGGAGGTCTGGCGTGGACGTCAAGATCGGTGTGACGGACACCGGGCGCGAACTGGTGGTCAGCTCGACATCGAACCCCGACGAAATCGAGGCTCAGATTGCCGAATCGCTGAAGAATCCGCTCGGCACCCTGGTTCTGGTTGACGAGAAGGGCCGACGGGTGATCGTGCCGTCGTCGCGTATCGGCTACGTCGAGATCGCACCGGCGGACGGTCGCCGGGTGGGCTTCAGCTACACATCCTGACCGGGTGATTCCCTCGAAGGCAACAACCTGCTCAGGACCCGGTGGGTGTCGTCGGCACCTGATGTGCCGACGGCCCGCCGGGCTCCTGGCGTGGGAAGCGGGAGATGCCACGCCACATCAGCGTCGACAGCAACTCGATGGCTTCCGACCGTGACACGTGCGGCGATTGCTGCAACCAGTACCGGGCGCTGACCTGCGACAACCCGACCATCCCTGACGCCAGCAGCCGGGCCCGTTCGACATCGACGCCTGTGTCGGTGGTGATCGTGTCGGTGATCGCGGAGATGCAGTCGTCCGTCGCCCGTTCCACGATGCGTTCGACCTCTGCCTGGCCGCGCAGGTCCGACTCGAAGATCAGCCGGTATGCCTGGTCGTTGTCGGCCACGAAGGTGAAATAGGCCGCCACCGCGTTGTCGACCCGCTCATGATTGTCGGTGGTTGCCGCCAGGGCAGCCCTGACCAGGCGCACCATCTCGTCCGCCGACTCGCCCAGCAGGTCGACGTACAGCTCGAGTTTCGATGGGAAATGCTGGTAGAGAACGGGTTTGCTCACGCCGGCAGAGACGGCGATGTCGTCCATCGCGGCCGCGTGATATCCCTGCGTGACGAACACGGTCTTGGCGGCCGCCATCAGCTGCGCCCGGCGCGCCGACCTGGACAACCGCGGGGTCGCCCGGGTGGTGGCATCGGTCATCCACGTTCCTTTCTCGAGCGCTCCAGGGCCTGTTCACCCTACGCGGGAACCTGGATCGTGCCCCCGCCCTCTGGTGCCGGGCTTGCCTGATGGGTCCGGACGCTCCTTCGTCGGCGCTGCCGGGTCGTGTTCACCGGCCGGGCTTGACGGGAATGTCGCCGTAGTGACCGACGACGACCGCGGCGACCGCTCGCAGGGAGTCTCCGGCGAGGTAGTTCCGCTGCTGGTGATGCGCGGCCAGGTCGGTGACCTCGTTCGCCGCCGGGGAGCTGAGCAGTCCGGTCAGCGGATCGCCGGGAAGTCCGGCCCGGATGTCGACGGACACGTCGGGGTTGTTGCTCCGTACATCGACGACCTGGGCACCGAAGGATCTGCCCGCCGGATCAGGCCCGAACGGCGCCGGCGACGGAACGCGACCCAACGAGGCTCCGACCAGTGCCGCCAGTACGTCCGTTTCGCCGTTCGTCACCGGATCGCCGTCGAATGACGTGACGAAGGTGTGCTCCGGGCTGACGTGGGTGTAGTCCTCGGCGGACGCAACGGCGTTGCCCGCTCCGGGTGAGCCGAGCAGCACCAGATCGTCGAGTCTGGCCCCGCGCGCGGCGCCGGACGACATCGTGGTCGAGCCCATTGAGAAGCCGATCCCGACCCACCGCGCGTTCGCCGGAGCGAGCTGCTGTAAATGCCGCAGATCGTCCACCAGCGCGGTGCCGCCGGCCTGTGCGTTGGCATCGCTCAACGCCGCAAGGCTGTTGCCCAGGACGGCGCCCGGGTCCACCGGCACACCCCCGAACGCCGACAGCGGCATGTCGTAGCCGTACCAGGCAATCACCGAGGTGACGTCGTCGGGAGCCTGGCGCATTGCCTCCGCCCTGACAGCGCGCGCATCGGCGACCCCGTCGAGCATCGACACCGGGGCGTTGCCGATGCCCGGCGCGATGGCTGCCACGTTGTCAGCGGCACCGATGTCGCCCAGACCGATGGCGGCGCGCCCCTGCGAGCCTGAGTTCGCCGACTCGTAGACCAGCAGTTGAGCGTCCGTGCCATCGCGGCCGGCGTCGGCCAACGCCGCGTTGACCCCGAGGGCCATCAGGACCGTGGAGACCTCCTCGGACTGCAGGTCGCTGAGCAGCTGTTCCCGGTTGGCCCGGTCGACCGCGCCCGCGTAGCTCCCGCTGCCGGCCACGCCCGCCGGGCCGGTCGCCCCGGCGCCGGGGGCGAACGCCGCCCCGGGCGCCACCACCGGCGGCAAAGGCTCGCGGGGGTCGGCGCGCAACGCCAGCGCAAGGCGGTGCAGTGCCTCGTCGTTGACGGACCTGAGACGGGTCAGCCGGCCGACGGTCGCGGCGACGATCGACGTCAATTCCGCCACCCCGCCATGGACGGCGGCCCAGAGCAGCAGGTCGCAACCGACCGTCCAGCCCAGCCTGCCGACCGCGCCCTCAGCGTCAGACAACGCCGAGTCGGCGAGACTTCTGCTGTGGCGCAGGATCTCAGCCGTGTCACCGGCGACGTCGACCTGCCGGCGGATGATGCCGACCGCGGCCAGGACCGCGTCGTGCTGCCGGATCAGCGCGGCACGCGGGGCCGGGCTCGTCCACCCGGCCGCAAGTGGGCCGATGGCGTCGGACAGCCTCGCGCCGCCGAGAGTCAGGGCGCCCGCCGCCGCCGACGCCACGTCGAACCATTCGGTCAGCCGGTCCACCTCGACTCCCGTCACGTCGTCGGCGAGGTCGGCCAGTTGCGGTACCCCGAGCTGGTGGGCCGCGGATGCCACTGCTGATCCACCTGCCGACCAGCGACCACCGCTCACCGGGGTGGCACCGGCATCGCCGACTCCAGTTGCTCGAACACGGCGGCGACCGTGCGGATCCGAACTGCAACTCCGCTCGCCGCGTCCGCCGCGATCCGGGAGGCCTGCAGAGCGTGCTGAACCCGTCGCGCCGCCGCATCCACGACTTCACGGGCGACGGCGGAACGGCCGAGGCTGTCGTCGGTCAACCGGCAACCGAGGGCCTTGCCTACGACGGCAGCGAAGGCTGTCGAGGCATCCTCGACCGCGCCCGCCGCCGCCTTGAGCAGTGCGGTGTCGACCACCAGGTCTGTCATCACGCCTCCCACGCTTCCCACGCTTCCCACGCTTCCCACCGTTCCCATGCCTGCAACGCCTCCCAGGCCTCCCACGCCGCCTGTCATTGGGCCTCCCGTCAATCACGCCGCCCGTCACCGTCCAGCGTTGGCGGCCGACGGTTCCCGGGCCCGCTTCGCCCGGCCGGTGTGGAGCGATTTCTGACATGGGAGCAAATCGGCGGGTTGAGTGACGCCCGAACGGGCACCATGGACAGGTGGCATCAACTCGGGCGTGGCCCGCTCAAGGGCCGGCCGTGCGCGATGAGCTCGCCGCCTGGTCCACGGTTCGGCCGCCGGACCGTCCGTTGGGTACTGTCCCGCCCCTCTCCACGCCGCCGCCGGAGGGTTGGACCGAGCTGATCGACGGCCGCGGTGTCTTCATTCGCCGACAGCAGGGACCTCCTGATGCGACGCCTGTGTGGTTCGTTCACGGGCTCGCCGGGGCGTCGACGGACTGGACCCGGTTGAGCGGGGCGCTGTCGGTGCTGGCGACCGGGTACAGCCTCGATTTGCCCGGCAGCGGACGCTCGGATCCTCCTCCGCAGGGCCGTTACTCGCCGCAGGCGGACGCCGACATCACCGCGGCCGCGATCGACCAGGTCACCGGCGGGCCGATTCATCTGGTCGGCAACTCGTACGGCGGCGTGGTCGCCACTCTGCTGGCTGCCCGACGCCCCGACCTCGTTCGCACGCTCACCGTCATCTCGCCCGCCGTGCCCGATTTGCGGCTCACCCGCGATCGCGGTGCGGACGCCAGGCTGGGTCTGCTGTTGTTGCCCGGCGCCGCGAGGGTTGCCGTCGATCAACTGTCGTCCATCGAGCCGATGGAGCGGGCCAGGGGACTGGGTGGCGTGTGCTTCGGCCGCCCGGAGTCCATCATCGAAACCGATTACCAGGCACTGGCTCTGGAGCACAGCTGGCGGGCTGCGCTGCCGTGGACACACGCTGCCACGGTGGCCACCCTGCGCGGTTTGATGGCCGGCTACCTTCGCCGCGGCTCGTTGTCGTTCACGGCGACAGCCGCTCAGATTCTGGCGCCGACGCTCGTCGTGTGGGGCACCCGGGACCGGCTGGTCGACGTGCGGTTGTCGCGGCGGGCCGCGGCCGCGTATCCCAGGGCCGAACTCCTGGTGATCGCTGGATGCGGGCATGTCGCCCAGCTCGAGGAGCCGCTCGCAACCGCCCTCGGCATCGCCGAACTGTGGGACGGAGAGTACGACGCCGACATGTTTGGCGACGCGATTCCGGCCCACACGGCAACGTCGACCCGGTCGGACGAGGCCAACGCCGAAGATCATCCAGGGCGCGCCGTGCCGGCGACCCGTCCGGCCTATGGCAACCTCACACCGTGACATCGTTCCCCGGCGAGCCGCGCCGGCAAGGTTTGCCGACAGGTTCCGGCTCGGACGAGTCGCGGGAGCCGTGGGAACCACGCCGGCCGGCGCCCGGCTCGGCGCCCTGGCTGGATACATCGTCGCTGTGGGATGACAGCGGATCTGCGTCCATCGACGGCACGCGTGCGTCCCGGCGTAGTCCCCAGGGCCGGCACAGGGGGGACGAGGGGTCCAGTCCCGGCGAGGAGCACCGCCGCGATCCACTGCATCGGGAACGGCCCAGCGCTGGCCAGCGCGGTGACGGTGCTCAGGGGGCCGACAGTCGCGGTGTGTACCGAGCTGAAGCGTCCGGCTCTGGTCGGTCCGGCAGCGATCGCTCCACCGACGATCGGTACAGCCGTCGCCAACGGCCCAGCAGCGATCAACACCGCGCTGACCAGCACCGCGGTGACCACTACCGCAGCGATCAGTACCGCGGTGATCAGTACCGAGGTGATCCGTCCACCAGCACTTCACGCAGCGGCGACCCGTCCGGCCGGGATCGGTACGGCAGCGACGGATACACCCGGGGCAGCTCGAGCCGTGACAGGTACGGCGCCGGACGGGCCGATGCGTCCGGCGACCGTGCGCGCTCCGATTCGTCCAGATCGAGATCGTCCCGATCCGACTCATCTCGTTCGGGCCGGTCGGGGTCGGATTCCTCACGGTCACGTCAGGGCCAGTTGGATCCGGCGGGACGCGGGACGCGCGGCCGAGAGTCGGGTCGCAGACCACCCACTGGCGGCCGCGGCGGCAGCAGCCTTCGCTGGCGTGCCATCGTCATCCCGGTCCTGGTGGTGCTGACGCTGGTCGTCATCTTCCAGAGCATGAGCACCCCGGTGACGGACAGCACAGCGTCGGACACATCCCCGTCGAGCTCGGAGCTTCTGGGTACCCCGCTCCCGACCCCGCCGTCGGCTGCCACCTCCAGTTTCACCGCCCCGGTCAGTTCCTCGGTCACGGCATCCGGGGCGGAACCTGCTCCGGCGAGACCGTCGCGGACTGCCTCGGCTGATCCGACCCCCGTGCCCGCCCCGGGTGCGGTCCCCGATCTGACCATCAAGGACGCCGCCGGGCATCCCGCGGCGTCCATCAAGGCCGGCGCCCTGCCGGCCGGTGACAAGTTCGTCGCCGCCGGAAAGGGCAGTTGGCACGTGGTGCCGGGCACGACCCCGGCGATGGGAACCGGCCCGCAGCGATCCACATACACCATCGAGGTGGAGGACGGACTGCAGTCGGCGGCGGCCGACAAGGCATTCGCGAAGGAGGTCGATGCCACCCTTGCCGATCCGAGATCGTGGATCGGCGGCGGTCAGTTCAGTCTGCAGCGGATCGACTCCGGTGACCCTGACTTCCGCATTTCGCTGACCAGCCAGCTGTCCGTCCGATCCGGATGCGGGTTCGACATCCCGCTCGAGGCGTCGTGTTTCAGCGGTGGTGCCGGGCGGGTCTTCATCAATGACGCGCGATGGGTGCGTGGGGCGATGTCCTACGACGGAGATCTGACCGCCTATCGGGCGTATGCCGTCAACCATGAAGTGGGCCATGCGCTGGGCATGCGGCATGAGAGGTGTCCGGCGAAGGGTGCGCCGGCGCCGGTCATGATGCAGCAATCGTGGAGTGTGTCGAACGACGATCTGAGCGTGTTGGATCCGCAGAACATCCCCCGGGACGGCAAGGTCTGCGCTCCCAACCCCTTCCCGTACCCCGGCGCGGCGACCGCCTCGGCGCCCAAGACCGACGGATCGACCGCCGCCGGCTGAAGCGCGCCGGTCGGCCGCCGATGAGTCAAACCCCGGTGTGCTCGCGCACACCAATGCGGTGCCCGCCCCGTGCGGGGAAGAAGAGCGGTGCGATCGCCGTTGACGCTGAGGCAGACTATGCCCGTGCCCAAGGAGATCCCCGTGACATTGCCACCGCTGGTTGAACCGGCCGAATCGTTGAGCAAGGCCGAGGTTGAGCGGTATTCGCGCCACCTGATCATCCCCGACGTCGGGATGACGGGCCAGAAACGTCTGAAGAACGCCAAGGTGCTGGTCGTCGGCGCCGGAGGGCTGGGCTCGCCCGCCCTGCTCTACCTGGCTGCAGCCGGAGTCGGCACTCTCGGAATTCTCGACTTCGACACCGTCGACGAGTCGAATCTGCAGCGCCAGGTCATCCATGGCCAGTCCGATATCGGCAAGTCCAAGGCGGTCTCCGCCGCGGAGTCCATCGCCGAGATCAACCCGTACGTGAAGGTCAACCTGCACACCGAGCGGTTGGACTCCGGGAACGCTCTGGAGATCTTCGAGCCGTACGACCTCATCCTCGACGGCACCGACAACTTCGCCACCCGTTACCTCGTCAACGACGCCTGTGTGCTGTTGGGCAAGCCGTATGTCTGGGGCTCCATCTACCGCTTCGAGGGCCAGGCCAGCTTGTTCTGGGCCGAGTACGGACCTCAGTACCGCGATCTGTATCCCGAGCCGCCGCCGCCCGGAATGGTTCCGTCCTGCGCCGAGGGCGGGGTCCTGGGCGTGCTCTGCGCCTCGATCGGTTCGATCATGGTCACCGAGGCGATCAAACTCATCACCGGCATAGGCGAGACGTTGCTGGGCCGGCTGATGGTCTACGACGCGCTCGAGATGACGTACCGGACCGTCAAGATCCGCCGCGATCCGGCGGGTGAGCCGATCACCGGCCTGATCGACTACGACGCGTTCTGCGGCACCCTGTCCGACGACGCGGCCGCCGCCGCCACCGGTCACACGATCTCCGCCCGCGACCTCAAGACAAAGATCGACGCCGGCGAGGACTTCCTGCTGGTGGACGTCCGGGAGCAGAACGAGTACGAGATCGTCTCCATCCCGGGCTCCGTGCTGATCCCCAAGGGCGACATCATCTCGGGCGAGGCGCTGTCGTCGTTGCCGATGGACAGGCCGCTGGTTCTGCATTGCAAATCCGGTGCGCGTTCGGCCGAGGCGCTGGCAGTCCTGCACAAGGCAGGCTTCGCCGACGCCGTTCACGTCGGCGGCGGGGTGCTGGCCTGGGTCAAGCAGGTGGACCCGAGCCTGCCGTCGTACTGAGCTGGCGCCCAGCGATCCGGTGGTGCGTGCGTCACCGGGGCTGCTTCGACACGCGTCGACCGTCGATCACGGGTTGTCCCACGGTAACGTCGAAGGGTGATCGGTGGACCCTCGGCGCGGCCGCCCGTCGGGCCTGAGGGCCTCTCGGCGGTGATCGCGGACGGCGCGGTGGCCCCGCCGGACCATGTCCTGAGGGCATTCGCCGCCCCGAGCACCCCTCCTGAGGTGCTGGACGGTGGGCAGGGTCGTACCTGGCGCTGCGGCAACATCGTGTTCAAGCCCGTTGACGACCCGGTCGAGGCATCCTGGCTCGCCAACGTGTTCGAGCAGTTGCAGGTCTCCGGCCTCCGTTTGGCCCGGCCGGTTCGGTCCTCGGACGGTCGATGGGTGGTGTCCGGCTGGTGCGCGCAACGGTTCGTGTCGGGAAGCCCCGCCCCCCGGCACGACGACATCCTGCGGGTATCGATCGCGCTGCACGAGGCGCTGTCCGCGGTGCCCGAGCCGAAGTTCGTCCGGCAGCGTGCGGGCCTGTACCCGTGGGCCGATCGGCTGGCCTGGGGCGAGATCGAGGATGTGGACGCACGAACGGGCAGTGGGCACGGGGCACGGCTTTTCGCCGGGCTGGCGGCCGTGCGCCGCCCGATCGACCTGCCGAGCCAAGTCGTGCACGGAGATCTGTACGGCAACGTGCTGTTCGCCGGATCCGCGCCGCCGGCGGTCGTGGACATCACCCCGTACTGGCGCCCGGCAGGATGGGCGGCCGGGGTGATCGCCGTGGACGCGATCGCCTGGGGTGGTGCGCCCGTCGAGCTGATCGCGGAGTGGAGCCAGTGGCCGCAGCTGCCGCACAGCGCCTGGCCCCAACTGGTGCGCCGGGCTCTGCTCTTCCGGCTGGCCGTCTGTCTGGCGAACCCGGCGATCCCGCCGAGCCACCTGGTCACGATGCTGTCCACCGCTGAACGTATCGAGCCGTTCCTCGGCTGACGGTCGAACCACCCCTTCCGCTGCCCTCTTCGTGTTGCGGCGCTACGTGCCGGTGTCACAGCTCCTCTCCATCGTCGAGTTCGTCAGCCTCGTCGAAATTGCCGGGATCGCCGAGCGGGTTGGATGCGAGGTCCTCCAGCAACTCCGGTCGCAGGCCGGCCGACATGATCGCCATCAACGTGTGGGCGAGTGGGTTCTCCGGCTCTGCCTCCAGGCAACGGTCCACGGCCACCTGGGCGAGCGCGCCGTCGCCGTGGCGATACGCCACCATCGCCAGGACGGAACACAACGGCGGCGCCAGCGCGGTCGGCGTCCGGGTCGCGCAGGAGATCAGCATCGGCAGCCAGGGTCGGTCCACCTCGACGACTGCCTGCCTCAGCACGGCATCACGCACCGTGTCCTGGACGAGCGTCACAGCGATCGCCGCGGCGACGTCGACGGTGACGGCGCCGGTCGTGGTGATCTGGTGGCAGGCCCTTTCCATCAGGCCGCGTACCGACGGCGGAACCAGGTCGCCCGGCCCCGAACCGTCGCATCCGTAGGGATACGACGGTTCGGGGGCAGATCTCTCCGGTCCCCGCGCTATCGGCCGGCTGGTGAGCGGGCGCGTCGGACCGGGCGGCGCCGCCGCCGCGGGCAGCGGTGAGGTGCTCGGCATTCGCCCCGCTGCCGCCTCGGTGATCCAGTGTGCAGCCTCCCGGAGGCGCGACCCGGTCGGACCGGCGATCGACTGTCTCAGCTGCTCGCGGTCGGACAGCACGGATCTGCCGGCGAGTGCTCCGGCGGCGTTGAGTGCGAGGACAGCCGGATGGTCTGCGCCCGGCAGGGCGATGCCCGGGTGTGCGCGCTCCATCGCCGCGTTCAGGGCGGGTCGAGCCCGTCCACCCCGAACAACCATCGCATCCATGACGTCGACGCCGACCGTGGCCAGTTCACCGAGCAGATCGTCGAGCAGTGGGCGCCGACGCCGGGTGTCCTGATAGCAGACGACCACGACCTCGTCCGCGTGATTCAGCGCATGACGTGCGAGGTGCGCGGCCATCGTTTTGTCGTGACCCAACGGGAGGTCGACCCGCGCGACCGGTCCGATGCGCCGGCGCCCCCCAGACACGCAGATCAGCACAAGGCTGTTCGTCGGACGGAAACCCAGCATCGGCGGAACGGCGGCCAGGAGGCCGGCCGGGCCGCTCACCCGAATGGGCGCGGCGTCGTCGGTTGTCGTCATGACGATCACCGTCATGCGTTGCCGTGAGTCCGGCCATGCCGCCCAGCCGGGTGTGCACCGTTCGAGCTCATGGGCGCAATCAGGCGGGGTCAGTGGGCCGGGAACTCGGAACTGTCGGAGCGATCTGGTAGGTGCGCCGGACAGCGATGGTGGTCCTTCATTGCCACCGGTACCGGGCGAGACTGACCCGACCGTCGACTGATTCGACTCCCTCCGAGCGGAGTCGCCCGAGTTGCTCGGTGACCAGGTGAGGTGCCGGTGTGCCGTCGGCGCGCAGGATCCGGTGCCACGGTGTGTCGTCGTCCGAGAGCTGGGCCAGGACATATCCGGCCAGTCGCGGCGAACGGGAGCCGGCCCTGGCCGCGACGTCACCGTAGGTCGCCACTCGGCCCATCGGGATCTGCGCCACGACGTCGAGCATCCGCTGCGCGAGTTCCATGTCCATGGCGCGACGCTAACGCCAACCCGGACCCGCACACTGTCGGGTAGTGCCTCGGGCAACAGGCGGTGTCGCAACAGGCGGTGTCGCAACAGGGCGGTGTCGGTGGGCCGTGATGGGATTCAACACATGACGCAGGCACCGGCCAGCCCGGTATCGTTCCGCCTCCACCGCTCCGGCGGCGGTGGGCGGATCGAGCCGACCGCCGAGCAGCGCATGGTGATCGGCCACCAGGGACGGCGATTGAAGGTGCTCGCCGGGCCGGGAACCGGCAAGTCGGCCACGCTGGTCGAGGCGGTGGCCGAGCGGATCGCTGATCGCGTCGTCCCACCGGAACAGATTCTGGTGCTTACTTTTTCGCGCCGAGCCGCAGCGGAGTTGACCGGCCGCATCGCACGCCGTCTCGATGTGACCACCAGGGAGCCGTTGGTTCGCACCCTCCACAGCTATGCCTATTCGCTGCTGCGGGCGCAGGCCGTCCGGTCCGGGGAACCGTCACCTCGTCTGCTCGCCGCGGGCGAGTCGGATCAGATGGTCCGGGAGCTTCTCGCCGGACAACAGGAGAGCGGGCGGGGCGAGTGGCCGCCGGCAGTGAGTGCCGCGCTGACGTCGCCGGCCTTCGCAGCGGAGCTCCGTGACCTGATGCTCCGCACGGCGGAACGGGGGATCACCCCGCGCCGCCTGGCGGAGCTCGGCCGTCGCCGTCACCGCCCGGAATGGCAGGCCGCGGCGCGTTTCGCCAGGGAGTACCAGGACGTATCCGACCTCCGGCAGGGCAGCAGCGGCTTGGGCGCGGCGCTCGACCAAGCTGAATTGACGCGGGCAGCGTTGGGACTGCTGGCCGACGACGCGGTGCTCGCCGCGGAGCAGGCGCGTGTCCGCAGGATCTTCGTGGACGAGTTCCAGGACGTCGACCCGGCACAGGCGAAGCTCGTCTCGATGCTCGCCTCCGGTGCCGATGAGTTGGTCGTCTTCGGGGATCCCGATCAGTCGATCTACGCCTTCCGGGGCTCGGATCCGGGGGCCCTGCGCGATATCGAGGTCGACCGCACCGTGGTCCTGACGACCTCACGCCGACTGGCGCCCAACCTTCTCGTCGCGACCCGACGGGTTGCCGATCACCTTCCCGGTTCCTCACCGCATCGTGCGCTCGCGGCTCCTCAAGAGCGGCCCCCGACGGAACCGTCACCGGACACGACCAACGGCCCGCAGCTCCCGCTCGACGGCGAAGTCGTTGTTCGGACGTTGCCGACGGTTGCGCGGGAAGCGGCCTTCATCGCCGATGAGTTACGCCGGGCGCACCTTCGCTGCGGAGTTCCGTGGTCGCGGATGGCCGTCCTGGTGCGGTCACCGGCGGCCTCGTTGCCCGCTCTCAGGCGGGCTTTCTCCAGCGCCGGTGTTCCGCTCGGTACGTCCGGTCGGGACACCGCGCTGACCGACGACCCGGTGATCCGGCTGTTGCTGACCGTCCTGAGGTGTGGCCGGGAACCGGCAACCCTGACCGGCCAGGTGGCCCTGGATCTGCTGTCCTCGCCAGCCGGTGGTCTGGATGGCGAAGCACTGCGCAGGTTGCGCCGGCAGTTGCGAAGAGCCGACCCTGATGGTGGATCCACACCGGATCTCGTCGCGGCGGTGCTCGCGGGAGCTCCGGTGCCCGAGGGTGTTTCGGCCGACCTCTGCCGCCCGCTGCTCCGCGTCCGCGCGATGGTGGACGCGGCACGCAGCAGAACCGCGGACTCGGCCGCGGAGGAGAGTCTGTGGGCTGTGTGGCGGGCCAGCGAGCTCGAGGATCCCCTGGTGGTGGCCTCGCTACGGGGCGGTCGTGCGGGTCAACGGGCCGACAACACTCTCGACGGCGTTCTGACCCTTTTCTCGATGGCTTCCGACCTGGCCGACCGGATGCCGTTGGCCGGGGTGGATGCCTTCCTCGACGTGGTGGAGGGGCAACAGATCCCGGGCGATCCCACCGCGGGTACGACCCGCCCTGCGGAGGTGGTCGCGGTGCTCTCCGCGCACGCCTCCAAGGGCCTGGAATGGGACGTGGTGTGTCTGGCGGGTGTCGCCGAGGGCCGGTGGCCGGTCCTTCGGCCGCGCGAGAGCCTGCTCGGCACCGACGAAGTCCTCGACGCGGCCGCCGGTCTGCCCCGAACGGTCGCCGGCGGTCCCGGGACCTTGCAGGAAGAGCGAAGGCTGTTCTACGTGGCCGCAACCCGCGCACGGAAGAAACTTGTCGCAACGTCGGTCGACGACCAGGACACGGTGCCATCCCGATTCCTCGGCGAACTACTGGGCCCGACCGACGAGGTGGAAACGGGATGGCCGGCGGGGATCGACGGCGGCGAACGGCGAGGTCTGCACCTGACGGATCTGGTTGCGGAGCTGCGAAGGGCAGTGACCGACCCGACCGTTCCCGAGCTCAGCGCGCAACTGGCAGCGACGCAGTTGGCCCGACTGGCCGCTGCCGGCGTCGCCGGCGCACACCCTCGCGATTGGTACGGGCTCGCGGACCGGTCGACGACAGCGCCGCCGCTGCCACCGTCGGCGCCGATCTCGGTATCGCCATCGGCGGTGGACAGTCTTGCCACCTGCTCGCTACGCGGCGTACTCGAACGGCGCGGTGCTCGATCCGGTTCCACCCAGCAGCAGGTCGAGGGCATCGTTCTGCACGCGCTCGTCGACGGGCTCGCGAAAGGGACGCCACGGGCCGACATCGAAGCGGAGATGGAACGCTTCCTTTCACTCCAGACCCATCTGCCGCCGTGGCTGGTCGGCAGAACCCGCAGGGCGCTCGGCTCGATGATGACCGCCGCCGAGAGCTGGATCCGGGACCTTCCGCCGGGTCGAACCCTGGCGCGATCCGAGGTCCGGCTCTCCGTTGTGGTTCCCGGTCCCGGCGATGGGACGGACGGCGCTATGGGGTCTCGGTCACGCGAAGTACGGCTCGAGGGCCGGGCCGACCGACTAGACAGGAATGCGGACGGTTCGATCGTCGTCGTCGACTTCAAGACCGGAGCCACCGTTCCGTCGAAGGCGAGCGTCGTCGAGAACGCCCAGCTGGCCGTCTACCAATTGGCGTTGATGCTCGGCGCCGCGGCCGACCTGGAACGTCGCGCAGGGATCGAGTTGCCTGACGAGCCGCCGCTCGACCCCGACGAAGAGGAAATGGTCGGTGCGTCACCGGCCGCCGACCCGATGAACGGCCATCCAGCGCCGCCGGACTTCCGGCCGTCGACGACGACCCGGCCGGGCGGGGCCGAGCTGGTGTACCTGCGGACCGGCGCTGCGCAGGTTCGCCACCAGCCACCGCTCGATGCCACGGCAGCGGCCGACTGGTCGGCCGTGGTCCGGGCGGCCGCCGAACGACTCGCCGCCTCCGTCAACATCGCCCAGGAGAACAAATTCTGTGAGAGGTGCCCGGTGCGGTCCTGCTGCCCGTTGCAGCCCGAAGGTCGACAGGTGACGCGATGATCACCGCCGCCGAACTGTCCCGCCAACTCGGACTGCCCGCGCCCACCGCCGAGCAGACAGCGGTGATCGAGGCGCCGCTCGTCCCCGGTCTTGTGGTCGCCGGCGCCGGTTCGGGCAAGACCGAGACGATGGCGTCGCGGGTGGTCTACCTGGTCGCCACCGGGCAGGTCCGACCGGAGCAGGTGCTGGGGCTGACCTTCACCCGGAAAGCGGCCGCTGCGCTGAGCCAGCGCGTCCGGCGACGGTTGCGGATGCTCGCAGCATCGGGGATCGGCGGGCTCGATGCCCAGGACCTTCTCGGGGACCCCGAGGTGGCGACCTACCACTCCTTCGGCGGGCGCTTGATCGCCGACTTCGGACCACTCGCGGGTGTCGAACCCGCGTCGGCGGTCCTGACACCGACCGGCGCATGGCAACTGGCGCGGCGGGTCGTCGGGCGTTGGGACGGCGACCTGCGCACGGATCTCGGTCCGGATCAGGTCACCGAGCGGCTGCTGGCCATCTCGGGAGCACTCGCGGACCACCTGTCGGGAGCCGGCGACCTGGAGAATGTCCTCGAGGACCTGCTCAACGTCTTACGGTCGGCACCGCCGACGAGCCGGCAACGTAGTGCGCTGCACAGCGCCCTGGCCGATCACGTCAAGCGGTTGCAGGACCGGCATTGGATCGTCCCGCTGACCAGAGCGTTCGCCGCGGCCAAACGGGAGCGCGGTGTCATCGACTTCGCCGACCAGATGCAGATCGCCGCGACGCTGGTGCAGGAGCAACCACGAGTCGGCGCGGTGCTGCGGGAGAAGTACGCAGTCGTGCTCCTGGACGAGTACCAGGACACCGGGCATGCCCAGAGGGTCATCCTCAGAACCCTTTTCGGTGCCGGAGCACCGGGTGCGAAGAACGGACACCCGGTGATGGCGGTCGGCGACCCGGTTCAGTCGATCTATTCCTGGCGTGGCGCGTCGGCCTCGAACTTGCCGCGATTCGTCACCGACTTCCCGCTGTCGAACGGGACGGCATCGCCCATCCGCTCGCTGCTGACCAGCTTCCGGAATCCGCCCGCCGTGCTCGCGCTCGCCAACTCGGTGTCCGAGTCGATCAGGTCGGGGCCATCGGCACCGGTGCAGGTCGGCGAACTTCGTCCGGTGGATGGGGCGCCCGACGGCGAGGTCCGATACGGGCTCTTCCCGACGGTGGCCGACGAGGACGCCTGGCTCGCCCGGACGATTGCCCAGCGGTGGAAGGCTGCGATGGATGGTGCTGCGCCGTCCCCGCCCACCACCGCGGTGCTGGTCAGGCGCCGCAGTGACATGGCCGCGACGGCCGAGGCGTTGCGGGCCGAGGGGCTGCCTGTGGAGGTGGTCGGCCTCGGCGGTCTTTTGAACGAACCCGAGATCGCCGACCTGGTGGCAACGCTCCGGGTCTTGGTGGACCCCACGGCGGGCTCCGCCGCCATCCGACTACTCACCGGCGCTCGGTGGCAGCTCGGAGTGGCGGATCTGGAGGCGCTGGCGCAGCGCGCGCGGGCCCTGGTGAAGGACAGCCGGTCGGCTGCCGAGAAGCCGGGGCCCGGTCGGAATGCGGTGCGTGCCGCTGTGGCCCAAGCACTCTCCGGTGAGGACATCGACGCCTGGTGCCTGATCGACGCCATTTCCGACCTCGGCCCGGCGGCGGGCTACTCACCCGCGGGGTATCAGCGACTGGTGAGCTTTGCCACGCACCTGCGGCGGCTCCGAAGCCGCCTCGGTCAGCCGCTGCCGGATCTGATCGCCGATCTCGAACGCGCGACCGGCCTCGACGTGGAAGTTCAACTGGGTTCACCGGCGGGCCGCGCGCACCTTGATGCGTTCGCCGACGTGGTGGCTGACGTCGCTGCGACCGGGGCGGGTCCGACGGAGCTGCTGGACTACCTCGATGCGGCCGCCGAACGGGAGGACGGACTGACGCCCGGGGAGGTGGCCGCCTCGGCCGACCGGGTGCAGGTGCTGACCGTGCACGCGGCGAAAGGACTCGAGTGGGAGATCGTCGCGGTCCCGCACCTCACGGACGGCGTGTTCCCGGTGACCAGAGGCAGCACCTGGCTCGGTGACGCGGGTCAGTTGCCACCGGAGCTGCGCGGTGACCGAGACGAGTTGCCGCAGCTGAAGCTGCCCGCGGACGGAGACCAGAAGGAGGTCGCTGACGCACTGGCCGAACACGGGGCCGACTTCGCGCGGTTGCGCCTGCTCGAGGAACGGCGACTGCTCTACGTCGCGCTGACCCGCGCAGAGCAGGTGCTGCTGCTCTCGGGCCATCACTGGGGCGCGACCACGAGCAGGCCCGCAGGTCCGAGTGAGTTCCTGCTGGACTGCGCGGCACAGTTGCGTCCGGCCGTGGAGCCGGACGCCTGGGCGCCGGCGCCGGACGCCGCCGACGCCAACCCGCTGACCACCACGCCCCGCACGGCGATGTGGCCGGTCGACCCACTGGGCGCACGGCGCAGCGACGTCCGGGCCGGTGCCGATCGGGTGCTCGAAGCCATTGCGGCGCAAGCCTTCTCCGAAAAAGTGCCTGACAGCCAGCCCGCGGTACGCCAGCCAGCGGAGGAGTCGGATCCGTTCGGCTGGGCAGCCGATGTGAGCACCCTGCTGGCCGAGCGCACGGCCGTGAACCACGGCTCCGTCGACGTCGAGCTGCCGGGCACCCTGTCCGTCTCGGCACTCGTCGACCTCGCCGAGGACCCACAGCTGTTGGCGCGGCGGCTCCGGCGTCCCGTTCCGATCGAGCCGACCCCGACCAGCCGCCGGGGCACCGCGTTCCATCAGTGGCTCGAACGCTTCTACGGCGGCGAGGCGTTGCTCGACGTGCGCGACCTACCGGGTTCCGGTGACCACTGGGCGGCGGAGGATGCCGACTTCGACGATCTGCGGCGCCGGTTCCTCGAGTCGCCCTGGGCGAACCGTGTCCCGGCGGAGGTCGAAGTGCCGTTCGCCACCCGGATCGGCGGGATCGGGATCCGCGGCAGGATCGACGCGGTCTTCGCCGACGCGGACGGAGGCGTCACGGTCGTCGACTGGAAAACGGGACGGCCCCCACCCGCCGCCAGACGCGCAGCGGCCGCGGTGCAGTTAGCCTGCTATCGATTGGCGATCGCGGAGCTGCGGCAGGTACCGCTCGCGCTGGTCCGGGCAGCCTTCCACTACGTCGCCACCGGCACCACCATCGCGCCGGTGGACCTGCTCGACGCCGACGGCATCGGCGACCTGATCTCTGCCGCGACCGGGACGCCCGATGCTGTCGCATTTCCGGGGTGACGCCGCCGAACCCGAACGTCCCCGAGGTGGCAGATCGAGGGGTCGCCGTTTGTAGGGTGGCCCGGTGACGACCGAGCAGCCCCGGCGCCGCGCCGTGGTGCTCCGCGGTCGGCCGCTGCCCACCGACCGCGCGGCCGTGATGGCGATCGTCAACCGCACACCGGACTCGTTCTTCGATGCCGGGGCGACCTTCGACGAGCCCGCCGCCCTCGACGCGGTGCACGTCGCGGTGGACGAGGGCGCCGATCTGGTGGACATCGGCGGGGTGAAAGCCGGCGTCGGCCGGGAGGTCGACATTGCCGAGGAGATCCGGCGGGTGGTGCCCTTCATCGGTCGGGTTCGCGAGCTGTTCCCCGATCTGGTGATCAGCGTCGACACCTGGCGCTCCCCGGTGGCGACGGAGGCGTGCCTCGCCGGCGCCGACCTGATCAACGACACCTGGGCGGGCGCCGATCCGGCGCTGGCGGAGGTCGCGGCACGGTTCGGCGCAGGAATCGTCTGTTCGCACACCGGAGGAGCCGCACCCCGCACCAACCCGTACCGGGTGTCCTACCGCGACATCGTCACCGCCGTCATCGAGGAGACCACCGCCGCTGCCGCCAGGATGGTCACGGCCGGTGTTCCCATCGCAGGCATTCTGATCGATCCCACCCACGACTTCGGCAAGAACACCTGGCACGGCCTCGAGCTGGTCAACCGCACCGATGAACTGGTCGCCACCGGCTGGCCCGTCCTGATGGCGTTGTCCAACAAGGACTTCGTCGGAGAAACACTGGACCTCCCGGTCGACCAGCGGCTGGAGGGCACGCTCGCCGCGACGGCCATCGCCGCCTGGCAGGGCGCCGCCATCTTCCGGGCCCACCAGGTCCGCCCCACCCGCCGGGTCGTCGACATGGCAGCAGCCATCAGCGGCACGCGAGCGCCGTTGGCGGCGCGCCGCGGATTGGTCTGACGCAACCGCGATCCGGCTGCGGGCCATCAGCCGGGGCGACGTCGTCGGCGTCCGCGCTCGTCCCCGCCTCGCCACCGCGGCACTGTCGGACCGGCATGGCACGATCGAGCGGTGACCACAGTTCTGCAGTACCTCGTGATCGCCGCCGTGATCGGCCTGGTGATCTTCGGCATCGCGGTGGTCATCTTCGGCAGAGGCGAACAGATGGCGCCGCTGTCCCCGCGCACCTCACCCACCGAACTGCCCGACGTCGGCATGACCGGGGACGACGTCAGGTCGATGAGATTCGCGATGGCCTTGCGCGGCTACCGGATGAGCGACGTCGATTGGGCACTCGAGCGGATGGCCGACGAAGTGGATCGATTGAAGGCCCAGGTCACAGCGCTGTCCGGCGGGTCGGAGCGGCAGGATCCCGCTCCGAAGGACACCGGAGCCGAGACCCTCGTGTCCACCTCGGGCCCGACGCCTCCACACGATCGAACCACCGATCCGGCCACCGATGCGGGGACCGATCAGGTTCCCGACGCCACCACTGAGATCAGCAGCGGAGCGCGATCATGACCGTGCGGGTAGAGGCGTCCGTCGTACTGCGCGCCGATCCGGAAGCGGCATTCGCGGCCATGGCCGACGTCCGCGCGCAGGAGAAATGGATCTTCGCGACGACCATGTACGCCGTCGAGAGTGCGGCATCTCCTCCGCAGGTCGGCTCCCGGATCGCGGCCTTCACCGGCTTCTGGAGCATCGGGTTCCTAGACACCATGACGGTGACCGAATATGACCCGCCGCGGCGCTGGGTGATGGACAAGGACGGCGCACTGCTGCACGGCGTCGGCATCATGCAGGTCGAGCCGCTCCCCGAGGGTTGCCGCGTCAGCTGGGTCAACGAGCTCGATCTGCCCTTCGGGATCCTGGGACGGATCGGTTGGCCGGTCGCCCGGCCGCTCGCCCGGCTCGCCTTGACGGCGGCGCTCCGCCGGATGGGCCGGCTCATCGACAAAGGTGTCCTTCCCCTGGCCGCGGCCCCTGCTCCGGAGCTCCACAACCCACCCGGTCCGCACGCCGTGACGACATGACCGCGGACCCGCAGGCGTCCGCTGCGACAGGTGAAGCGCAGGTGCCGGCGCCTACCCGCGTCGGTGAGGACGGCCGGGTCCGTTGCTGGTGGGGGAGCAGTGCACCGGAATACCTCGACTACCACGACCAGGAGTGGGGAGTCCCGCTGCACGGGGACGACGCCCTGTACGAACGGCTCTGCCTCGAAGCGTTCCAGTCGGGTCTGAGCTGGTTGACCATCCTGCGCAAGCGTGCCGACTTCCGGCGTGCGTTCGACGGTTTCGTCATCGACCGGGTTGCCGGCTATGACAACACGGACGTCGATCGGTTGATGGCCGACGCGTCGATCGTGCGCAACAGGGCCAAGATCGAGGCTGCGCTGAACAACGCCCGGATCGCCGCCGAGATGGACCCCGGGTTGGACGAACTGCTGTGGTCCTTCGCGCCGTCATCGCCCCCCAGCCGTCCGTCGACGGTCGCCGATCTCCAGGCGATCACGCCCGAGTCGAAGGCGATGGCGAAGGAACTCAAGCGTCGGGGGTTCAGGTTCTTCGGCCCTACGACGGCCTATGCCCTGATGCAGGCCACGGGAATGGTGGACGACCACGTCAGAGGGTGCTGGCGCGCGGCCGACTGAGCCCTACAGACCTGAGAACCGGTCCGATGGATCAGCGCGCAGCAGTCGCGCCGCGCTTGCCGCGGGGCTGAAGTGCCGGCTTCTCGGGTGTTGCGGAGCCACGGGCGGTCTTGACCGGCCGGGCCGAACGCGACGGCGACTTGTTGGCGGCGGGCCGACTGGCGGCTGGTTCTTCAGCGGCGCCGGAAACGGCGGCTTCCCGAGTCCGCGAGCCATCGGTGTCCGAGCCATCGGTGTCTGAGCTATCGGTGTCCGAGACGGCAGGCTGTCCGTCCTCGGAGGTCGCATTGTCGGTTTCAGAACTGCTCGCGCTGTCCTCGCCGCCGGACACATTGATGACTGCGACGCCGGATTCGAGATCGATCCGCAGGTCGCCGTCCTTGGCGTTACCCTCTTCCTCGCGTCGCGCGGCCTTCGCCTGGCGTTCCTCGAGTTCGTGGCGCATGCCGGGGTTGAACAGCGCCCCCAGTTCACCCATCGGTCCCACCAGGCCAGGCTACGGCACCGTCGCACGACCGGCGCTGCCGACGCGGGCCGGGGATTTCACCGTCCGCTGAACCGCGGAGGGCGCTTCTCGACGAAGGCGGTGATGGCTTCGTGATGGTCCGGAGAGGCGAAGCATTCGACCTGGGCCCGATCCTCGAAGGCGAGGGTGGAGGCCAGGTCGGACTGGGCGCCGTGCTGCAGAGATGCCTTGATCCAGCTGTAGGCGCGCGTCGGTCCGGCAGCCAGCCTGGCCGCGAGGGTCGCGACGGCGTTGCCCAGTTCCGCATCCGGGACGACGTCGTCGACCATTCCTATTCGCAGCGCCTCCGTTGCACCGACCCGCTCGCCGAGCAGCATCATCCGGGAGGCGCGGCCGTGACCGATCAGTCTCGGCAGCACGAAGGAGGCTCCCGTGTCGGCCGAGAGCGCCACACCGGCGAAGGCCATCGAGAACGACGCCGATTCGGCGGCGATCCGCAGGTCGCACGCGAACGCCAGCCCCGCGCCGGCGCCGGCGGCTGCGCCGTTCACCGCGGCGACGACCGGTTTCGGCATCCCGGTCACCGCGACGACCAGCGGGTTGTAGAACTCGCTGACGGTCGTGCCCACCCGCGGGTCACCGGCGGAGACCAACGCGAGATGCTCCTTGAGATCCTGGCCGGAACAGAACGCGCGTCCGGCACCGGTGATCACCACCGCCCGGACCGAGGGATCGCGCGCAGCGGCGTCCAGCGCTTCCAGCAGGGCCGCCTTCAGGGCCAGGTTGAACGAGTTGAACGCGGACGGCCGGTTGAGCGTCACCGTCCGGACGCCCGCGGCGTCGGCGACCAGGACCGGCGGCCCAGCGGCCGGATCGGACGGTGACGACTGCTCGGTGGTCATCGCGGTGGTCTCCTCGGGGTGCGGCGAATGCTTCCTGGCAAGAGTGTCGGTCGGGCGGCCGAACGGCGTCCATCATCGCCCGCCGGCCGAAGGCGCGTGGGATCCGGCCGTGGACCGGAGCCGTGGAACCATGCCCCTGATCCGCCCAGCCGACCCGTAAAGATCGCCGGAGTTACCCCCGGCAAGGCCCGATCATCCCGCCGGAGGGCGGTTTTTCTGCGGATCGGCGTACCTGGTTTCAAACAATGCGCCCTCATGAGGGAGAATGGAGCGTCCGCGGTGAGCCGCGGCGATACGCCGAACGGAACGCCGTCCGGCCGAAAGATTCACGTGAGTTCTGGAGGGAGTCGCACATGGCGGCCATGAAGCCCCGTACCGGGGATGGTCCTCTCGAAGTGACCAAGGAGGGCCGCGGCATCGTCATGCGTGTTCCGTTGGAAGGCGGTGGGCGGCTGGTCGTTGAGATCTCCGCCGACGAGGCCTCCGCCTTGGGTGATGCGCTGAAGGCTGTCGTCGTCAAGTAGGACGATTTTCGGCACGCAAAGTGGTTCCGAGCACCGCGCTTCCGCCCGGGACCCGATCCTCGATTCCAGGGATCGGGTCCCGGGCGTTTCCGTGCCTGTATGGAACCAGCTGTGCCTGTATGGAACGAGCTGTGCCTGTATGGAACGAGCCGTGCCTGGGTGGAACGAGCCGTGCCTGCGTGGAACGAGTCGTGCCTGGGTGGAACGAGCCGTGCCTGGGTGGAACGAGCCGTGCCTGCATGGAACGAGCCGTGCCTGCGCGGAACGAGTCGTGCCTGCATCGAACGAGCCGTGCCCGATCCGCTCAGCCCACCACGGACCGGTAGAGCCCCACGGTCTGCTCGGCGATGGCCGTCCAGCTGAACTCGTCGACCGCCCGCCCGCGACCGGCCATTCCGTACGCCCGAGCGCGTTCCGGGTCGCGGACCAGGTCGTTGACCGCCGTCGCGAGGTCCTGCTCGAAAGCCCGGCCGTCCAGGCTGTCGTAGTGCACCAGCAGGCCGGTCTCCCCGTTGTTGACCACTTCGGGGATCCCGCCGACATCGCTGGCCACCACGGCCGCGCCGCAGGCCATCGCCTCGAGGTTGACGATTCCCAGCGGCTCGTACACCGACGGGCAGACGAAGACCGTCGAGGCCGACAGCACCTGCTTCACCTCGGGCAACGTCAGCATTCCGTCGAACCAGAAGACGCCGGGCCGCCTGGCCTGCAGCTCGGCGATCGCAGCAGCGGTTTCCTCGGCGATCTCCGGGGTGTCGGGGGCTCCGGCGCACAACACCAGCTGCACGTCGGGGTCGAAGTGGTGGGTGGCCGCGACCAGGTGACCGACGCCCTTCTGCCGGGTGATCCGGCCGACGAAGGAGGCGATCGGTTTGCTGACGTCCACTCCCTTGTCGGTCAGGATCGAGCGTTCGTCGGTCCGCTGGTAGATCTCCGTGTCGATCCCGTTCCGGATGACGTGCACCTTCTCCGGGTCGAGCGCCGGGTAGCTCTCGAGGATCCCGGCGCGCATGCCGGAGGAGACCGAGATGATCGCGTCGGCACCCTCGTAGGCGGTCTTCTCAGCCCACGACGACACCCGGTATCCGCCACCGAGTTGTTCGGCCTTCCACGGCCGGTGCGGCTCGAGCGAATGCGCCGTGATGACGTGCGGGACCCCGTGCAGCAACTTGCCGATGTGACCGGCCATGTTCGCGTACCAGGTGTGCGAGTGCAGCAGTTCGACGTTGCCGGTGGCCGCCACCATGGACAGGTCGACGGACAGCGTGGTGAGAGCGGGGTTCGCCCCGATCAGGTCGGGAGCCGGCTGGTGCCCGGTTGCGCCCGGCCGGTCGTCGCCGAACGCATGCACGTCGACGTCGATCAGCTTGCGGAGTTCGCGGGCGAGGTATTCGACGTGAACACCGGCCCCTCCATAGACATCTGGCGGGAATTCACGGGTCAGGATCGCGGTATGCACGTCGGCAATCTATCCAGAGCCCCCGTCGTGCGCAGGCTGAACCCGGCCGAACGGAACGCGGTTCGGGCACTGTGGGACGAAACGCCGCCGCCTGCCGCCGAACGGTGGGTCCCGCGTGCGAGTCCAACAGGGCGCCGCTAGGGTCAGCGCCATGGCCAAGCCCAAGGTTCTCGGCATCGTGTTGGCAGGCGGCGAAGGAAAAAGGTTGTGGCCCTTGACGGCCGACCGCGCCAAACCGGCGGTGCCCTTCGGCGGTAACTTCAGACTCATCGATTTCGTGCTGTCGAACCTGGTGAACGCCGGGTATCTCAAGATCTGTGTGCTGACGCAATACAAGTCGCATTCACTCGACAGGCACATCACCACCACCTGGCGGATGAGCCAGATGATCGGCAACTACGTCACGCCGGTTCCCGCGCAGCAGCGTCTCGGGCCCCGTTGGTACACCGGCTCGGCGGATGCCATCCTGCAGTCGCTGAACCTCGTGTACGACGAGAAGCCCGACTACCTCGTCGTTTTCGGTGCTGATCACGTCTACCGCATGGACCCGTCGCAGATGGTTACCGACCACATCGCCACCGGTGCGGAGGCCACCGTCGCCGGGATCCGGGTGCCACGGCACGAGGCGACCGCGTTCGGGGTGATCAAGACCGCCGCAGACGGCATCCGCATCGACGAGTTCCTGGAGAAGCCGGCGGATCCGCCGTCGGTGCCCGACGATCCGGACGTGGCCTACGCGTCCATGGGCAACTACGTGTTCTCCACCGACGCGCTGATCGAGGCACTCAAGATCGACGCGGCCGACGAGTCGTCCATCCATGACATGGGCGGCAACATCATTCCGTATTTCGTCAACCGCGGCAGCGCCCACGTGTACGACTTCGCCCGCAACGACGTCCCCGGCGCCACCGACCGGGACCGTGGCTACTGGCGCGACGTCGGCACGCTGGACGCCTACATGGACGCGCACATGGACCTGGTGTCGATCGAGCCGATCTTCAATCTGTACAACCGGGACTGGCCCATCCTCAGCTTCCCGGCCGCGCTGCCGCCGGCGAAGTTCGTCGAGAACGGGACGGCCCGCGACTCGATGATCGGGGCGGGCACGATCGTGTCCGGCGCCACGGTCACGAAGTCCGTCGTCAGCGACGACGTCAGGATCGGTACCGGCGCGAAAGTGGACGGCTCGGTCATCCTGCCGGGCGTCCGGATCGGCCGGAATGCGGTGGTGCGCAACAGCATCCTGGACAAGAACGTCATCGTGCCGGACGGTGCATCGGTCGGCGTCGACGCGGACCTGGACAGTGACCTGTACTCGGTGAGCCCGGGTGGCATCACCGTCGTGGGCAAGGGCGTGACGATCGGCAAGGGCAAGTCCTGAGGCGCGGCCGCTCCCCGTCAGGGGAGCGGCACGCCGTCAGGGCGTCGGGTGCGGCAGGCGCGCCGGGCAGCCCTTTGTCATGAAGTCTGCGCTGTACTCGAAATGCCAGGCCTCGTTGTCGTAGATCCGGCACCACCCCAACGAGCCCTTGGTCCTCTCGAGCCAGGTGTAGGCGGCATAGGGCTGGACGTCGATGGCCAAGCCCAGCACGTGCGCCGACTTCGCGGGCGGCAGGACGTACTGCGCCGCCATCGCCGCGCCGTACTGGGTGACGTACTCGTCGTAGGTCTCCTGTTGCTGCGCCCGGCTCCGCTTGCCGTCCGCCAGGCACATCTCGATGTCGGCGGCCGCGGCCGCCGCGTCGGCGGCGAGCCAGGCCGCGGCGGCGTCGGCGCGCATACCGGTCGGCTTCTCGTCGGCGTACTGCTCGTTGCCCTTGCAGCGCGGTCCGCCGTCGTCACCCGGGCGGTCGGGGTCGGCCGGGTCGGAGCCGGCGGCTGCCGCAGCTGCCGCAGCATTCCTTGCCGATTGCGCGGCCGCCGACGATGCGGCCCGGGCCGCCGCGGAGGCGCTCGCCGCCCTCGAGGCGTCCGCTTCCCGTGAGGACGCGGCCGCGGACGCTGCCGCCTCGGCCGCCGACGACCGCGACGCCTCGGCCGCGGAGCGGGCGACGGCCGCGGAGGACGACGCAACCGCGGCCGCGGACGACGCGGCAGCCGCCGAAGCGGCGGATGCCGACAACACCGCTGCCGACGAGGCCGCGGCGGCAGCAGACGACGACGCGAGCAACTCGGACTCCGACGCGCCACACCCGCCCAGTGCGAGGCCGGCGGCGAGTACAGCGGCGGATGCGACGGCGCCGGCCCGGGTGAGCGAGCGGCCCCGGGTCACCGGCGGTTGACCGCCGCGAGCAGGCCGTCGCCCAGCGGGATCATCACGGCGGCGAGAGTCTCGTCGTCACGGATGAGCCGGCCGGCCTCGCGCACCGCAACGGTCTCGTCATCGCGCTGGGTCGGATCGGCCACCTTGTCGCCCGCCAGAGCACCGTCGATCACGAGCACCCCGCCCGGGCGGAGCAACCGGAGCGCCTCGGCGACGTACTGCGGGTACTCGGTCCGGGCGCCGTCCACGAACACCAGGTCGTAGGCACCGTCGGTCAGCCGGGGCAGGACGTCCAGCGCGCGGCCGTTGATCAACCTGGTCCGGGTGGCACCGACGCCGGCCTCGGTGAAGGCCTTCTTGGCCGCCCGGTGGTGCTCCGCCTCGACGTCGATGGAGGTGAGGATTCCGTCCGCGGCCATCCCGGCGAGCAGGTGGAGTCCGCTGACGCCGGCACCGGTGCCGATCTCCACCACGGAGCGGGCACCGATCGCGGCGGCCAGGAAGGTCAGTGCCGCGGCACCACCGGACCCGATGGGGACGCAGCCGAGGTCGGCGGCGCGGCCACGGGCGGCGAGCACGACTTCACCCTCCGGCACGAAGAACTCGGCGTAGGACCGGCTGGTGGTCACCGGAAACCTCCTGGCTGCGGCAAACGGGCGGGAACGGAGAACGGGAGGAGATGCGGGCAACCGGAACCATCGCAGATCGGCGGGCCCGTGTCCCGCCGCAGAACCTACCGGCACCGGCCACCCGATCCGAACAGGCGCACCGCCGGCTGTCCGACCAGGCACGCCAGATGTGTGTTCGGCGCCGTTCACACCCCGCTCACAACCATCCCAGGAACAATCATCGGACTGCGGTCGTTCGACCGTTCAGACCCCGGAGGTGGTTTCGCTGTACAGCCTGCCCGTGCCGATCGGCCCTTCTGCGGCCGGTCCCGACGCGTCATCAGCAGATGACGCGCTCGAAACGGCGCCCGACAGTGCGCCTGCCGCATGGACCCCGCCACCCTGGGAAGACATCGTTCGTGAGCACGGCGACCGCGTGTACCGCCTCGCTTACCGGCTCTCGGGCAACACGCACGACGCCGAGGACATCACCCAGGAGACCTTCATCAGGGTCTTCCGCGCCCTGGACAACTACCGCCCCGGCTCGTTCGAGGGGTGGCTGCACCGCATCACCACCAACGTCTTCCTGGATCTCGTCCGGCGCCGGCAACGCATCCGGATGGAGGCCCTGCCGGAGGAGACGGACCGGATCGCCGGCAAAGAGCCCTCCCCGGAGCAGGCCTTCAGTGATGCCAACCTCGATCCCGATCTGCAGGCGGCGCTGGACGACCTGCTGCCCGAGTTCCGGGCCGCCGTGGTGCTCTGCGACGTCGAGGGCCTCACCTATGAGGAGATCGGCGAGACCCTCGGGGTGAAACTGGGTACCGTGCGATCGCGTATCCATCGGGGCCGGTTGGCCCTGCGGTCAGGTCTCGAACGACGGCGCGCGGAGCGTGCCGACCAGAACGGTCCGGTCGACAGGAGTGGTTCGGAGGCGGTGCGATGACAGCGGGTTTCTCGGATCACCTCAATCTCGACGCCGTCGTCGCCTTCGCCGACGGCGAGATGCCGTTGGTCGCCTACCAACGTGCCGCGGCGCATGTCGCCCGGTGCCCGCAGTGTGAGTACGAGGTCAATCAGCAGGTCGCGGCGCGTTCGTGGCTGCGTGCCGCCGGTACGCCGTCGATGCCGCCGAGCCTGTTGGACAGTCTCAAGTCGATCCCCGTGGCGCTGCCCGCGGACCGGCCGGTCGGTGACGTCACGATCGACCCGCGCACGGGCCGTGCGGTCCGTCCCGGCGATGATTCCCGCAGCGCCCACCTGGCCAGGCGATTCCGGTTCCTCGGAGCCGGTGCGCTGGTTGCCGGGCTCGCCATGGGCGCCCTGGTGGCGGGGGCCGAGCAGGCCGACAGGGACCGCCCGGGCAGCGACCACCTGGTCAGCGGGGTCGAGACGCAGTTCGTCGTACCGGTCGAATTGCACAGGCCGTAGCCCGGGTTCCGGAGAATTCAGTACCGCCGGTCAGCGCCTGTCGAGAGGTCACCGCACAGATGAACACCCCCGATCCGGGCGAGTCCGCCACCGGCGGGACGCCCGCGGAGCCGCTCGTCCCGGCAGGCGCTACCGCCTCCCGCAACGGCCGTCCGCGGCTGGACCCGAAGCCGCTGTGGAAGCCACCTGTCGATCCGTTGCAGGCGGGTGCGTTCGGCCGTCCGGGAGGAGTGGGTGGGTCCTTCGCGCCGCGCCGATCGAACGGCCCGGTCCCGCTGGGTGCGGCGCCGGTGCCCGAGTACCTCGAGGACGCCTTCGGCCGGCCGGCGGGATCGCTCGAGAGCCTTCCCCGGCCGCTCACCGCGAACGCCGGCTCCGAGACACTCGACCCGCCTCCCGATCCGTGGTCGGACCCGACCGCCGGCGCCCGGCTCGGCCCTCCTGCGCTCCGGCCCGATCAGGCGCCGTCGCCGGAACTGCAACCGGCGGAACGGTTCTCGTTCCGGCAGGCGCTGTTCGATCGCAAGCTGCGGCCCTCGGCGCTGATCGGGCTGCTGGTGACGGCGCTGGTCATCGGCGGGGTCGGTGCCGTCATTGGGGTGCTGGCCGCGAACCGGCTGCCGGCCAGTGTGACCGACCCGCAGTTCCAGCTCGCCGCCGTCGCACCGTCGGTCAACCGGGAGCCGGGGTCGGTCGCCGACATCGCCGCGCGGGTGCTGCCGTCCGTCGTCTCCCTGGAGATCCGGACCGGTGATGTCGGCGAGACCGGTTCCGGCGTGGTGATCGACCGCAACGGCTACATCCTGACGAACAACCACGTCGTGTCCACCGCGGCAACCGACCCGTCGGCGGAGCTGACGGTCATCTTCGACGACGGCAAGCAGAGCCGGGTGCCGGGCATCATCGTCGGGCGCGACCCGTTGACCGACCTCGCCGTGCTCAAGGTCGACGTCAGCGGCGCCACCGTCGCCCAGCTGGGCGACTCCGCATCGCTCTCGGTCGGGGATCCGGTCATCGCCATCGGATCGCCGCTCGGACTCGCCGGGACCGTCACCACCGGCATCGTCTCCGCGAAGGACCGGCCCGTGCGGCTGCAGGGTGGCGGCTCGGACACCGACGCCGTCATCGACGCCGTGCAGACCGACGCCGCGGTGAACCCGGGCAACTCCGGTGGGCCGCTGGTGAACTCGGCCGGTGCCGTGGTGGGCATCAACACCGCGATCAGGACGTTGGGCGGTGAGTCGAGCGGCTCGATCGGACTCGGCTTCGCCATCCCGATCACCATGGCCAGGAGCGTCGCCGAGCAGATCATCAAGTCCGGAACCGTGCAGCACTCCACCATGGGGGTCAACGCCCGGTCGGCGACCGACGGCGTGACGGACGGCGCGCAGGTGCAGAACGTCCAGCAGGACGGGCCGGCCGCCGCAGCCGGCATCGCCGAGGGCGACGTCATCACCAAGGTCGGGGACCGGTCGGTGGGCAACGCCGACGAGCTGGTGGTCGCCGTCCGGCAGAACGCGGTCGGCAGCACGGTTCCCGTCGTGTTGCTGCGCGACGGCCGGCAGATGACGGTGAACGTCACGCTGGCCGCCCAGTAACGCAGCACGGCGTCCGGACCCGATCGGTCGCAGCCGGCGTCACGACGGCGCGGGCTATCCTGGCCCGGTCGGTCCGACAAGGGAGGAGGCCGGCATATGTTCGGCCTGTCCTGGGGTCAGATCGCCATCATCGTGCTCGTCGGCGTCTTCGTGCTCGGTCCGGAGCGCATCCCGACCGCTGTGAGCTGGGTGATGACCACCCTGCGCAAGGTGCGGACGATGGCCGCCGGGGCGCAGGCCGAACTGCGCCGCGAGATCGGCCCCGAGCTCGACGAGCTACGGCGCCAGGTCGCCGACCTGCAGTCGCTCAAGGAGATCCAGGATCTCCGCGACCTGCGGGACCTGCACCCCAAGCGGCTGATCGGGAAGAACATCCTGGGTGACGAGTTCTCCGGCGGCATCACCGGATTTCTGGGGCTGGGTGCCCAACCGGATGCGCCGACCGGGGCGGATCCCTCGGCAACCAACGGCAGCACGGGCAACGGCAGCACGGGCAACGGCAGTGCGACCAATGGCAGCGACGGGACACTGCCGCACCTGCCGCCTTCAATGGTCAAGCAGAGTCAACCCGCACCGACGCTCGCCGCCCCCAAGCTGGTCGGCGGCGCACCACCGCGCCCGGTGCGAACCCTGGAAGACGGGGAGCGCCCACCGTTCGACCCCGACGGCACCTGACGCATCCTGCTCTGCCGAGCGAGCCCTCAAAGACTGGCGAGCCGGACTATCGACGGGCCGGCGCGATCCCCAGTGAGACCCCTGCTAGCGGGCGGCTCTTCGCGGCCAGCGCGCTCGCCACTCCGTTGAGCGCCTCGGTCGCCGGACTCGAACCGGCAGCCAGCACCAGCGGGACGCCGGCGTCACCGGCGGTGCGCAGTTCGACCTCCAGCGGGATCCGCCCGAGGAACGGCACCGTCGTTCCGGTCAGCCGGCTCAGCGAGTCCGCGACGGTCTGCCCACCGCCGGCGCCGAAGATCTCCAGCACGGTGCCGTCGGGCAGCGTCATCGCCGACATGTTCTCGACGACACCCGCGATCCGCTGACGGGTCTGAGTGACGATCGCACCCGCCCGTTCGGCCACCTCGGCGGCGGCCGTCTGCGGGGTGGTGACGACCAGGATCTCGGCGGTGGGGATCAGCTGTGCGGTGGAAATGGCGATGTCGCCGGTGCCGGGCGGCAGGTCGAGCAGCAGCACGTCCAGGTCGCCCCAGAAGACGTCGGCGAGGAACTGCTGCAGGGCCCGGTGCAGCATCGGCCCACGCCAGACGACGGGCACGTTGCCGTCCACGAACATGCCGACGCTGATCACCTTGATGCCGTGCGCGAGCGGCGGCAGGATCATCTCGCCGACCCTGGTCGGCCGTGCGGTCACGCCCAGCATGCGCGGGATGGAGAAGCCGTAGACGTCGGCGTCCAGGACACCTACCGCCAGTCCCTTGGCCGCCAGCGCGGCGGCGAGGTTGACGGTCACCGTCGACTTTCCCACCCCGCCCTTGCCGGATGCGATCGCGTAGACCCGGGTGCGCGACTCCGGGCGGGCGAAGGGGATCTCCTTGGTCGCGCCACCCCGCAGGTTGTCGCGCAGCGCGGTGCGCTGATCGTCGGTCATCACACCCAGGGTCAACCGCAGGTCGGTCACTCCGGGCACCGCGCGAACGGCCGCGGTGACGTCGTTGGTGAGCGTGTCGCGCAGCGGGCACGCCGCGATGGTCAGCAACACGGTCAGCGTGACGACGCCGTCCGCGTCCACCGTGAGGGTGTCGACCATCCCGAGGTCGGTGATCGGCCGCCGGATCTCGGGGTCCTTGACGGTGGCGAGCGCGGTACGAACGTCCTCGGCGGTGACAGCCATGGTTCCTTCTGGGGGATAGCGGGACTGGAAAACTGGTCCGGCCGCGGCGCGCAGGGAGCGGCAGCGGCGGTTCCAGGCTACGTCAGCGGGCGGACCGGCCCGGCACACGGCCGACGCCCGCATGTTGCGTTCGATGAGCCCGCTCCCATGGCTTGCACACGTCTGTGTGCAAGCATGAATTGACTAGGAGGTGGTCTGTTGTGACCTCACCGATCGGATTCCGTGGAACAGCGGCAGTGCCAAATCTGCCGACCCCGCCCACCGGGTTTGCGGTCGCTGCGTACCCCACGTACGCCAGCGCGCAAGCCGCGGTCGAGCATTTGATCAAGCAGAACTTCAACATCCAGGACGTCACCATCGTCGGCTCGGACCTGCAGCTGGTGGAGCGGGTGACCGGCCGGCTGACGGCCGGCAAACTCGCCGCCGCCGGTGCCGCGTCGGGCGCGTGGGTCGGCCTGTTCGTCGGCCTGCTGATGTTCGTGTTCTCGCCGGTGCAGGGCGGCATCCTGCTGCTCATCCTGGCGTCCGTCGCCATCGGCGCCGTCTTCGGCTCCGTCATGGGCTATCTCGGCTACTCGGTGGCCAAGGGCAGGCGCGACTTCACCTCGGCGTCCCAGGTGGTCGCCCGCCGGTACGACGTGCTGTGCCAACCGCGGACCGCGGAGCAGGCGCGCGACATCCTGTCCCGGATGGAGCTCGGCCGACGGGGCTGACGCCCTCCGACCCGAAACAGCGAAGCGGCCCGCCTCCGGAAACGGAGGCGGGCCGATCTGCGTGCTGCGACAGGCTCAGGCGAGGGCCTTGGCCTTCAGCTGGTCGAACTCGGCCTGGTTGATCGTGCCGCTGTCCAGCAGAGCCTTCGCATCGGAGATGTGCTCCGCCGGCGACTTGCCGCCGCCGCTGTTCGCGGCGACATGCTTGATGTAGGCGTCGGTCTCGCTACGGGCTTCCTTGACCGCCGCCACCTGACGCTCGGACATACCGCGGCCGCGGGCGATGATGTAGACCAGCGCGGTCAGGTAGGGCACGAAGATCAGGAAGACGATCCAGACCGCCTTCAGCCAGCCGCTGAGCTCCCGATCGCGGAACAGGTCCGTCAGGATGTAGAAGAGGACGAAGAGGTAGGCGACGAAGACGAAGCTCCAGATCACCACCCAGATGACGCTCCAGAAGTTTTCCATCTCTGCTTTCCTCCAGTTCGTGGCCGGGTCAGCCCGACCGGTGTGACCACTGCGCGGTTGTGTACTTCTGCGGACGAATCGGGCGGCGCGCCCAATCCGCACAGGATCGTGGCACACGGGACGACCCGTGCAGAACACATCGTGCGCCTGGCGAGCTACATTTTGGTCACAACTCGACCAAAGGCACGTGAATCCACCCATCCGGCAGGCAATCTCGCCCGAAGTGGGTAGCCTCCCGCGCGATCTACAGCCAGCCGCGCCGGCGTAGCAGCAGGAACAGCAGCGCGCACATCCCGAGGATGATCCCGAGCGCCATGGGATACCCGTAGGTCCAGCTCAGTTCGGGCATGTGTTCGAAGTTCATCCCGTAGATGCCGGCGATTGCGGTGGGCACCAGGGCGATCGCGGCCCACGCGGAGATCTTCCGCATGTCCTCGTTCTGCCGGGTGGTGACTTCGGCGAGGGCGGCACTGACCAGGGTGGTCAGCATTTCGTCGAAGTTCGACACGCGTTCGGTGACCACCGAGAGGTGGTCCTCGACGTCCCGGAAGTATTCGCGGATCTCGGCGGGTACCAGCTGGTGCGGAGTCCCGGACAGTGCGCGCAGCGCCGGCGTGAGCGGTGTCACCGCGCGTCGGAGACCCAGGATCTCCCGCTTCAGCAGGTAGATCTGCTCAATGTCGACGGACTTCTCGGTGGTGAAGATGGAGTTCTCCATCTCGTCGATGTCGTCCTCGACCGCCTCGACGACGGAGACGTACTCGTCGATGATGCGGTCGGCGATCGCGTGCATGACGGCCGCCGGCCCGATCGCCAGCTGCTCGGGGTCGGCCTCGAGCCCGGCCCGCACCCCGGTCAGCTGCGAGTGCGCGCCGTGCCGCACGGTGATGATGAAGTCCGCGCCCAGGAACACCATGATCTCGCCGTTCTGGACGATCTCGACGGCCGAACCGGCGGTGTGCTCGACGTAACAGACCGTCTTGAGGACCAGGAACAGCGAGTGTTCGTACCGGTCCATCTTGGGCCGCTGATAGGCCTGGACCGCGTCTTCGACGGCCAGCTCGTGCAGACCGAAGAGTTCAGCGACGACCGTCATCTCGTCGGTGTCCGGCTCGTGCAGACCGATCCAGACGAAACCGCGGCCTTCGGTGCGGACCCTGGTGATCGCCTCGATCGGGTCGAAACACCCAGGGGCGCGTTTGCCGTCGAAGTAGGCGGCGCAGTCGACGACCGATTCCGAGCGGAGCATCGGTTGGTGTGCCGGCTCGACACGGGAGGGCGGCCGGACGATCGTCATCCGATGCCTGCGGGCAGTCGGGGTAAACGACGGCAGGGATGGCAGCGACGGCAATACGGGCACGACGGACACCTCCGTTCCTCCGGATCAGGGCAGCGCCGACCCCCGAAGGCGCATCTGCACAGGTCACGGTACTCGCGGGGACGTCGAAACGTCCCGTTCAGCCGCCCGCCTGTCGACCTCCCCACATCGGGACAACCGGCCGCCGGTGTCCGGGTCACGACTCGGGGCCTTGAGTGGCATGACGCTCACAGCCGGACACGTCCTTCCGCGCGCCGGAGAACGAGCCGCCGGAGCGACCGTGCAGGATGGGAGCGATGCGCATCGACCTGCACGCCCACTCGACCGCCTCGGACGGCACCGACAGTCCGGCGGGGTTGATGGCCGCCGCCGCGGCCGCCGGGCTGGACGTCGTGGCGATCACCGATCACGACACCACCAACGGGTGGGAACCCGCGCTCGAGGCGAGGCCGCCGGGACTCAGCGTCATCCGCGGTGCCGAGTTCTCGACCGTCGCACCGGTCGATGGCCGGCCGGTCAGCGTTCATGTGCTGGGTTACCTGTTCGACCCGGACGCGCCGGCGATCGTCGCCGAACACGTCCGGCTGCGGGAAGAGCGGCTGCAGCGCGGAATGGCGATCGTTCGGAAGATGGTCGACGCCGGCCTGCCGATCTCGACCGAGCAGGTGATGACGATCGCCGACGGGGCGCCGATCGGCCGGCCGCACATCGGCCAGGCGCTCGTCGCATCCGGCGTGGTCGCCTCCGTCAACGAGGCGTTCGCGACGTACCTGGCCGGCAACGGGCGGTTCTACGTCCGCAAGGCCGACACTGACCTGCCGACGGCGGTACGGATGATCACTGCGGCCGGAGGCGTGTCGGTGATCGCCCATCCGCGCGGCCGCGGTGAGTACCGGGCACTGACGTTCGACTACATCGCGATGCTGGCCGGCCAGGGCCTCGGTGGTCTCGAGGTCGACCATCCCGACCACGGGCCGGCCGACCGCGCCGAGCTGCACGCCATCGCCGACCGGCTCGGGCTGTTGAAGACAGGGTCGTCGGATTATCACGGGCACAACAAGCTGCTCCGCCTCGGTCAGGAGACCACTCCGCAGGAGACGCTGGCCGCGATCGTCGAGCGCAGCAACGGGGTCACCTGCCCGGTCGGTCCGGCCGGCGCGGGTCGGTGACCGGCTCGCGCACCCGCCTGCTCGATGCGCTCGCCGGCCTGCTGGCGGCCGGACTGCTGGTGATCGGCGTGGTGCTGCTGCTGGCGGAGCTGATCGCGCCGACGGCACTGCCGGCCGCAGGTTTGGGACCGGCAGCGGGTCCCGGGTGGTCGAGTGTGCTGGCGCACCTGGTGGTGGGCGGTGCGGGCGAGGTGGTCGTCCGGCTGCGCGACCGGTGGCCCGTCGGCGTCCGCGCCGGCGCCGATGCGGCCGTCATCGTCGCGGTGCTTGCCGTGCTGTGGTGGCACTGGTGGCCGTGAGTGCAGGTGTTATTGCGGGCTCAGCCAGGACTCCAGCAGCGGCAGCATGATGGCGAGCAGCCCATCGGGGTTCTCCACCGCGGGCGAGTGCGCGGAGTTCTCCACGATGACGAACGGGGTGCCGAGCCGACGGGCCATCCCGTCCTGGTCGGGCATCGCCCAGGCATCGTCGTCGCGTCCGGCGATGACCGCGACCGGCGCGTGGGTCGCGTCGAGCGCCGCACGGAGCTCTCCGACACGGTCCGGTTCGGCTTGCAGTGCGGCGCCCATCCCGAGCAGGCCCGCCTCGGTGGACGCGACGAACCGGCGGCGGAGCAGCTCGGCGACCTCCGGTGGCACCACCTTGCGCGCGGCACGTCCGACCGCGACGGCGTTGTCGTAGACCAGTTCCTTGCCGTGCAGCCGCAGCATCGGCTCGGCGGCCAGCAGGGCATCGTGCCGGGCGCCGTAGCTCAGCGCCCCCGGGCCGGAGCAGAGCAGGACGAGGCCGGCGATCGGCGCACCGGCGAGCACCGCGCCGCGCGCCACCAGCCCACCGAAGGAGTGCCCGAGCAGGACCACCGGCGATTGCCGGGCGAGGTCGCGGACGACGTCGGCGCAGACCGCGCCCAGCGCGAGCGGCGAGTAGGCCGCTTCGTCCGCCGGTCCGGCGGACTCGAACTGCCCCGGAAGATCGATGGCGACGGCGTGGAAACCGTTGGCGGCCAGTGGATCGAGGATGGGTGCGAAGTCCTCCTTCGATCCTGTGTACCCGGGCAGCAGCAGCACCGTTCCCCGCGCGTCGGCCGATCCGGCGTCGAGGGCGGCGAGCGGGCCGATGCTGCTGGGCAGGGTGATCCGGGTGGCGGAGTTAGGCGTGAGCTGTTCGAGTCGGGCAGCGGTCATCAGGTGCTCTCCAGTGCGACGACTTCAACCGCGGCGACTTCCGAGGCCCCGGCCCGGTCGCCGCGGGTCTCGATGATCATCGGGCCGACGGCCGTGGCGTCCACCCGGTCCGTGCCTGCCGGCCGGTCGACCGGAATGGTCCGGGGCACGATGCCGGCGTTGCCGTTCGCGGCGGTGAAGACCTCGAGCCCGCCGTCGACGGGCATCAGCAGCTGGCCGGCGATCAGCGCGGGCAGTCCCAGTGCGCCGTCCTTGGTCCAGCTCACCGAGAGATCCTTGACCTGAACGGTTTCCGGCGGTGCCGGTGATGGCGCGGTGGTAGATCCGAGCAGGCCGGGAGTCGGGGGCTCCGCCTCGGTGATCGCCGACGAGCTGGTGCTGGTGCTCGGCGGCGCCTCCACCTCGATGGTTTCGCTGCCCACGGCGATCAGCCGGTCGCCGATCAGGGAGTAGCGGTCGGTGCCGTCCCGCACGGCCGGGGTGGGGAAGGTCCCACCGCTCGCGGTCAGCCGGTCGGCCGCCACGATCGTCTCGGCCGGGATCTCGACCGGCGTGCTGGAGGTCTCGGTGCCCTTGTCGTCGTACACCTTGACGGCGGGTTCCGGGCCCGACACCAATACTGCGACCCGGTCGGAGGTGATGCCGACGATCCGGGCGGCAGGGGAGCCGGTGTCGATGTCCGCCCGCGGGTCGTGCTTGAAGACGTCCTGGTCGTCGGGCTTGTCCGGGGCGGAATCCGGGGTCGCCCAGTTGATGACCACACGTGCGTTGGGTCCCTGATCGTCGCAGTGCTCCACGGTGGCGAACTGCTCGTCGGCCAGGGCGATGTCGGTGAACGTACAGCCGGTGTGCCGGGCGTTGGGCTTGGGCGGTGACGGCAGGTCGCCGTACTGGATGGTGCGCACCAGGTCGTCACGCCAGAGCTCGATCAAGGTCGGTCCGAGCCAGCCCGCATAGGGCCCGCCGAAGGCGAGTGAGCCGCCGGCCTGGTTCGGGCTCGTCCGGTAGTAGTGCCGCTCGCCGGTGTCCGGGTCGAGCAGCATCTGCTGAGAGCAGTAGCCGTTCTTCTCCGAGACGACCATCACGCCGCGAACCTTTCCGCGGGTTGTCACCCCCGGCGCGTCGGTGTCACCGGAGCCGACAGCGCAGAGCGGTTCGCTTCTGCCGTAGGTCCAGCGCACCTCGCCGGTGACGGCGTCGTGCCCGGTGACCGTCGTCTCGTCAGCGGTGACGACCACCCCGTACGGCGAGGCAACCGCCCCGATGCGGCCGTTCGTCGGCAGCGACCACGCCTCGCGCAGCGACTCAGGGACGGTGTCGGCGGCGTCCGGCGTGGCGGAGGACGGGCCGGTGACGGAGATCGTCGCCCGCGCGTCACTGGTGAGGTAGACGACCACACCGACGGCGACGACGGCCACCGCGAGCGCTGCGGCGACGATCCGATCGATCCGCTTCCGCCGCGCGGCACTCAGAGTCACCGTGCGAGCGTACGCAACCGCGCTGAGCTGATTGGGATCTGCTCAGGGCGTGCCGACCGGAGGTCAGCTGCCGCTGGGCGCGTCCGCCCCGGTATCGGCTGAGGCAACCATGGTGCCGCCGCCACGGGTGCGCCTCCGCGAACGCCGTCGACGCGGGGGTGCCGTTTCGGAGCCGTCCGAGGTGGTGGCGACCTGCGTCTCGACACCGGCGACCGCCTCGACGGCCTTGGCAGTGGCCGACTCCGCGCCGTCCACCGACCGCCCGCCGCGCGTGCGCTGCCGGCCACCGGACGAGCCGCCGCTCGACGACCCGCCGTTGCGTGACCCGCCCGTCGATGTCTGGCGGCCGTGGCCCGAGCCGTGTGCAGCTCCCGCCGCGGCCTTACGCCGCTTGCCGCCGGTCTCGCCCAGATCCTCGACGTCCTCGGCTCCGAGCCCGGCGCGGACCCGCTGCGCGGATGGCAGCCGGCCGCTGATGCCCTCGGGAATGTCGAGGTCGTCGTAGAGGTGCTTGGAGGTCGAGTAGGTCTCCGCGGGGTCCGCGAAGTCCAGGCCCAATGACTCGTTGATCAGCTTCCAGCGCGGGACGTCGTCCCAGTCGATGAAGGACACCGCGATGCCGGTCTTGCCGGCCCGGCCCGTGCGGCCGATGCGGTGGATGTAGGTCTTGTCCTCTTCGGGGCACTGGTAGTTGATGACGTGCGTGACGTCCTCGACGTCGATGCCACGAGCCGCGACGTCCGTCGCGACCAGCACATCGACCTTGCCGGAGCGGAAGGCGCGCAGCGCCTGCTCCCGCGCGCCCTGGCCGAGATCGCCGTGCACGGCGGCGGCCGCGAAGCCACGCTCGGTCAGTTCGTCGGCGACCTTGGCGGCGGTGCGCTTGGTCCGGGTGAACACCATCGTCAGGCCGCGATCCCTTGCCTGCAGGACGCGGGCGAGCATCTCGACCTTGTCCAGGGCGTGCGCGCGGTAGACGTACTGCTTGGTCAGTGTGTGGGTCGCGCCTTCGGCGGCGAGTTCCGCGCGGATGTGCGTCGGCTGGCTCATGAACGTCCGGGCCAGGGTGAGGATCGGGCCGGGCATCGTGGCCGAGAACAGCATCGTCTGCTTGACCGTCGGCACCATCGCCAGCACGCGTTCCATGTCGGGCAGGAAGCCCAGGTCGAGCATCTCGTCGGCCTCGTCGAGCACCAGCACCTTGACCCCGCCGAGCACGAGGTGCCCGCCGTTGGCCAGATCGAGCAACCGGCCGGGGGTGCCGACGACCAGGTCGACGCCCGCCTGCAGGGCGGAGATCTGCGGCTCGTAGGCGCGCCCGCCGTAGACGGACGTGACGGCCAGTCCCAGGTACTTGCCGACCTGGTGCAGGTCACGGGTGACCTGGACGCAGAGTTCGCGGGTGGGCACCATCACCAGTGCGCGCGGTGCGCGGCCGGCCGGCAGCTTGCCCTTCTCGTCGGGGACGACGGCCTCGTCGAGCGACAGTCGCTGCAGCAACGGCACGCCGAAGCCGAGGGTCTTGCCCATCCCGGTCCTGGCCTGACCGATCAGGTCGTGGCCGCCGAGGGCGATCGGCAGGGTGAGCGCCTGGATGGCGAAGGTGCGTTCGATGCCGACCGCGGCCAGCGCCTCGACGATCCGCGGATCGGTGCCGAGTTCGGTGAAGGTGGGCGCCTCCGGCTCGACGGGGGCATCGGCGGCCAGCGGGTGGGTCAGTGCGGCGTCCTCCGGGTCGATGGCCGCGTCGGCGATGACGCCGTCCGGGTCGTCGAGCGGGGTCGCCGTGCTGACCGTGAAGGGGTCTTCGGCAGAAGTCAACGTCATGGGTGGAGCCTTCCTCGCGTCCGCGCGCGTTCACGCAGCAGGCGAGGGGATTTGCCAGGGACCCCAGCCATACGGGGCCCCGCTACAGCGGCCGATTTCTCCGGCCGACCGGCGGGACGACGCGCGCACAGTGCGGCGGCGCAATCGTCGCACCGCCTATCAATGCCTACTCTACCCGTCCGCTGTCACTCTCCCGGCCCACGCGCTGACGCTTGGTGTTGCGGGCGCCGCAAGCGCGCGCAGAGGGTGCCGCCGGACCTCTAGGCTCGGGGTCGATATCCAGGGGTTGGCCGACCGGCCGGACACCGCGATCAGGGGCCGTCAGGATGTACAGCCGTCAGGCCGGCACCCATCAGGATCAGTGCAGATCACGGACGGAGAGCGCATGACCGAAGCGCAGCAGGCAGCGCCGACCGGACTGCCTCCGGCGACCGCCCCTGCCAAAGCGGGGGACGTCGCCGATTCCGGAACCGTGCCGCCGGAACAGGCGGTCATCGATCTCCTGGGCGTTCTCGCCTACGGCGAGCTGTCCGCGTTCGACCGGATGGCGGCCGACGCCCGCTGGGCACCGACGCTCGGCGGACGGGTGGCGCTGTCGCAGATGGCGACCGCTGAGATGGGCCACTTCAACGCGCTGGCCAGGCATCTCGAGGCCAGGGGAGTGGCGGCCGAGGAGGCCATGAAGCCGTTCGTCGCGCCCTTCGATGCCTTCCACGATTCGACCGCGCCGCACTCCTGGTTGGAGTCGCTGGTCAAGGCGCACGTCGGGGACGGGCTGGCGGCCGACTTCTACCGGGAGATCGCCGAGTGGCTGGACCCAGTCACCCGCGACCTGGTCTTCGAGGTGCTCGGCGATTCCGGGCATTCCGCCTTCGCGGTCCGGGAGGTCCGCAAGGCATGCCAGGCCGACCCGCGACTGGCCGGACCGCTCGCCCTCTGGGGACGTCGGCTCCTCGGCGAGGCCATCACCCAGGCGCAGTACGTCGTCGCGGACCGGGACACCCTCGCCGAGCTCATCGTCACCGGCTCCGGTGATCTGGCCGGCATCGCCGCGCTCTTCCGGCGGCTGCAGCAGGGGCATACCGAACGGATGAAGTCACTGGGCCTGGCCTGACCCGGCCGAAGGGCGCGAGGCAGGATCGTGCCGTGACCTCCAGTGGATCCCGGAAACCGGAGTCGGCTTTCGAGAAGCGGCGCGCAGACGCACCCGAAGGGTTCTTCGCCTGGGAGGCCGCCGGGCTCGACTGGCTCCGGGAGCCCGGCGGCGTCGAGGTCGTCGGCGTGCGGGAGGTCGGGTCACGGCACATCGTCCTCGACCGGATCACGCTCGCAAGGGCGACGACGTCGGCGGCGGAGGCGTTCGGCCGCGGCCTGGCGGTCACCCACGCCGCCGGCGCCACGGCGTTCGGTGCGGGCCCACCTGGCTGGCGCGGCGTCGGCTACATCGGTCGGCAGGAACTCGCACTGGGAGCGTTTCCGACCTGGGGCGTGTTCTACGCCGAGACCCGGCTGTTGCCCTACGCGAGAGCGGCGGTCGGGGTCGGCAACCTCAGCCAAGCGGCGCTGAGCGCCGTCGAGGCGGTGTGCTCCCGCCTCATCGACGGCGCCTACGACGACGACCGGCCCCCGGCCCGCATCCACGGCGACCTGTGGGGCGGCAATGTTCTGTACTCCGCCCGCGGTGCCGTCGTGATCGACCCGGCCGCACATGGCGGCCACGGCCTCACCGACGTCGCGATGCTGGCGCTGTTCGGCACCGAGCAGCTCGACCGGGTGCTGGCCGCGTACGCCGAGGCGGCGTCCTTGCCAGCCGGCTGGCGGGAGCTGATCGGACTGCACCAACTGCACCCGGTGCTGGTGCACGCCGCCAGCCACGGGCCGTCCTACGGGCGGCATGCCGCCGAACTGGCCGCCCGCTACCGCTGACGTCCGCGACCTGTCCGGACGACGTCGGCGCCCACCACCGCTGCGCGGGCCACTGAGCCGCCTGCGCCCGTGACCCGGCATGCGGGCAGGCAGGGTGCACGGGAGGATGTGGTGTCCGGCGTCACACAGGTAGGTGAATACTTTCGGAGGAGTTTGGCCGCCTGCCGGCCGGGACACGACTCAGACAGCATCCACCGACGCACAGTCTTACTGCGCGTCACGAAATGCACATCGACGCAGATGGAGGAACCAGCCGAATGTTCTCGCGTATAGCGGTGATCAACAGAGGCGAACCAGCGGTCCGATTGATCCGCGCGGTTCGAGAGCTCAACTCCCAGTTCGGTTATGGGATCAAGGTCATCGCGCTGCACACCGAGAGCGAGCGCCACGCGCTGTTCGTCCGGCTGGCGGATGAAGGTGTGCTGCTGCGGGACAAGGGCGACAAGGGCAGCCCCTACCTCGACCACGCCGAGCTCGAGCGGGCGATGATCGCGGGCAAGGTCGATGCCTGCTGGCCCGGATGGGGGTTCGTGTCCGAGGACGCCGGATTCGTCGAGCTCTGCGATCGGATCGGCGTGACCTTCATCGGCCCGCCCGCCGCTGCGATGCGCAAGCTGGGCGACAAGGTGCAGGCGAAGTACCTCGCGGAGGCGACCGGGGTTCCGGTCGCGCCGTGGAGCGGCGGGCCGGTGGAGGACATGGCCTCTGCGCTCGAGCACGCCAAGCAGATCGGGTACCCGATGATCCTCAAGGCGCGCAGCGGCGGCGGGGGCCGCGGTATCCGGATGGTCTTCGATCCCAGCGAGCTGGAGGAGGCCATCGAGCGGACCCAGTCGGAGGCCCAGAAGGCCTTCAACGACCCGGTCATCTTCATGGAGAAGCTGGTCGTCGGCGGCCGCCACATCGAGGTGCAGGTCATCGCGGACAACCACGGCAACGCCTGGGCGCCGGGCATCAGGGACTGTTCGATCCAGCGCCGGAACCAGAAGCTGATCGAGGAGTCCGGCTCGCCCGCGTTGACGCCGCAGCAGGACGTCGATCTGCGCAAGGGCGCGGTGGCGTTGGTGAAGGAGGCCGGTTACCGCGGCGCGGGCACGGTGGAGTTCCTGTACCAACCGGAAGAGAAGATGTTCGCCTTCCTGGAAGTGAACACCCGGCTGCAGGTCGAGCATCCGATCACCGAGGAGTCCACCGGGCTCGACCTGGTGAAGCTGCAGATCCTGTGCGCTGACGGGCATCGGCTGGAGGGTGACCCTCCGCCGAATTACGGGTACGCGATCGAGGCCCGGCTCAACGCCGAGGACGCCGACAACGGCTTCGCCCCGTCACCGGGCAAGGTGGAGTTGCTGAGCCTGCCGACCGGTCCGGGGATCCGGGTGGACACCGGGATCGCGACCGGGGATGCGATCTCGCCCGATTACGACTCGATGGTCGCCAAGATCATCGCCTGGGGTCGCGATAGGGACGAGGCGATGGCCCGGCTGCGGGTAGCGCTGCGCGAGACGACGGTCGTCGTGAACGGCGGCACCACCACCAAGGCCTTCCTGCTCGAACTGTTGGACCGCCCCGAGGTCATCGATGGCACCGCAGACACCGGTTGGCTCGACCGTGTCGGCCTGACCGACGGCCCACGGGTGGCTCCGCACGCGGACGCCGCCCTGCTCTACGTGGGTATCGACGTCTACGAAGAAGAGGAGACGCTGGAGCGGGACTCGTTCTACCGGTCCGCACGCGGTGGCCGGCCGCGGGCCAGTCACGTTGTCGGGCGTGAGGTCGAACTCGGTTACCAGGGTCAGACGTACAGCCTCAACGTCGCGCACGTCAGCCCGCGGCGCTACCGCATCGAGATCGGTGGATCCGAGACGGTCGAGGTCGAACTGGAGCGGATGTCGGCGTACGAGAGCCGGCTGACCGTCGGCGACCGGCGCCATCACGTCGTGGCGTCGACGACTCCGGCGGGCCATCTGGTGGAGGTCGACAGCGTCAGCCATCGGATCAGCCGGGACGAGGGCGGCATCGTCCGGTCGCCCGCGCCCGCGGTGGTGGTCGCGGTGCGTGCGGCGGCCGGGACCGACGTCGAGGCCGGCGACACGGTGATGATCCTCGAGAGCATGAAGATGGAGACGGCGGTCCGCGCGCCCTATGCGGGCCGGGTGCGGGAGATCCTGGTCGGCGTCAACTCGCAGGTGGACGGCGGCGGGGCACTGCTGCGGATCGATCGGATCGACGAGGACGCCGCAGCCAGCACCACCCCGACGGTCGAGTTCAGTGACGTGTCCGAGGCGCCCGCGGCTGATCCGTACGCGGAGTCGCTGGCGACGCTGGCAGGCATGAAGGCCCTGATCATGGGCTACGACGTCACGGGCGGCCGGGGGCGCAAACTGATCGCCGATTACGAGCGCGCGCGCAATCAGACGCAGCTCGACGATCCCGAACTGCTGAAGGCGTCCCTCGGGGTGCTGGCGACGTTCGCCGACGTCTGCGAGCTGTCCCGGAACCGGCCGGCCGGTGAGGAGGAAACAGGCGACGAGCGGGTGCACAGCCCGCGCGAGTACTTCCACTCGTACCTGCACTCGCTGGATGTGGACCGCGAGGGGCTGCCGGAGGCGTTCCGGAGCAGGCTGCTGGCGGTGCTGAAGCATTACGGCGTCAGCGATCTCGAGCAGGGGCCCGCCCTGCAGGAGGCGGTCTACCGCATCTTCCTGGCGCAGGAACGCGCCGCCGACCAGGTGCCGATCGTCTCCATGTTGTTGGAGCGGTGGCGCAACACCGTTCCTGGTTTCACCCCGGAGACCAGGCAGGCGATCGGCGAGGTCGTCGAGCGCCTGGTGGTAGCGACCCGGCTGCGGTACCCGGTGCTCGGCGATCTCGCCCGAAGCATCCGGTACGAGGCCTACGAGCGCCCGCTCATCGAGGACGCTCGGTCGAAGGTGTACGAGTATGTCCGGGCGCACCGCACCGCGCTGGGCGGCCATCCGAGTTCCGAGGAATACGCGGAACGGATCGAGGCCCTGGTGTCCAGCCCGGAGCCGCTGGTGCGATTGATGGCCGAAGAGCTGACCTCCCACGGGCCCGGCGCGCAGGCCATGCTCGAGGCGATGACGCGCCGGTACTACCGGGTTCGGTCGTTGCGGGACGTCAAGGCCTTCGAGGAAGACGGCCGTTCCTACGTCACCGGCGACTTCGACCTGAACGGCCAGCAGCTGTACCTGATCGCGACGATCGTTCAACACGACGAACTGTCCAACGCCCTGCGCGCACTGGACGCCAAGGCTGCGACGGCGCCGGACCGGACGCATGTCGTCACCGACATCTACCTGTCCTGGACGGATGCGCCTGCGGACGCGGACGAGGTGTCGGCCACCCTGCGCGCGGAGCTGGAGCAGTACCCGACCCTCGCCGGCGGACGCAGGGTGACCGTCACGGTGTGCCGGGCCAGCGACCCGACCGTGCAGCAGTTCACCTTCCGGCCGTCCGGCGACGGGCTGGCCGAAGAGAAGATCATCCGCGACATGCACCCGCTGACGGGTCAGCGGCTGGACCTCTGGCGGTTGAAGAACTTCACCGGCACCCGCATGCCGGCGCCGGAAGGTGCCTATCTGTTCCATCTGGTGGCGCCCGACAATCCCGCCGACGAAAGGCTTGTCGCGCTCGCCGAACTGCGGGACGTCACGCCGCGGCGGGATTCCGACGGCAAGGTGGTGGCGTTCCCGGCCGCCGAGCGGGTCCTCGCTGCCTGCCTGGAGAGCATCCGGCGGGTCCAGGCCCAGCGCAACGGGAAGCAGCGGCTGGACAACAACCGGGTCTTCCTGCACGTCTGGCCGACCATCGAGATCCCGCTGTCCGACCTGGAGGGCTTCGCCCAGCTCAGTGCGCCGCTCACCCTCGGCACCGGATTGTCGGAGATCACCGTGCTGGCCCGGCTGCGGGAGTCCGACGATTCGCTGCGGGACGTGGCGCTCCGGTTCGTCTACCAGGCGGGTGCCGGCGTCACCGTCACGGTGACCGATCCGCCGACCGAACCCCTTGCGCCGCTGGACGAATACACCCAGAAGGTGCAGCGCGCCGCCGCCCGCGGGACGGCGTACCCGTACGAGATCGTGCCGATGCTGACCGGTCCGAACGGAAGCTTCACAGAGTACGACCTGGACGCTGACGGTGCGTTCGTTCCGGTCAATCGGGCTCCCGGCCGGAACACCGCCGGTGTGGTGGCCGGCATCGTGACGACCCCGACCCCGCGCTACCCGGAGGGCATCACCAGGGTGGCGCTGTTCGGCGACCCGACCAAGGCGCTGGGCACAGTCGCCGTCCGTGAGTGCGAGATCGTCGTGCGCGCAGTGGATCTCGCCGAGCAGCTCGATGTGCCGGTCGAGTGGTTCACGCTGTCGTCGGGCGCGAAGATTTCGATGGACAGCGGCACCGAGAACATGGACGGCGTCGCGAAGGCGCTGCGGCGACTGATCACCTTCACCCAGAACGGTGGTGAGGTGAACGTCATCGTCGCGGGGATCAACGTCGGTGCGCAGCCGTACTGGAACGCCGAGGCCACGATGCTGCCGCACACCAAGGGCATCCTGATCATGACGCCGGACAGCGCCATGGTGCTGACGGGCAAGATGTCGCTGGACTACTCCGGCGGCGTGTCGGCGGAGGACAACTTCGGTCTGGGCGGTTACGACCGGGTGATGGGGCCGAACGGCGAGGCGCAGTACTGGGCACCGAATCTCAACGCCGCGACGGAGATCCTGTTCGCGCACTACGACCACGCCTATGTGGCACCGGGGGAGCGGTTCCCGCGGCGTGCAGAAACGGCCGATCCGCTGGACCGCGATGTGCGCGATTTCCCGCACGTCCACCCGGACAGCCCGTTCACCAAGGTCGGTGACATCTTCTCCGCGGAGACGAACAAGGACCGCAAGAAGCCGTTCGACATCCGGACGGTGATCAACGCGGTCGCCGACCAGGACCACGAGACGCTGGAACGCTGGGCCGGGATGGCGGATGCGGATACCTCGGTCGTCGTCGATGCCCACCTCGGCGGCTATCCCGTGGTGATCGTCGGTATCGAGTCGCGGAACATCCCGCGGCGCGGGTTCCTGCCCACGGACGGTCCGGATCAGTTCACCTCCGGGACGTTGTTCCCGAAGTCGTCGAAGAAGACGGCGCGGGCGATCAACGCTGCCTCCGGCAGCCGGCCGCTGGTCGTGCTGGCGAACCTGTCCGGGTTCGACGGTTCGCCGGAGTCACTGCGGAACACGCAGCTCGAGTACGGCGCCGAGATCGGCAGGGCCATCGTCAATTTCGAGGGTCCGATCATCTTCTGCGTGGTCTCCCGTTACCACGGCGGCGCGTTCGTGGTGTTCTCCGGTGCGTTGAACGACAACATGGAGGTGATCGCGGTGGAGGGCTCCTTCGCCTCGGTCATCGGCGGCGCGCCGGCCGCTGCGGTGGTGTTCACCAGGGACGTCAACGCGCGGACCGCGAACGACCAGCGGGTCAAGGAGATCGAGGCCCGGATCGCGGAGGCCGCCGACGACGCCGAACGCGGGCAGCTCAGGGTCGAACTCGGTGAGCTCCGGGCGCAGGTCCGGTCCGAAAAGCTGGGTGAGGTGGCTGCGGAGTTCGAGCAGATCCACAACATCGAGCGGGCAAGGGAAGTCGGCTCCGTTCACACGATCATCCCGGCGGTCGAATTGCGGCCGTACCTGATCACCGCCGTGGAGCGCGGGATGGCCAGGACCGGTGGGAGTGTGACGGTCGAGGGCTGAGCTGCTGGTTCTCCGGGAGTTCCGGGGCCGGTCGACGCCGGTCGGACCCTGGGCAACCGGCTCGCTGCTTGCATGCGTGACGCGGTCTCGGTGATCTTGCTGGGATGGGCGCACGGCTGGCAGCGCTGCCCGGGTGTACCCCGGGGCGTCAACGGCCCGGTGTGTCGACGTTTTCTCGATGCACCGGGCCGTTCGCCGTTCGCCGTTGTCGGGTTGGGGTCGCGGTCGCGGTTGCGGCCTAGGTGCGCGGTCGGGGTCGCGGGCGAGGTTGAGGTCGCGGTCTAGGCCCGCGATCGCCAGTAGTGGGTCATTGCCAGAATCCGGCGAGCTGCTCGGCACGGGCTCGGCCCTGCTCGTAACCAGCCCGGGCGGCGGGAGGGCGCAGCGACAGGTCCATCGCGTTGGCGCCGAACATGTGCTCCGACTCGCTGTCCGGGAAGATCGTCTCGACCGTGCTGCCGCCCTGTCGGAGCTCGTCGACCTGTGTTGCGAGATCAAGGTGCCAGTCGGGCGGGGTCCGGGTTCTTCCACCGAACGGCGACAGCACCAGCACCCGCCGGGATCCTGCAGCGAGATCGGCATTCTCGGCGTTGGACCGGTACCCGCCGTCGATGTACAGGGTGTCGCCGATGCGGTAGGGGAGGCCGCTGGCGCAGCTGGCGGCGACGGCGTCCACCAGGTGGACCCCGCTGTTGTTGCCGAACACGACCGGTTCACCGGTATGGGCATCGACCGCTGTGATGAGCACCGTTCGATGCGGCCAGTGCTGACTGGGCAATCGCGAGGCGACGGTGGCGCGCCAGTGCGCTTGCCAGGACCCGTCCGACGCTTCGGCCATCTCGAGTGCCGCCGCGCCCATTCTGCGGCGCATGTCAGCGGCATTCTCGGCGGCGGCGATGATCTTGCGCGTTCTCTCCAGGTGGTCGACTTCAGGCCTTACCGGAACGCGTCCTCGGTCGGATCGGTCCGGACGGGTCCGTTGCTGCGGGTTCGCGGCCAGAATCGCGGCGAACAGCTCGGTCGAGGTCGCGCCGGCGAGCTGTGCCGCGGCCGTCGACCCGGCTGAGGTTCCAATGGTCAGGTCGGCGGCGGTCACGTCGAGTCCGGCATCGAACAGCCCGGCGATGACGCCGATCAGCCATGCGTTGCCGGTGGACCCGCCGCCGCCGAGGACCAATGCTCGTTCGCCCCCGGCCGGCAGCCGATCCGCGGCGTCAACCCGGGGCTGATTGTGGTCGGATCGCGCACGTTCGGCGGCGGTCGTTGACGCGCTGATGTGCGGGCTCGAGGAGGGTGCTGTGGTGATGGGACTCGGGTTGATTGGGGTTGTGTCGAACGGGGTCGGACTGGTGGGGGTCGTGTTCATGGGAGGCGCCTTTCGCGAGTTGCTTGGCGGGCGCTCCCAAGGACGACTACCTCAGTCGCGGGGTCCTTCGTGCCGGAGAGCGCCCATTGCGGATACTGCGTACATGGGTCTCACCTCCTGTCGTTGGATGACGATGTCGGGATGGTCGCACAGCCGTGACGCGGTGCGCAATCGGCATGAAGCCCGTGCTGAGGCGCCGCTGAACGCTCGGCCGAGCAAGGGCACCGCCGAGCAAGGGCACCGCCGAGCAAGGTTCGTAATAAGACCGGATCAGAATGGCGGGGCATCGTCGTTGTTCTCGATCGGATCGGTGATCGGCAGCGCACCGCGGACCAGGTCGTCGTCCCATCCCTCGAGAGTCCAGGGGTCTGCGTGTGGCTCGTATTCCATCGAACGCCGGTTGAGGTGGTGCCGTAGCAGGAGGGTGGCCAGCATCTCCTCGACGGATACCTGACCTTCCCGGACTTCGGGGGTGACTTCCTGAGTGGCGACAATGGTGTCGAGTTGCTGAGCGGCAAGGCCTCCCGCCGTGGTGACCCACAACTCCGGCGCCACGACTTGATCCTTGGCCTTGGAATAGCAATGGCCGGTCGGACTGACCCAGCTCAATGTGTAAGCACTCGGATCGGGTCGGACCTGCCATTCAGTGTGATGCTTGAAAAGATGGTGGCGTCGACAAAATGGGGCGGTGTTTTCCATTGTGGTCGCACCGCCATTGTGCGGATCGTGGTGATCAAAGGGCTCGCGGTGGTCGATATCGCAGCGCCACACCGGTTGTCGACACGACGGAAACTGGCACTTCGTATGAAGTGCGGCGATGTGATCCCTGAGATCCTGCCTGGGCCGGTACGTCAGAGTTCCCACCTCGGTGACCGAGCCGGTACCCGAATCTGCGAGGGCGGCCGTGATGGTGGCTGCCGACGCCGCGATGCTTCGGGCAACGCCCGCGGTAATCGCTCCGAAGCCTGCTAAACGCCCCGGCAAATCGTTCAGGCCGGCGAGAGTTTCGAGGCCGATGATCACAGACAAGTGCGGCCGCCGACCCTGCCTCGTCATCGTTCGACGCGCTGTCGACTTGCTGCGGTCGATAGGTGCGGCAGGGGGCGCATTCAAAGTGGTGTGCTCCGAGATGCCACTGGCGCGAGTGTCGCCGGAGATAGACGCGATCGGAGCCTGGATAAGGCCGGGCACCTTCGAAACACACACTGCTGAGCCTGACGCGGGTCGTTGTTCCGAATCATCGTTCTCGGCGTCCGGTGTCCGGCCAGCAGCGTGGTCGGGTAGGTCAGCAGCGTGGTCGGGTAGGTCAGCACCGTGGTCGGGTAGCTGAGCAGCGTGGTCGGGTAGGTGAGTGCCGTGATCGGGCAGTGGATTGCCGAGGTAATGACTGAGGTCCAGATGCCCGTGGGTGAGGAGGTGGTCGGCGATGTCGACGAGCGCATCGACCCGACGAGCGCCGATTCCTCTGGCGTCGCCGTAGATACCGGCGGTTGCGGTCGCCAGGAGATCGCTGATCTGGAAGATTTTCACGGCACCCTCGGCCGGCAAAAAGGCTTTGAGAGTCGCCATCGCGTCCGGGAGTGCTGTCATCGCAAGATCTCGCCGCGCAGCAGCTGCCTTATGCCGTTCCTCGGATCCCTGTGGATCGACGGTGATGACGGCTTGGCCCGTGATCTCCCGCAGCTCACTCGTCGTGGTGCGTCCAGCACGGCCAAGCACCAACTTCTGCACCATCGCTGAGTGCTCGGGCGCAAGTGGAGCGCAGTGTTCGGCGATGACGCGGGCCTTACCCCGGTCCAGCGTCCCGTGCTCCAACGCTTCGAGCGTCGGCAGGAGGACCGTCGTCATGGTGTCGGCTTCACGAACGCGGATACCTGCCGTGACCGGCGAGATTCTCAACACCGCAGCGACTTCGGCCGAAGCCAACGAGGCCGCGGCATCGGCCACGAACATCTCAACGTTGGCGGGCGTGTCGTCCCCGGTGATGCAGTTTTTTCGCGCCAGGCGGGCCGCCAGCCTCATCGGATCGCCGGCCACGAATGGCTTGGCCAGCGCGGCCAGAAGCCGCATCTGGATCCCGGTGAGCAGCGAGAGTGCCTTTTCGGCTGCCTGGATCGCATCGACCAGGGCCGCTCCTGACAGCGAACTGCAGTCGACGGTGATGAGTGCAGAAAGCGACGTCGCATTCGCCGGTGCTGTGCCGACGGCCGCCCAATCGTTGCTGCGGCCAGGGCCCGAGTGCGCCACACTCTCTTCGAACACGTCTCGCTCCGATCAGGTCGTATGTTCGAATAGTAGCAGCTGAAGTGCAATGATGCTACGGTTCGGTGTGTGGATGTCGGCTCTACGGCAGCCCCCGAGAAGCAGGAGGATCAGATGGCTGCAGGAGAGGCGGCAGCTGTCGTGACGAATCGGTATCCGGCGGAACTGCTGACATGGCCGTTGTGTGGGGTCTGGGATCGACGAGAAGGCCCGAGCTGGAGTGCGCATTGCGATGTGCGCGCCAGATGTGCCGAGCGTGTGGCGTTCCGCGATTGCACCGCGGTGGGACTGATGTTCCCGAGCGCGGTTGGCAATCTCCCCAGGGCCAGTGCCGCGGCCTGGATTCTGGCCTGTCTGCGGTCGCTCTTGGGGAGATTCTCTGCCCGAGGTCAGGGCAGTGGAGGTCAGGGCAGTCGAGGCAATCTAGGCCAGCGCAAAAGAGGCCGACGCAGTACAGGTGAGCACAGCCAACCTGGACAGCGTCCATCCGATATCCAACACGTGGGTCAGCAAGCCCGAAATACACAACCGCGGCCCGACCGGAAGGTCGGACCGCGGTTGTGGCTGACGAGGATCGCTGCCGGTTTCGCAGAAGTCGGCGGCCCGGCGCTACAGCGCCAACAGAACCTCTGGATCGACCAACTTCTCGACCGCGGCCTTTGCCGACGTCGCGTCCTGCGCGTCGCGAGCGGCCGCTGCCATGGCCTCACAGGAGGCGAGATCGGTGCGGGACAACGCAAACCGGACAGCTGGTACTCCGGCGGGAGCCATCGACAAGCTACTGATACCGAGACCGACGAGGACCAGTGCCAGCAGCGGATCCCGGGCCGCTTCGCCGCAGACGCCGACGGGCTTACCCGCAGCCTTGCCGGCCTCACCGGTCGCCGCAATCAGATCGAGAACGGCGGGCTGCCACGGGTCCAGCAACTCAGCGAGCTCACCGGCCATCCGGTCCGTCGCCATGGCGTACTGCGTCAGATCGTTCGTGCCGATGCTCGCGAAATCGACGATCGGCATCATGTGCCGGGCACGCAACGCGGCGGCGGGTACCTCGACCATCATTCCGGCAACGGGCAACCCATGCTTGCGCACCTTGTCGGTGAACGCCTTCGCTTCGTGCACCGTGGACACCATCGGTGCCATCACCCAAACCTTGGCGCTCGTGGCCTTCGCGGCCTGTGCGATCGCCTCGAGCTGGTCGTCCAGCAGCTGCGGGAAACGGCGGTCCATCCGGTAACCGCGGACACCGAGCGCCGGGTTCTCCTCCTCCTCGCTGGGTGCGAAGGCGAGCGGCTTGTCAGCGCCCGCGTCGAGCGTCCGGATGACGACCTTGCGCTCACCGAAAGCAGTGAAGACCTTGGTGTACGCCTTGGTCTGGTCTTCGACGGTCGGCGCGGTCGCCGCGTCCAGGAACAGCACCTCGGTGCGGAAGAGCCCCACACCCTCGACGTCTTCCTTCGCCGCGCGCTCCGCGTCCTCGACCGCGCCGATGTTGGCGAGCAACTGAACCGCGACACCGTCTTTCGTCTTCCCTGCGCCGCCGGTGGCGGTCTTCAACGCCGCCCTGGCCTTGGCCCTGGCGACGATCGCCTCCCGCAGTTCGTCGTCGGGATCGATCACCACCGATCCGGACGCTGCATCGATTGCAACCGTCGCTCCGTCGGCGAGGTCCATCGCGCCCGGAACCCGGACGAGGCACGGCAGGTCGAGCTGTGCCGCGATGATCGCGGTGTGGCTCGTGGGCCCGCCGAGTTCGGTGACGATTCCGACGACGTAATTCAGGTCAAGTGTGGCGGTATCGGCGGGTGCCAGGTCATTGGCGACAATGACCGTCGGCTTGTCGAGCGCGGGCAGGCCGGGCTCGGGCAGACCGAGCACCTTGGCCACGATGCGGTCACGCACGTCGCGAAGGTCGGTGACCCGCTCCGCGAGGTAAGGACCACTCGCCTCGAGGATCTTGCAGAACCCCTCTACGGCCTGGTCGACGGCGGTCGCCGGGCCGGTGCCCGCCTTGATACGCCGCTCGACGTCCGAGATCAGCCCGGGGTCCTGGGCCATCATCGAGGTGGCTTCCAGCACGGCGGCGGTCGCTGCCTGCGCTGCGGCGGCACGAGCCCTCAAATTGTTGGCGACGAACTCGAAAGAGGCCCGAACCAGGTTCTCGGCGCTCAACGGGTCGGTAGCGGGCGGTTCGTTGGCCGGCGGACGGGCCGGGGGAGCGAGCTTGACCACCGTGCCGACCGCTGAGCCGCGACCGACGCCGATGCCGCTCAACGACGGCGTCACGGATCCCGCGGCGCTCTGCGCCTTCGAGGTGGGTGTCGAGGTGGTGGTCATCTATCGGTCATCTCCTGAGTCGAGAGGTGTTCCGGATCAACGTTGGCCAGACATGCGAGCCGTGGGCCGGACCGAACGGGAAGTGGTGCGAGCTGGTGATTTCTGGCGGTGGGCCGGTGCTGATCGGGCAGCGGGACGGAGCGGCTGCATGTGGTGTGCATGGCCGGTGATGCGGCGCCGACCGAATCGAGCGCGGGGGCGGCGGTGGAGCGTGGATCGCGTGAAGCTACGGGGAGTACATCGTCGCGTTGCAGCGGTAGAGCGGACCGCGGGGAAGGGACAGGACTTGCGTTGTCTAGTTGTTGCGATGCGTGTTTCAGACTTACCCCCCGCGGGCCATGACGCAACATGCCTACGCACAGAGCCCGCGGCGGGACAGGCCGCCGACGCGGAAAACGGCCGCAGACCCGGGGCACAGACAGGGCTCATAGGGCCCGTCCGAGCCGGTCAGGTCGAGACCGTCCGAGTCGGTCAGGCTGCGTCGTGGTCGATCTCGAGAAGCTCGACCAGCTGGTCGAGCGCCGCGTCCGCACCATCGCCCTCAGCGGTCAGCACCACTTCTTCCTGGCTGCCCACTCCGAGACCCATCACCATCAGGATGCTCCGGGCATCAACGGGATCTCCGCCGGACTTGGCGATGGTGACCGGCAAACCGGTGGCGGTCACCGCCTGGACGAAGAGCGAAGCGGGTCGGGCGTGCAGGCCGACGCGGGAAGCGACGGTGACGGTACGGCTGGGCATCAAGAAACTCCTTGGTCTTTCGATCGCTGTCGACCGAATGGGGCGGCTTACTGGTGCTGCGGGGTGTGTGGCCGGGGGAGTGGCATCCCGTGGCCGGGACTGCGAGCAGACATCGTCGCAGTCCCGGCCACGGTGTGCACGGTGGAACGGTTCAGGCGGCGACGCCCTCGCGGACGTCTTCCTGGTGCGCAAGTTCCTCGGTGTTCTTCTTGTCCAAGCTCATCAGGACGATGACGATGCCCGCGGTGACCACGGTGCCGATGGCGATCGCCAGCAGGTACAGGACCGGGCTGCTGACCAGCGGCAGGACGAAGATGCCGCCGTGCGGGGCGCGCAGTTCGTTGCCGAAGCCCATGACCAGTGCGCCGGTCACAGCCGAGCCCACCATGGTCGACGGGATGACCCGCAGCGGATGTGCGGCCGCGAACGGGATGGCGCCCTCGGTGATGAACGATGCCCCGAGGAGCCAGCAGGCCAGACCGTTGTCGCGCTCGGCCTCGGTCCACAGCTTCTTGCGGACAGCGGTGGCCAGCGCCATGCCGAGCGGCGGCGTCATACCCGCGGCCATGACGGCGGCCATGATGACCAGGGCGGTTCCACCGCTTGCGTTGGTGATCGCGGTGGTCAAACCGGCAGCGGCGAAGGTGTACGCAACCTTGTTCACCGGGCCGCCGAGGTCGAAGCCCATCATCAGACCCAGGACGATGCCAAGGACGATGGCGGTCGAGCCACCCAGGCTGGTCAGCCAATCGGTCAGCCAGAGGGTGGCGGACGCGATGGGCTTGCCGACGACGAAGATCATGAACAGGCCGACAACGATCGTCGACACCAGCGGGATCACCACGACCGGCATGACGCCGCGGACACCCTTCGGCACCCGCAGACGGGTCAGCGCATAGGCGATACCGCCGGCGGCGAAGCCGGAGACCAGACCGCCGAGGAAGCCCGCACCGAGCAGACCGGCCAGCAGGCCACCGACGATGCCGGGCACCAGGCCGGGCCGGTCGGCGATCGCGAAGGCGATGTAGCCGGACAGGATCGGCACCAGCATGAAGAAGGCGATCTTGCCCAGGGCGAACAGCACACCGGCGAAACCGGCTGCGGCCAGCAATGCGTCGAAGTCGCCGCTGGCGAAGTTGACCGGGAGGTTGCCTGCGATGTTCTCGTAGGTCACGCCCTCCCACTCGCCGCCGTACAGCTTGTAGACGACCTCTTCGCCGCCGAACAGGAAGCCCAGCGCGATCAGGATGCCGCCCGCGGCGACGAACGGGATCATGTACGACACGCCGGTCATCAGCCACTGCCGGACCTTGGTGCCGACACCGACCTTGCGGGTCCCGCCGCCGCTCGACGACGGCGCCGGGGTGGCGGCCGCCGCGGTCGCAGCCTCGGGAGTGCCTGCCTTGGGCGCGTTCTCGACCGCGGCAACGGCCGCGGCGAGCACACCCGGACCGTCGTGAACGGCCTTCTTGACACCGACGTCGATGAACGGCTTGCCGGCGAACCGGGACTTGCCCTTCACCTCGAGATCGGCGGCGTAGATGACTCCGTCGGCGGCGGCGATGACGTCGTCAGACAGCGGGACGGTGCCCGCGGAGCCCTGGGTCTCGACCTGAACCTCGTGGCCGGCAGCCTTACCTGCCTGCTCGAGATTCTCGGCCGCCATGTAGGTGTGCGCGATGCCTGTCGGGCATGACGTGACGGCGACGAACTTCATTGACCTCCCACCTCTCCTTGCACGTAGGAAGCCACCGACGCTGCGTCGGGGGCATCGATGATGGTCTGGCGGAACGCGGGCCGCACCAGCCGGCGGGCCAGCGCCGCCAGGATGGTCAGGTGCTCCGAGCCGCCGCCGGCGGGGGCGGCGATCAGGAACACCAGGGTCGCCGGGCCGTCGGGGGCGCCGAAATCGACTCCGGCGGGAACCCGGGCGAGGCCGAGGGACGGCACCGTCACATGCTCTGACCTGGCATGCGGCAGACCGATGCCACCGGGCATGCCGGTGGCCATCTGGGCCTCGCGGGCCGCGACATCGGCCAGGAAGCCTTCGAGGTCGGTGACCCGGCCGGCTGCCTGCAGCTTCTGCGCGAGTTGCCTGGTGGCGTCCGCCTTGTCGGTGGCCACCAGGTCGAGAACAACCAGATCTTCGGTGATGAGGTCTGTCATGCGACGTCCTTCACTGCTTGGAGGGGATCGGGATCTGCGACGACGCGAACGGCGTCGGCGCAGGCGTGCGTTTCTTGCGGGCCAGGAACAGTGCTGCCGGGAAGCAGGCAGGCGGCCCTGCCCCAGGCCACCGCCCCGGCAAGTCGTTCGGCGGGTGTGCCGATGGTGTGCAGGTATCCGGAGAGCGTGGAGTCGCCGGCGCCCACGGTGCTGCGCGGAACCAGGGGCGGACCGCCCGCCCACCACGAACCTTCGGCGGTGATCAACAGGGCGCCGTGGCCGCCGAGGCTGACCAGGAGGTCCTTACAGCCGCGCGCCCGGAGTTGCCGGGCAGCGTCGACCACGTCGCCGACGGTGATCAGCGGCGTGTCGATCAGCTCCTGGAGTTCTTCCAGATTGGGCTTCACGACGGTGGCACCGGCGTCGATGGCGGCCGCCAATGCCGGGCCGGAGGTGTCGATGGCGACCGGAACACCCAGTCCCACTGCGGATTTGGTGATACGCGCGTAGAAGTCGTCGGGTGCCCCGGCGGGCAGGCTGCCCGCCGCGACGAGCCAGCTCGGCCTGGCCACCAGTTCCTTGTCGACGGCATCGAGCAGTGCGGCGACCTCCGACTCGGACAGTGTTGCGCCCGGCTCGTTCAGCTTGGTCGTGGTGCCATCGGACTCGACCACGGCGATGTTCGTCCGGATGGCTCCGCCGATGGGCACCGCGACGGTCGAAACCTGTTGCGGCGTTAGCAATCCGACCATGCGCTGTGCATCATCACCGGCCGGCAGGATCGCCGTGGTGCGGTGCCCGTGCTTGGCCAGTGCCCGAGCGACGTTGACGCCCTTGCCGCCCGCCTCCACCAGCGCCTGGCCGGTGCGCTGAACCTCACCGCGGACCAGGACGTCGACCTCGACCGTGTGGTCCAGGCTCGGGTTGGGGGTGACCGTCACGACGGGCCCGGCGAGCGGTGATGCGTAGACGGAAGCGTCGGCGGGTCCCGATGGGGACGCGGAACCACTCGTCATGCGCGAATCACCTCCGGTCCTGCCTCTTCGATCTCTCGGGCCATGTCGGCATCCACCTCGCTGTCGGTGATGATGGTGTCGACCTCGGAGAGGTCGGCAACCTGGGCGAACTCGTCGCGGCCGAACTTGGAATGGTCGGCCAGGACGACGGTGCGTCGGGCGGAGCGGGTGAGCGCACGTTTGACCGCCGCCTCCGCCAGGTCTGGAGTGGTCAGCCCGCGACCGGGGCTGACGCCGTTCGTGCCGAGGAAGGCGACGTCCGCGAAAATCGCAGCGAGGTCGCGCTCCGCCCAGCTGCCGACGGCAGCCAGCGTGCCCGGCCGGACCTGACCGCCGACCAGATGCAGGGTCAGGTTGGTCCGCTCGGCCAGCATCGCGGCGATCGGCAGTGCATGGGTCACGACGATGAATCGCCGGTCGGCGGGCAGCATCTCGGCGAACCGCACGGTCGTGGTGCCGGCGTCGATGATGATCGAGCCGCCGTCCGGCAGCTGGTCGAGGGCGGCCTTGGCGATGCGGTCCTTCTGCTCGGCATTGATCCCGAACCGCTGGTCGACCGCGAGTTCCATGCTCAGCCGCTCGACCGGGATGGCACCGCCGTGCACCCGGCGCAGGACGCCGCGGCGCTCGAGTCCGGTCAGGTCGCGCCTGATGGTCTCCGGCGTCACCTCGAAGACGTCCGCGAGGGTGTTGACGTCGACACGGCCCTCGGAACGGGCGCGGCCGAGGATGGCCTGCTGCCGTTCGGGTGCGTACATGTCGACTCCGTTGTCGTAGCTGGTTGCTGGTTGCTAGTTGTGGTTGCGATTGCTGAGGGTCTGGACGGTTGCCGGGCGGCGGTTGGGGAACTGCCATGCCGCAACAGGACTCGTGCTGATCGTGGCCCGGATGCTCTCGTTCTGCGACTTGACTGTGTGGCTGTGAACACAGTTATAGGGCCTTGGGAAGCCCATGTCAACAGATACGGAAAAGAAACGGAAGCAATCGGCGCTCCAAGGCTGTTGGAACATGTCCGGATGTCCGTATGCGGTTTTGATCGTGATGACTTCGAGATCGAGTTGTGCTCACGCGAGAATCCCGCCCGTCGCTCGGTTATCACCGCTAGGTGTCCGAAACTGCTGTATTCGTCCAGGTTGTCGCTTTCCGGCAGGGCTGCGGCGCGGGCGCTGTGCGATGAACCAGGCGACCCGGTGTCACGTGGGAGACTGGGCAGCGAGATGACCAAGACCCTGCCCCTGATCTTCACCGCCCCGCGCCGCGGCATGCCGCCGGTGCACTTCGCCGACCTTGATCCCGCCGGCCGACGCGACGCCGTACGGGAAGCCGGCCAGCCCGCGTTCCGCGCCTCCCAGTTGGCTCACCACTACTTCACCGGCCTGACCCGTGACGCCGCGGACATGACGGATCTACCGGTGGCCGGCAGGGCTGAGTTCGTCGACGCCCTGATGCCCGAGCTGCTCACCGAGATCAGGTCGATTGCCTGCGATGACGGCGACACCCGCAAGACCCTGTGGCGTGCGCACGACGGGACGCTGATCGAATCGGTGCTCATGCGGTACCCCGGCAGGATCACGCTCTGCGTATCGAGCCAGGCGGGGTGCGGCATGGCGTGCCCGTTCTGTGCAACCGGACAGGGCGGACTGCAGCGGAACCTGTCGACGGCGGAGATCGTCGAGCAGGTCCGACTGGCGGCCCGGTCGGCCCGGGACGGCGCACTGGGTGCTCCCGGGCGGCTCTCGAACGTCGTCTTCATGGGCATGGGTGAGCCGCTGGCCAACTACAAGCGCGTGCTGGCGGCCGTCAAGATCATCACCGCGCCGGCGCCGGAAGGACTGGGCATCTCCGCCCGCTCGGTGACCGTCTCGACCGTCGGCCTGGTGCCCGCCATCGAGAAGCTGACCGCGGAGAACATGCAGGTTCGGCTCGCCGTCTCACTGCACACCCCCGATGACGAGCTCCGGGACACCCTCGTACCGGTCAACGACCGCTGGAAGATCGACGAGGTGCTGCGTGCCGCGCGCGCCTACGCCGACACCACCGGCCGGCGGGTGTCTATCGAGTACGCGCTGATCAGGGACATCAACGACCAGCCGTGGCGCGCCGACCTGCTGGGGGAGTTGCTGCGCCGGCATCTCGGCCAGTTGGTGCACGTCAACCTGATCCCGCTGAACCCGACGCCAGGGTCGCAGTGGGACGCCTCGCCGAAGCCGGTGCAGGACGAATTCGTCCGTCGGGTTCGGGCTCAGGGCGTGGCCTGCACGGTGCGCGACACCAGAGGTCAGGAAATCGCGGCGGCCTGCGGGCAGCTGGCTGCCGCGGTGAAGTTGCGGGGGCGGTGAAGTTGCGGGGGCGGTGAAGTTGCGGCGGCGGTGAAGTAGTGGGGTCGCCGATCCAAGAAGGAAGAGCTGCCTAAGGGCGCCGCGCCCGTTCCTTCCGCAGAGCGATCTCGCCGGAGATCAGCCAGAGCGCCATCAAAGTGCCCAGTGCCACCAGCCACCAGTTCTCTACCAGCGATTCATGGTTGCCGATCGTCAACAGGAAGATCCCGGCGACACCCAACCAGAGCAGGAATCGGCTGCCGCGCGGAGCCATTTCACGCCAGGTTCCGTGCCAGCCCCACTCCTCGCTGGGTGCATCAGGGTTGTAGGTGACCATCTGGCCCGGCTGGACGCGGGCGACCGCAGAGCCGTGCTCCTCGTTGTCGCCCGCTTCGGAACGGCGCTCGAGTGACGTGCCGGCCACGGATCCTCCCGATCAGGGTCGTACTGCTCGCTGGACTGACAGCCATGATCGCATGCGCCGGGGCGTCGCGGCACTCAGGGTGCGGCCCGCCGGGTCAGCTCCACGACTGCGCTCAGCTTCCGCTCGCCGTCCACCGTGGTCGCCTCCAGTCGCAGGCTGGCCCTGGTCGGGCTGACCCAGCCCCGGATGGTCGAGCCGACGGCGAGCGTCCTCGGCACCCGTACCGTGCCGCTGCTCTCGCACGGTTGCAGGTCGGTTTCGTTGTCCACCAACAGGTTCGGCGGCAGGACGCCGCGAACCGGCTGGTCGTCGATGAGCACCCCGGACAGCGTGGTGCGGCCCTCAGCGCCGCTGCCGGCTTCCGATCCGGTGGTCAGCCACCAGGTGCGGTGCACCGCACCCGAGTCCTCGGTCGAGGCCGAATACACCGAAACGCCGGGTACCCCCGCCGGGGTGATACCGAGCGACAGGGACAGCGGGTTGGGGTCACCGAACGGCCCCGTTCCGCTCGCCGGCTGCAGCGCCAGTTCGGCCGCACGGGTATACGAGGAGCTGCCGCCTTCGTCGGCGCACCGGCCGGTCACGGTGATCGTCATCTCCGCGGTTCCGGTCCACGCCGCCGGCAGCGGCAGGCCCGAACCGGGCAGCGTGCTGGCTGTCGACGTGGGGGTGACCGGTCCCCGCGAGCGGTCCGTCGTGGGGTCGGAGCTTTTCGTCGTGCCGCTGCCGGACACGGTCGGCGAGGACGCGGCGGAGGTGGTGGGCGATGCGCTGGGTTCCGCCGGTGCGACCGTGGACGACGCCGCCGGGCTGCCGTCGGTGATCTGGATCAGCCCCCAGACCACGGCCACCGAGCACACCAGGGCGGCGACCATGATCGTCGTCACCCACCTGGCGCTGAGGGTGGTCCGGGGCGGCATCCCGCCAGTATGTGCGTCACCGCCGGGCTTTCCCGGTTCGGTGGGTGTCGGGAGCGGTCGGCATGCGACGTCGAGGGAGCAAGCGCGCCACGTCGAGGGAGCAAGCGCGCCACGTCGAGGGAGGAAGATGGGTGGGTGACGTCTCGTTGGCCCGACCATCCCTCGGCAGCTGCCGTGCTGCCCGGTCCCGGAACACCGGGCCGCCGCCGGATCATCCTGCTGGGCTCGACCGGCTCGATCGGCACTCAGGCGCTCGACGTGATCGCTGCGCACCCGGAGATGTTCGAGGTCGTCGGGCTCGCCGCCGGGGGAGCGCAGCCCGAACTGCTGGCTGAACAGGCGGCCGCGCACCCGGGTGCGGCGCTGGCCGTGGCCACGGTCTCGGGCCGTGTTCCCGGTGCGGCGTTGGCCGGTCCTCGGGCAGCCACCGAACTGGTCGAGTCGGTCGACGCGGATATCGTGCTCAACGGGATCACCGGTTCGATCGGCCTCGAGCCGACGCTTGCCGCCCTGCGGGCCGGCCGGGTGCTGGCGCTGGCCAACAAGGAATCGCTGGTCGCCGGCGGCTCGCTGGTGGTGGATGCCGCCTCGCCGGGCCAGATCGTCCCGGTCGACTCGGAGCACAGCGCGCTGGCCCAGTGCCTACGCAGCGGCGCCGGTACGGAGGTGGCCAAGCTGGTCGTCACCGCGTCGGGCGGTCCGTTCCGCGGGCGGACGGCGGCGCAGATGGAGGAGGTCACCGCCGCGCAGGCGCTGGCCCATCCCACCTGGGCGATGGGGCCGGTGGTCACGATCAACTCGGCCACCCTGGTCAACAAGGGTCTCGAAGTCATCGAGGCGCACCTGCTGTTCGGGATCCCCTACGAGCGCATCGACGTGGTCGTCCACCCGCAGTCGGTCATCCACTCCATGGTGACCTTCGTCGACGGGTCGACGATCGCGCAGGCCAGCCCGCCGGACATGAAGCTGCCGATCGCGCTCGCCCTTGCCTGGCCGCACCGGCTGGACCGGGTAGCGGCGGCGTGCGATTTCGGCACGGCCAGCTCGTGGACGTTCGAACCGGTCGACCGTGCCGCGTTCCCGGCCCTGGACCTGGCCATCGCCGCCGGTGAGGCAGGCGGAACGGTGCCGGCGGCGTTCAACGCGGCCAATGAGGAGGCGGTCGACGCCTTCCGCCGCGGCCACCTCGGTTTCACAGGCATTTCCGATGTGCTGGGGCGCATCCTTGACGGGGCCGACCATGTCCGGAGCAACCCGCGGGATGTGCAGGACGTCTGGGCCACAGAAGACTGGGCTCGCGCGCGGGCCCGGGAAATTGTCAGGGCACGGGACGCGCAGGCCCCGAACAGCAGGATGGGGGCGGCACGCTGATGTGGACCGTGATCGGGATCGTTCTGTTCGTCCTTGCGCTGCTGTTCTCCATCGCATGGCACGAACTCGGCCACCTGACGTTCGCCAAGCTGTTCAACGTCCGGACCACCCAGTACATGATCGGCTTCGGCAGGACCCTGTGGTCCAAGCAGGTCGGCGAGACGGAGTACGGCGTCAAGGCGGTCCCGCTCGGTGGCTACATCCGAATGATCGGGATGGTTCCGCCCGGGCCGGACGGCCGGCAGAAGATCAGCACGACCGCGATGGGCGCGGCCGGCATGGTCCGCAACATCGTCGAGGAGACCAGGGCCGGTGACCGGTCCCAGGTGACCGCGGCCGACGAGGGCCGGCAGTTCTACCAGCTGCACCCCGCGAAGCGCATCGTGGTGATGGCCGCCGGGCCACTGATGAACCTCATCCTCGCTGTCGGCATCTTCGGCATCCTGCTCGTCGGCATCGGCGTACCGACCCAGAGCACGACCGTGTCGACCGTCAGCCAGTGCGTGATCCCGGCCGCCGCAGCCGGGACCGCGCAGCGCAGCGAGTGCACGCCGTCCGACCCGCAGACGCCGGCTGCTCTCGCCGGACTACTTCCTGGCGACACCATCGTCGGCTTCAACGGCACGCCAGTCACCTCCTGGGGGCAGCTGACCGACCTGATCAGGGCTTCCGCCGGCCAGACGGTGCAGCTGCAGTACGTCCGCAACGGCCAGCAGGTCACCGCGGCGGTGCCCATCGTGCAGACGCAGCGCCCGGTGATCGACGATGCCGGTCAGCAGATCGGCATTGCACCGGCCGGGTTCCTCGGGATCTCGGTCACCGCGCCCTACGTGCAGCAGTCCGTCGGCGCGGGGATCGGCCGGACTGGTGATTTCATCGCCGCCGCGGCCAAGGCGGTGGTCGCGATTCCCGCCCGGATCCCGGCGCTGTGGGACTCGATCTTCAGCGGCACCGACCGCGACATCAACTCGCCGGTCGGCATCGTCGGCGCGGGCCGCATCGGCGGCGAGATCCTGGAATCGGACAGCACCAGCACCACCGACAAGTGGGTGCTGTTCCTCAATCTGGTCGCCGGCTTCAACATGAGCCTGTTCCTGCTGAACATGCTGCCGCTGCTGCCGTTGGACGGCGGGCACATCCTGGGCGCGATGATCGAATGGGTGCGGAAGGGCTGGGCTTCGGTCCGACGGAAGCCCGATCCCGGCCCGTTCGACGTGGCGAAGCTGATGCCGGTCGCCTACGTGGTGGCATTGTTGTTCATCGGGCTGACCGCCCTGACGCTCATCGCCGATGTCGTGAACCCGGTCAAGCTCTTCGGCTGAGCCGCACCCTGCGCACACCCACCGTCCGCCCGATCCCATTTCGAGAAAGCCGTCCGATGTCTGTCACCAGTCCGTCCGGAGCCACACCACCTGTGACCGGTCCCACCCCCATCGGTTTGGGCCTGCCGAGCATGCCCGCCGACCGCGTGGTGCCCGTGCTGTCACCGCGCCGCAAGACCCGGCAGCTGGACGTCGGCGGCATCGGTGTCGGCAGCGATTCCCCGGTGTCCGTTCAGTCGATGACGACGACCGTCACCGCGGACATCAACGCGACCCTGCAGCAGATCGCCGAGCTCACCGCTTCCGGCTGCCAGATCGTCCGGGTGGCGGTCCCGACGAACGACGACGCCGAGGCGCTGGCCATCATCGCGAAGAAGTCGCAGTTGCCGGTGATCGCCGACATCCACTTCCAGCCGAAGTACGTCTTCGCGGCGATCGACGCAGGCTGCGCGGCCGTCCGGGTGAACCCGGGCAACATCAAGGCGTTCGACGACAAGGTCGGCGAGATCGCCAGGGCGGCCAAGGACGCCGGCACCCCGATCCGCATCGGCGTGAACGCCGGATCGCTGGACAAGCGGTTGCTGGCCAAGTACGGCAAGGCGACGCCCGAGGCGCTGGTCGAATCTGCGCTCTGGGAATGCTCGCTGTTCGAGGAGCACGACTTCCGGGACATCAAGATCTCCGTCAAGCACAACGATCCGGTGATCATGGTCCGGGCGTACGAGCTGCTGGCAGAGCAGTGCGACTACCCCCTGCACCTCGGCGTGACCGAGGCCGGCCCGACGTTCCAGGGCACCATCAAGTCGGCCGTGGCGTTCGGCGCCCTGCTGTCCAAGGGCATCGGCGACACGATCCGGGTGTCCTTGTCCGCCCCGCCGGTCGAGGAGGTCAAGGTCGGGCTGCAGATCCTGGAGTCGCTGAACCTGCGCGAACGGGGACTGGAGATCGTCTCGTGCCCGTCCTGCGGGCGCGCGCAGGTGGACGTGTACACCCTCGCCGAGCAGGTCACGGCCGGTCTCGAGGGGCTGGACGTCCCGCTGCGGGTCGCCGTCATGGGGTGCGTCGTCAACGGGCCCGGTGAGGCGCGCGAGGCCGACCTCGGGGTCGCGTCCGGGAACGGCAAGGGGCAGATCTTCGTCAAGGGCGAGGTCATCAAGACGGTCCCGGAGTCGCAGATCGTCGAGACGCTGATCGAGGAGGCCATGCGGCTCGCCGACGTCATGCGCGATGCCGGCGTGACGAGCGGGGAGCCGTCCGTCACGATGGCTTGAGCCGTCGCGCTCGGACCCGGTACGGCACCGGCATCCGCACCCGGCTGGTCTGGCATTGTGTGCGAATAGTTTCCGCCGACATCGCGAAGGCAATCCGTTGACGACTTGTGCACGGCCGCTCCGTTCGTGGACGGGCGGTCGCGCGCGTGCCTGCGGCGCCGGGCGGTTCCAGTGCTGACGGCCAGCTTCGCCCGGGTGCTGGGTTCGTCGCACACCGCGCAGGTGTCGAGAGTGCTGGCTGCCGACCCGATCTCGTCGTGCATGGTGGCCGCCCGGTTCGAGCAGGTCGGCATGAACGAGGCGGCGATGGGCGGCCAGTTCTGGGGTGTGGGCGGCGGCCGCGACGGCCTGCTGTTCGCCGGTGCGTCGATGGTCCCGCTGTCCGGCGACGCGTCCTCGATGCGGTCGTTCGCCCAGATCGCCGCCCGCCGGGGACGCAAGTGCGCGACCATCCTCGGTCAGGCGGACCTCGTGCTGCCGCTCTGGGAGCGACTGGAGCCCAAATGGGGTCCGGCCCGGGACGTCCGCGCCGATCAACCGCTGATGGCCTGCGCCGCCCAGCCGCGCGGGCCGCTGGACCCGCAGGTCCGGCCGGTGCGTCCCGACGAGATCGACACCTATTTCCCGTCCGCGGTGGCGATGTTCACCGAGGAGGTCGGCATCGACCCGCGCACCGGCGACAACGGCCGCGGCTACCGCGCGAGGATCGCCGAGCTGATCGGCTCCCGCCGCGCGTACGCCCGGTTCGACGGCCAGACGGTCATCTTCAAGGCCGAGATCGGTTCGCTGTCCAACAGTGTCGCGCTGATCCAGGGTGTCTGGGTGCATCCGGACTTGCGCGGTCGCGGGCTCGCGTCACCGGCCATGGCCACAGTCGTGCGGTCGATCCAGGACGACCTGCACCGGGTGCCGAGCCTGTACGTCAACGCCTACAACGTGGCCGCGCGCAGGACGTACACCCGCATCGGGTTCGAGCAGGTCGGCACGTTCGCGTCGGTGTTGTTCTAGCTCGATGAGCCGGTCGGTTCGGGTGCCGTCAGGATGACGGCCATGTCAGGGCGCGCCGATGCCCGTCCTGACCAGCCTGCGGGCCGCCGCTGGGGATACTGGGGTCCATGACGTTGCCCCGCCGATCGGCACTGCGCAGGCGGGTCCGGTATCGCTGGGTCGCCGTGGCCGTCGCGATGCTCGTCGGAGTGACGGCCTGCACCGGCGCGCAGCCCGCCACCACCCCGGGACCGGAGCTGCAACTGGCCGCGTTCGTGGACGCGCTGCAGGAATTCGACGCGGAGAGGGCCGGCGACCTGACGTCGAATCCGGCGGCGGCGACGCTGTTCCTCGACGAGATCGCCAGCAATCTCAGCCCCGACTCGGTCACCGTCTCCGCCGGGTCCACCGACCGGACGGCTGACGACACCGCCACCATCCCGGTCACCTACACGTGGACCTTCGAGAACGCCGGGACGCTGACCTACCCGGCGACGTGGACCTGGGAGCGCAACGGCGACGAATGGGCGCTGACCTGGTCGCCGACGGTGGTCCACCCGAAGCTGGGTGAGCGGCAGACCCTCGCGATCAGGACGACCGACCCACAGCAGGGCGTGCTGGTCGATCGGGAGAACGTCCGGCTCGTCTCGCCGATCAGGGTTTTCGCGGTCGAATTGAAGGCGGCCCGCCCCGACCTGAAGGCCGCCGCGGCAGCGCTCGCGCCGATCCTCGCGTCGGTCGACAAGACCGTCACCGCGGACAGCATCGTCGCCGGCGCGACCGACGCCCTGGCGCAGGCGGCTCAACCGCCGGACGAGCAGGCACCGTCCGGCGGTGCGAGCCCGTCGTCGGATTCGGCGACAGTCGATCCACCAGTCGATCCCAAGAAGGTCACCTACACCGTGATCAACCTGCGGGAGCCCGACTACCGCAGGCTGGCGGACCAACTCGATGCGGTCGGCGGCCTGACGTTCCCGTCCGAGACGCGAAACCTGCCGCCCACCAAGGACTTTGCCAAGGCCGTGCTCGCGCAGGTGACGCCGGTGGCCGCGGAGATGATGACCGGCACCAAGGGCTGGAAGGTCATCATCGTCGACACCACCGGCGGGACACTCGAGACGCTGGCCGACCATCCGGCGGTCGCGGGGGCGCGCGTCACGCTCACCCTGGACAGCACTCTGCAGCGCAGTGCCGAGGCCATCCTCGCCAAGCGGCCGCAGCCGGCCGCCCTGGTGGTGATGCAGCCGTCGACCGGTGAGTTGCTCGCGGTCGCCCAGAACGCCGCCGCCAACGCGGAGGGCAGCATTGCGCTGACCGGGCAGTACCCGCCCGGGTCGACCTTCAAGGTGGTCACCGCAACGGCTGCCCTCGATCGGGGCCTGATCGTGCCTGGCAAGCCCGTCGACTGCCCCGGCATCTTCACGGTCGACGGCCGGCAGATCCGCAACTCCCACGACTTCGATCTGGGCACGGTGGACTCGACGGTGGCCTTCGCCAAGTCCTGCAACACCACGTTCGCCGGTCTCTCGGCGCAGATGCCGGCCGATGCGCTTCCGGCTGCGGCGTCGGACTACGGGATCGGGCTGGACTTCGTCATGCCGGGGGCGACGACCCTCACCGGAAAGGTCCCCGACGCCCCGTCCGAGGTGCAGCGAGCGGAGAACGGCTTCGGCCAGGGCCAGGTGGTGATCACGCCCTTCTCGGCGGTGCTGATGGCCGCCACCGCCGCCAACGGGACGATGCCGATGCCGGTGCTGATCCGCGGCACGAAGACGACGGTCGACAAGCCGGCTCCGGTGCGGACCGCGCAGGTCCAGAAGGACATCCAGTCCTACCTGAAGGCGGTGGTCGACCAGGGAACGGCCTCCGATCTCCAGGCCTTCGGCGACGTGCACGCCAAGACCGGCACCGCCGAGTTCACCGGGGAAGACGGGAAGACGCATGCGCACGCCTGGATGATCGGTTACCGGGGTGACCTCGCCTTCGCCGCGCTGGTCGTCGGCGGCGAGAGTTCGACCGTCACCACCGCGATGATCGGCCAGTTCCTGGGCACGCTGACGTCCTGAGCGATCCCGGCCGCAGGGGTCGTGGATCCGCCCGTCGGCCGCCCGTAGTCTCGGAGCCATGCTGCGCACTGCCCTGACACCGGGACGGCAGAGCCCCATCCGGGCCGTCCCCGCCTCGATCGCCCGACCGGAATACGTGGGACGGGACCGCCCGGCCAAGAGCACCGACCCCTGGGTGCAGCCGCCGGAGATCATCGAGAAGATGCGGGTCGCGAGCCGGATCGCTGCGCGGGCGATGGCGGAGGGCGCGAAGGTGATCGCACCCGGGGTGACCACCGATGAGGTCGACCGCGTGGTGCACGAGTACATCTGCGACCACGGCGCCTATCCGTCCACCCTGGGCTACAAGCACTTTCCGAAGTCGTGCTGCACGTCGCTGAACGAGGTGATCTGTCACGGCATCCCGGATTCGACCGTCATCGAGGACGGCGACATCGTCAACATCGACGTCACGGCCTTCATCGACGGTGTGCACGGGGACACCAACGCGACCTACCTCGCGGGCAACGTTTCCGAGGAGAACCGGTTGCTCGTCGAGCGGACCGAGGAATGTCTGCGACGGGCGATCAAGGCGGTCGCTCCCGGTCGCCGGTTGAACGTCATCGGCAGGGTGATCGAGTCGTACGCCAAGCGGTTCGGGTATGGCGTGGTCCGCGACTACACCGGCCACGGGATCGGCCGCACGTTCCATTCCGGACTGGTCATCCTGCATTACGACGATCCCGGCGTGACCACGGTTCTCGAGAAGGGGATGACGTTCACCATCGAGCCGATGATCACTCTCGGTGGCATCGAGTGGGACGTGTGGGACGACGGCTGGACCGTTACGACCAGGGACAAGTCCTGGACAGCGCAGTTCGAGCACACGCTCGTCGTGACCGACACCGGCGCCGAGGTGCTCACGCTGCCGTGACGGCGCCGTCCGTGCCGATCCGGTCGTAGCTGAGGCCGGGTCGTACTTGTGTTTGTGATCCTCCGGAAGGGGTACGTAGCGGTCAGAACGGACGGCCGCAGTCCTCGCGGCCCGTCGATGACGGCGCGTCGAGCGGATGGTGAAGACCGGGCATGGACCGACGGACAGTGGTGGGTGCGGGTCGGCGGGTGCTGGTGGCACAGGCAGCCGTTGCGGAACCCCTGGTGCGGGACGATTTCGCCGCGGCCGGATTCGATGTCGTCGGCGTCGCCCACGACGGGCCGGGGGCGGTCGAGCTGGCCATGCGGCTGCGGCCGGATGTCGTCATCGTCGATGCGGCACTGCCGCGGCTGGACGGGATCAGCGTCACCGGCCGGATCGCCGCGCAGGGCGTGGGACCGGTGGTCATGGTGCTGACCGCGTCGGACGCCGATCTGGTCGACCAGGCGATCGATGCCGGCGCGATGGCCGCGCTGGTGGAGCCGGGCCCCGCGTCCGTGGTGGCAGCCGCCGACATGGTGCTCGCCCGGCAGGCCGACAACATCTCGCTGCTCGCGGCGACGCTGGAGGCCGACCGTCGCGGCGAGCACCGTGAACTCATCGAACGGGCCAAGAACCTGCTGATGACGCACCTGCGGCTGACCGAGGCCGCTGCCGCCCGCTGGTTGCACCGGACAGCGCTGGAGGGCCGCACGTCGACCATGAAGGTGGCGACCATCGTCGTCGACTTCTGGTCCCACCGCCCGGTAGTCTCCCGGCGGCCGGTTCTGAGGTCGGTGGTGTCGGCCCGGCCGGCCCTGTACAGCTGCTGAAGACCGGAGAGGCGGTACTGCTGATGGTGGGCACATCGTCGGGCAACAAGACCGTCCCGACCGATGACGACGTCGGCGCGTTCATTGCCGCGATCCCGGACGAGAAGCGGCGGTCCGAGGCGCAGTTCCTGGTCGAGGTGATGGCCGACACGACGGGCCAACCGCCGGTGATGTGGGGGTCCGCCATCGTGGGGTTCGGCGCCCTGCATCTGACCTACGAGTCGGGTCGGGAACTGGACGTCCCGCGGATCGCGTTCTCGCCGCGGAAGGCGCAGAGCGTCGTGTACGTCAGCGGGGGCTTCGACCGGTATCAGGATCTGTTGCCGCGGCTCGGCCGGCATTCCCTCGGCAAGGCCTGCCTCTATCTCAAGAATCCAGCCGACGCCGATCAGGATGCCCTTCGCGAACTCGTCGACCGCTCCTATCGGTGGCAACCGGACTGACCATGTACCGTTTGGTACATGCTGCTGGAAGCGACCGTCACGATTGCCGCGCCTCCCCGCGTCGTGTTCGATGTGTTGGCTGACGTCGCCCGATGGCCGGAATGGTCGGACACGATGACCTGGGTGCGGCGCCTGGACGAGGGACCCCTGGTGGTCGGCTCGCGGACCAGGGTCAAGCAGCCCCGATTGCGCGAGACAGTATGGATTGTCACCGAAGTCGAGGACGGCCGCCTGTTCAGCTGGCAGTCACAGGCCCCCGGGGTCACGACCACCGGCCGCCACGTCGTCGTGCCGTCCGGTGAGGGTTCCGTGGTGACGCTCGCGATCGAGCACACCGGCCCGCTCAGCGGACCCGTTGGGCTGCTGACGAAGGGCCTGACCCGCCGCTACCTGGCCATGGAAGGCGCCGGCCTGAAACAACTGTGCGAAGCGTGACCGAGGGCGGTTCCGGCACCACTCCGCCACCGGCGGCCACCCCGCGCGATCGACTGATCCTGGCGACCGTCGAACTGGCCGGCAAGGGCGGGGTCAGTCACCTCAGCCTGCGTCGGCTGGCCGACGAGCTCGGCACCAGTCACCGCATGCTGATCTATCACTTCGGCTCCAAGGACGGCCTGATCGCCGAGGTGGTGAGTGTGGTTGAAGGTCAGCAGCGGGCCGCGTTGGCCCGGCTGCTGGCCGACGACGACGCGCCGCCGCTGCAGCAGGTGGACCGGTTCTGGAACGAGATCATCGACAACGCAACAGTCTTCGGGCCGCTGTTCTTCGAGCTGACCGGTCAGGCACTGCAAGGCCGACCGCATACCGTGCGATTGCTGGACGGCATGGTCGACAGCTGGATCGAGCCGCTTGCCAAGCTGTACGAACGCATCGGCATCAGCCCCGCCAGGGCCCCGGCACACGCCCGGCTCGGGCTGGCGGCCGCGCGTGGATTGTTGCTCGACCTGCTGGTCACCGGCGACCGGGCGGGGGTGGACGCCGCGAACGACCTGTTGCGCGAGCTGATCCTGCGTGACATCGGCGGGCTACCCGACGGTCACGACCAGCCTGGCTCTGAGACGCTGGCATGGTCGTCGTCGAACACGTCGACGAGGTGATCCGCCAGGGCGTCGAGGGTGATCAGCCCGACCAGCTGGCCGTCCTTGACGACCGGCAGCACGGGTTCGGTCAGACCGAGAATCAGGTTCAGCACGGAGAAGCCGGCCTCATCGTCAGGGCAGACCGCCGGCCCGGGTGAGCTGATCAAGGAGCCGACACTGGTCGTCCGCGGGTCGCGCGCATCTGCCACGCACTGGTCGACGATCGCCCGCGCGGACAACATGCCCAGCAGTTCACCGTTGTCACCCTGCACAGGGACCGTCGGCACGGCATGCGCCCGCAGCCGACGGGCGGCCGCGACCACCGACTCCGCGTGATGGACCGAGGGAAAGGGCGGCCCCATCAGCTCCCCGACGGTCGTCATGAGAGACGGGCCGAGCCAGAACACATCGATGGGGGCTTCATGCGGTACTCCAGCGTGCTCGGGAAACGTCTGCGATCTGACGATCGTAGAAATGCGGGGACCGCCAGAGGCAGTGCCGAAGGTCCCGTCCGCCAGTCAGTCCGTCAGTCACTGTCGTCGACCGATCGTGCCGGCGTGCCCCGACGTCGTGTGTTGGATCTTTCCTGCGAACCCGAGTCCGGGTAGCGTCCGCGGTCAGTCGGCGGGAGGGGGTCGATACTCGGCATGTCGGCGCAGGCGATGGCGTCCCGGTGGCACGGCTGCACCATCCTGTCCACGGCGGAACAGGGCTGGGAGGCACTGTCCACCTTCGTCGGCGACGGCCTCGGTGATCACGAGAAGCTGATCATCGACGGACTGCGCGTCGACCAGGCAAACGCCCTGCTCCGCCGGCTGCACGAGGATGGTGTGGATCCGGCTCCGCCGACGGCGTCCGGGCAGTTGCTGGTCATGCCGGCGGAGGCCTCGCGCGAACTGCTCGAGTTACCGGCCGCGCACCTCGCCGGGCTGCTGACCGACCAGATCCAGCAGGCCTTGGACGAGGGATTCAACGGCCTGCGGCTGGGCGGCATCTATCCGGGTTCGGGTGTCGGCCCGCACGAACGGACCCTTGGCCTGCTGGTGAAAAGCGTTCCACTGACGGTGTTCTGCGCGTACGAGAAGTCCGGGCTGGCGGCCGAGCAGGTCGACCGGGTGCGGGAGTTGCACGACCACGAGGTGCAGGATTCGGCCGAGTACGACGACGGCGCCCTGCGGATCACCCGCCCGTACCCGGGGTGGTTGCGGCTCGCGGGCCGGTGGAGTCCGCAGAACCATGCCGAGGCACTGGGTGTCGTCGCCGCGGCCGCTGCCGCCGGCCATCGGAACGTCGACGCGGCGTCCCTGCGGTACGTGGATCCGGCAGGGCTGCACGCGCTTTTGACGGGAATCAGCGGCGGTCTCCGGTTGCGCCGCCCGAACGACCTCGTCCGCCGGCTTGCCGGGCTGATCGCCGCTCGGCGCGCAGCGGGCGAGCCGGGGGACCGGCCCGAGTGAGCCGACCGGGGTGAGGCTGGGCGGGGGACATCGGCTCGCCGATACCCTTCCCGGGTGATCGACACCCCGCCGTCCGAGGTCGACTTCCGCATCCTCGGGCCCCTGGAGATCCTGGTCGACGGGTCTGCGCAACCGATGCCGGGCGGGAAACCCAAAGGGGTGCTGGCGGTTCTGCTCATCAACCGCAACCGGGTCGTGCCGTCGGCAGCCATCGCCGACTCCATCTGGGACGGCAACAGCCCGGACACCTATCAGGCAATCCTGCAGGTGTACATCTCCACCCTCCGGCGTTCGCTGCGCGCAGCCGGGATCGAGTCCCAGGCGGTGGTGACGACCCAGGCGCCGGGATACCGCATGCTCGTCGACGACAGCTGTCTGGACTACGGGCGGTTCACCCGCGGGGTCGCGGCGGGCAACGAGCTGCTCCGGGCGCAGAGGTATGCGGAAGCGTCCGCCACCCTGGGCGCCGCGCTGGCGGAGTGGACCGGCTCGGCGTTGGCCGACCTGCAGGGGCTCCGGTTCGCGAACGACTTCGCCGCGGCCGTCGACGAGGAGCGCCTGGTCGCGTTGCAGAGCCGGATCGAGGCAGACCTGCACCGGGGACTGGATTCCGCCGTCGTCGGCGAGCTCACCGCACTGACCGGCCGGCACCCGTTGCGCGAGCCGTTCTGGATCCAGCTGATCACCGCCCTGTACCGGCTCGGCCGGCAGGCCGACGCGCTGGATGCCAGCCGGCGGATCCGTGAGCTGCTCGGCGACGAACTGGGCATCGACCCCAGTCCGGCGCTGCAACAACTCGAGGGACGGATCCTGCGCCAGGAGTCACTCGATCCGGCGCCACCAGCGCCGACGCCGGCCATGCAGCGAACCGTCAGCGACACCGCGGTGGTGCTCAGCCGGGCGAGTGTGCTGCTGCCGTCCGGGAAGTCGTATCCGGTCCCGTCCCGCGGATTGCGGATCGGCCGGATGGACGACAACGACATGGTGATCGAGGGCAGCAAGGTCAGCAGGTACCACGCGGTGGTGGCGCCGCTGCCGAACGGATTCGCGGTCAACGATCTGCGGTCCACCAATGGCATCCTGGTCGGCGGGGACCGGGTGCTGGACAGCCACGTGCTCCGGGACGGTGACGTCATCCAGATCGGCGGCACCCGGATGACCTTCCGGCTGGAGGAATAGCAGCCGAATTCCAGCGGGCGGACAGCGCCGTCAGCGGGGTTTCAGCCGGGTTTTGGGGTCCTTTCAGGGCCGGGGCGCACCTTTGTCCCAGCGGCCCATCACCCCGATCCCCTGGAGGACATCATGTTCAGCACCGCTCAGAAGAACACCGCATCGAAGAACACCGCCTCGCGCACGCGCCGGCTGCTGCGGCAGATCACCGGCATCATCGTCGCCACCGCCGCGATGCTGATCGGGTTCGCCGTCGCGGGCTCCGCCGCGACGGCACACGCGGACACCTACGCCGGTGACGCGTACTTCACCAGCACGGTGGAATGCGGTGGAGACGCCCTGCTGTTCACCGTCAACTCGGACTACGAGGACGGCAGCTATGCGCAGATCTGGGTGTACGACGCCACCACCGAGGAATGGGTGACCGACGACCTCTGGGTCGAGGCCAACTACGACTCGACCTTCAACGTCGCCGACCTGACCTTCGAGACCGGTTACTACATGGTCTATGTCGCGTACGCTCAGTGGAACGGCGTCGACTACGACTTCTCCGGCGAATACATCGAGACCTACGAGCAGTACTACGACTACGAGTACTCGGAGACGTCCGACTTCTGTTACATGGGCAACGATCTGGCCCTGGCGAGCTGACTCTGATTCAGATCGAGATCCCCGTTCGGCCCTCGCGCCGGACGGGGATCCTCCGCGTGCGCCTGCGGTCAGATAGGTGGCGGCTCAGCCGGTGCCGGGTGCGGGCTTCATCGGGTAGGCCAGGGCGGCGCCCGAGACCGAGATCGCCACCGTGGAACCGGCCGCCAACCGCTCGCCGCCCAGCAATCGGCAGGTGACGCTGGTTCCCGGTGTCTGCGGGTCGCCGGGCAATTCCGCGGTGACGACGCAGTCGTGCCCGAAGTACTCCACCGACGACACGACGGCCCGGACGCCGGGCGTACCGGCCGGTGGTTCGGTGCGGATCTGCAACTGTTCCGGTCGGAGCATCAGCAGCGCCGGACCGTCGAAGCGGTCGGCGCCGACCGGGTGCCTGATGGCGAGATCACCGAGCGGGCCGTGCGCCGCCGAACCGGCGACGAACCCCGGGACGGTGCAGGTGTCGCCGATGAACTCGGCTGTCGGCAGGTCGACCGGCTCGTCGTACACCTGGCGCGGATCGCCGACCTGGGCCAGCACACCGGACCGCATGATGGCGATCTGGTCGGCGAACGACAGTGCCTCCGCCTGGTCGTGGGTGACCAGCAGCGTGGTCACCCCGGCGGCGGCGAGTGCGGCTGCCACCAGCGACCGTGTCTCGGTCCGCAGCGAGGCGTCGAGGGCGGAGAACGGCTCGTCGAGCAGCACCAGCCGCGGCTCTGGCGCCAGCGTCCGGGCGAGCGCGACGCGCTGCTGTTGCCCGCCGGAGAGTTCGTGCGGGAAACGGTCGGCCAGGGCCCGGTCCAGACTGACCAGTTGGAGCAGCCGGTACAGCCGTGCGCGGTCCTTCCGTTCCCGGCGGGGAAGGCCGAACGCGATGTTCTGCGCCACGGACAGGTGCGGGAACAACGCGCCTTCCTGCGCCAGGTAACCCAGCCGCCGTTCCTCCGGCGGGACGTGACCGGCCGGTCCGCTGACCTGCTGACCGGAGATGTGGATCGACCCGGCGTCCGGCCGCAGGAAGCCGGCGACCAGCCGCAGCAGCGTCGTCTTCCCGCATCCGGAGGGCCCGAGAATGGCGGTGATGCCACCGTCGGCGACGTCCAGACCGACGCCCCGCAGCACCGGCACCCCGTTGAACGACTTGTGGACGCCGGCCACCGTCAGGGCGTTCACCGGGGCGGTTTCCGGCCGCTGCCCGGTGGGGAGCGGGGCGGCCTGCTGCGTGCTCATCGGCCACGCACCCTACGGGACTGCTGCAGCAACAGGTAGGTGACGGGGGCCGAGATGAGAATCATCATCGCCGCGTACGGCGCTGCGTTCACGTAGTCGATGCCGCTGGCCAGACTCCAGAACCGGGTCGCCAGCGTCGTGGTGCCGGTGGGCGACAGCAGCAGTGTCGCCGTCAGTTCGGTGGCGCCGGCGATGAACACCAGCGCGGCCGCGGAGAAGATGCCGGGAGCGGCGAGTGGCAGCACCACCCTGCGGAGCGTCTGCAGCGGCCCGACGCCGAGGGCGCGGGAGGCGTCCTCCAGTTCCGGCGGTGCCTGCAGCAGGGCAGCGCGCAGGGTGACCATCGCCCTCGGCAGGAAGAGCAGCACATACGCCGCGATCAGCGTGATGACGCTCTGGTAGACCGGCCGGGCGAAGCGGATCGTCACGGTGATCAGCGCCAGCGCCACCACGATCGACGGCAGCGCCCCGGAGACGTAGGTCAGCCGCTCCAGCATGACGGTGGCCCGGCCTCGGTAGCGGACCGCCAGGTAGGCGACGGGGAAGCCAAGCAGAACGGTGGCCACGGCGCCCGCGCCCGCCAGCGTGATGGTCGTCAGGGACGTCGACAGAGCCTGCCCCCACGAATCGCTCCCGCGCCCCAACCAGTAGGCGACGCTGGACAGCGGTACCGCGAGTGCCGCACCGATCAGCAGGATCAAGAAGCCGACCGCCGGCAACTGACCCAAGCCCAGGCGCGGCCGTTCCGGTTTTCTGGCAACACCCGCGCCGACCCGGGCCTGCCGTGCGCGGCCCGCCAGCCCGGTCTCGGCGGCCACCAGGATCAGGCAGCACGCCACCAGCACGACAGCCAGCATGTTGGCGGCGGTGCTCGCGAAGCTGGAGGAGTACTGGTCGTAGATGGCCGTGGTGAAGGTCGCGAACCGGAGCATGCTGAACGCGCCGAACTCGGACAGGCAGTGCAGCCCGACCAGCAGTGCGCCGCCCAGGATCGCCGGCCGCAGTTGCGGCAGGACCACCCGGACGAACACCGCGGCGGGGCGCAGTCCCAGGGTCCGGGCCTGTTCCTCCCAGGCCGGGTCGAGTCCGCGAAGGGCGGCCGCGACGGGCAGGTAGACGAACGGGAAGTACGCCAGCGTCATGATCAGGGTGGCGCCGAACAGGCCGTCGATGCCGGGGAACACCGACACCCAGCCGTAACTGGTGACGAACGCCGGGATGGCCAGGGGCGCCACGAGCAGCGCGCTCCAGATCCGGGAACCGGCAACCTGCAGACGCTCGACCAGATAGGCGGCGGCGGTGCCGAGCACCGCGGTGGCGGTGCAGGAGAGCAGCACCAGCAGGCCCGTGTTGACCAGCAGGTCGCCGACCCGGGGCCGGAAGATCAGCTTGCGGACGGTGTCCCACCCGGCGGTGACGGTGGAGAAGAGGATGAAACCGAGCGGGATCAGGCAGAGCACGGTGACCGCGACGGCGATCACCACCAGCAGGGCCGGCGGGAAGGTGGATCGCTCCGGCCGCAACCGGGCCGGCAGGCCGGGCTCTCGCGGCGGCGGGCGGACTGCGGTGCCGGAAGACGAGACGACGACGACCCGATCGTCCGGCACCGGGCCGGCGGCGATCGGGTCGTCGCGCGTGCTGTTGCTCAGATGAGACCTGCCTGCGTCATCAAGTCGGTGACCTCCGGACCGTTCAGCCCGGCCGGGTCGATGGTCGGCGGCTGCAGCTCGTCGATCGGCTTCAGCGCCGGGTTGGCCGGGACGTCGCTACCGATCGGGTACTCGAAGACCGTATCGGCCACGATCTGCTGACCGCTTTTCCCGGTGATGAACTTCAGGAACTGCTGGGCCTCCGCCTGTTTCGTGCTGGAGGAGAGAATGCCGCCGCCCGAGACGCTCACGAACGCTCCCGGGTCCTCGTTGCCCCAGTACAGCAGCTTGGTCTTGTCGCTGTTCTCGCCCGTTCCCGCCTGATCGCCGTACCAGTAGTAGTGATAGATCACACCGCCAGGGATCTCTCCGGCGTTGACGGCCTTCATGACGGTTCCGTTGCCGCGGTAGGCGCGCGCACCGCTCTGCATCGCGTCCAGCCACGCCGCTGTGGCGTCGGTGCCCTTCAGGTCGAGGATCGCGCTGACGATCGCCTGGAAGTCCGCGCCGCTCGGCGAGGCCGCCCACTTGCCGGCCCACGCCGGGTCCTGCAGATCCATGATCGAGGCGGGCAGTTCCGACTCCTGCAGCAGGTCGGTGTTGTAGACGAAGACGGTCGACCGCGCGGCGATGCCGACCCAGTTGCCGGTGGACGGATTGAAGCCCGCGGGGACCTGCGCGGCGGTGGCGGCGTCGACGGGCGCAAACAGACCGGCCTTCTCCACGATGTTCATCCCCGGCGAGTTCTCCGTCAGGAACACATCGGCGGGTGAGCCCGGGCCCTCTGCGACCAGCTGGTTGGCCAGTTCGTTGTCGCTGCCGTTGCGCATCTCGACGGCGATCCCGGTTTCCTTGGTGAACTCTTCGGCCCACGCCTGGGTCAGGTTCTCGTGCTGCGCGTTGTAGACGACGATCCCGCCGGAGCCGGTACCGGTCGGCTCGGCTTCCTCTGCTGCGCTGGTGGCGCCAGTGGCTGCCGATCCAGAGGCTGCCGATCCGGAGGCTGCCGATCCTGATGCTGCAGATCCTGACGCTGGGGATCCGGAGGAGGCGGCGGACGTCGCGGGGGAACTCGACGAACTTGCGGAGCCCCCCGAGCCGCAGGCGCTCAGCAGGGCGAGCGCGGCCGCGGCACACGCGGCGATTCGGAGCGGACGGCCACGACGGAACACGCGAAATCCTCCAGCGGATCGGGGGTCGTGACGACCTGATGGAGTGGTGAGCCGCTCGAGCGGCACCGGTCGTCAGCGAGGTAAGGCTAGCCTATCCACGCATCCGGTCTGACGTCGGCGCCTTGCTGCGGATCGTTGTCGTCCGGTCCCCTCAGCCCGTCGGGCGGGGTAGCGCCAGGAGCGCGTTCTCGACCACTTCGGACAGTGCGGGATGGATCCAGTACTGGCCGCGGGCCACATCGTGCGCGCGCTGTCCGAAGGACATCGCCTGGATCAGCGGCTGGATCACGGTGGCCGCCTCGGGTCCGATGACGTGGGCGCCCAGCAGCAGGCCGGTGGCCGGGTCGGCCAGGACCTTGACGAATCCGCTGGTGTCCTCGCGCGCCCAGCCGGCCGCCGTTCCGGCGTAGTCGCGGCGCCCGACGACGTAGGCGATCCCGCGCTGTTCCGCCTGTTCCTCGGTCAGGCCGACAGCGGCGATCTGCGGTTCGGTGAAGACCGCGGCGGGGACGAAACGGTGATCGGTGGCGACCCTCTGGTCGGGGTGCATGATGTTGTGCCGCACCACCCGGGCCTCGTGATTGGCGACGTGCTTGAGCGCGTACGGGGAGCTGATGTCGCCCAGCGCGTAGATGCCGTCCACCACGGTCTGCTGGTACTCGTCGACGACGACGAGATGCTGGTCGTTCACCGTCACGCCCGTTGCCTGGACGTTGAGCAGGTCGGAGTTCGGTCGCCGACCCGTCGCGAGCAGCAGCATGTCGGCCTCGACGGTCGCCTCGCCGTAAGGACCCTCGACGAAGAGGGTCACCCCGTCGCCGTCGGCGGTGGTCGGCTTTACACCGCACACATCGGTATCCCGGCGCAGGTCGTAGCGCCGCTGCGTCAGGGCGCTGAAGGTGTCGGCGATGTCCCGGTCGTGGTGGCGCAGCAGCCGGGAGCCGCGGACCAGTTGGGTGACGGCCGTGCCGAGTGAGGCGAAGATGTGCGCGAACTCGGCCGCGATGTACCCGCCGCCGATGACGGCCAGTCGCTGCGGCAGGTCGTCGATCCGCATGATCGTGTCCGAGGTGTGGATGAGCCCGCGGCCGATGGCTTCCTCGTCGAGGCCGGGGATGTCGGGGATCACCGGCCGCCCGCCGGCGGCGATCACGAACCGGTCGGCGGTGAGCGCCAATGAGCCGCCGCCGTGCAGGGCGACCGTCATCGCCTTGTGCCCGGTGAACCGCGCCGTGCCCGACAACACCGTCAGGTTCGGCCATTTCGGGCCTTCCCGGAAGGACTTGCTGTCGGCCGAGTTCTGGTCGATGCGGCCGAAGATCCGGTCCCGCATGGCGGGCCAGTCGACCCGGTCGATGCTCGCGTACACGCCCAGCTCGCCGGCCCGCCGCGCCGCCTCCGCGACGTCGGCCGGGTAGACGTACATCTTGGTCGGGATGCAGCCGACGTTCAGGCAGGTGCCGCCGAACGGGCCGGACTCGATGATCGCCACCGAGAGGCCGCTGTACTCCTTGCCGACGATGCTGTTGCCGGATCCGGCACCGACGATCACCAGGTCGAAATGCTGCATTGCCCCAGGCTAGCCGCAGGTCAGTACGAGAAGACCGGCACGATCAGCGCCCGCGCCAGCGTGTGGAAGGCGAGGTTGAAGGCGACGACCGTTGGGCCGGCCGACTCGTCGACCCCCAGCGTGGGGACATCGACCGCGTGGACCGCGAAGTAGTACCGATGCACCTGGTCGCCCTGCGGCGGAGCCGGCCCGTCGTAGCCGACGGTGCCGAAGTCGTTGGCGACGTGGAACGCACCCGCCGGGACCGCCGCCGCCGAGTTGCCGGCTCCGGTGGCGAGTTCGGTGACTTCGGCCGGAATGTCGACGAGTGTCCAGTGCCAGAAACCGGACGGCGTCGGCGCATCGGGATCGAAGCAGTTGACGACGAACGACAGGGTGCCATCCGGAAAACCCGACCAGGCCAGCGCGGGCGATCGGTTCTGCCCGCCGGGGTCGTCCGGCCCGTAGACGAACTCACGATCGATGGTTCGGCCGTCGGTGACGTCCGTGCTGGTGACGGTGAAGGAACCGACCAGCGGGAGCAGGTCGTACGGATCCGGGGCGACGGGGCGGTCCAGGCTCACGGCGTTCCTCTCGGTCTGCGGCATGCGGTCATCCGGGTGACGCGCCGAACGCTACCGCCAGGAGTTCCGCTGCCGCCTGTCAGCCCGGCCTGTCAGCCCGAGCCAGTCAGCCCGGCCTGTCAGCCCGTGCACGTCAGCCCGGGCCGGTTCACCCGCTCAAGGGACGGCAAGTCCGGCCAGGTGCAGCGCCAGCGTCTCGGCGTCCGCGGCCAGCACGCCGCGCCGGGCGAAGAACTCCGCGATGTTCCGGCAGTCCCGGTCCAGGAAGTCCAGGCCCTGCGGATTGGCCACCAGATCCACCACCTGCGGGAGGTCGATCAGCACGCACCCCTGCTCGTCGACGAGCACGTTGTACGGCGAGAGGTCGCCGTGGGTGACACCGGATTCGGCCAGCACCTCGAGGCTCGCCACCAGGTCGTGCCAGAGATCGGTGAACTCCGCGGTGTCGGCGTCGTACGCGGCGAGCCTCGGTGCGGCACTGCCGTCCGGCTCGCCGATGAACTCCATCATCACCTCGGAGCCGATCAACTGGACCGGGTAGGGAACCCTGGCCCCGGCCTTCCAGATGGACGACAACGCGGCGAACTCGGACGCGGCCCACTGACCCGCCAGCAGTTCCCGGCCGAACCCGGTACGGGCGGCCATCGCCCGGGTTTCCCGGGACCGTCGTACCCGGCGGCCCTCCAGGTAGCCGGCGTCCCGGTGGAACATCCGGTGTTCCGCGCTGCGGAAGGTCTTGACCGCGAGCAGGCAGCCGGGCCCGCCGGGCAGCGACCGGTCCAGCAGCGCGACGTCGGCCTCCTTGCCCGACTTGATGGTGCCGAGCCGGGTGTCGAGCGCGGACAGTGAGGTGACCAGCCAGTCCGGGACCGGATCGGGTCCGTGGGTGGCCACGTCGTAGCTGGAATACGGGCTGCCCGTGTCGGTTGCGCCGTCGGCGGCTGAACCGTCAACGGCTGAACCGTCAACGGCTGAACCGTCAACGGCTGAACCGTCAACGGACGCGGCACCGCCGAACTCGTCGGCCCGGTCGACCGGGGAATCGATCTCGACGACGGCACGACCGGACTTGCCCTGCGCAACGACCCGCGGGCCGCTGTCGGTGGTCGGCCGTCGGCGTCGTGGGGTCCGCTTGTCGTCGAAAGCGTCGTGCAGGTCGTCGATATCGCTGTCGTGGTCGGTGTGTTCGCTGGTGATGCCGGTGAGGCGGAAACGTGGCACTTCGGGTTCTCCTGGGCGGATGGCACCCGGCTGCACCGACGTCGGCGATGAGTCAGTGAAGACCCGGGTGAGGGGGGATGGTCGGCTGGTGGTGGCACAGCACAGCAACCGCGGTCATGTCGTCTCCCCCTTCTGCCGGTGGTGGTCGTCAGCCCTGTCGGCGACTGCTATCAGCGTCCGGCGCGACGGCCCCGTGCGCAACCGGATTTCCGCCGTCCGGCCGCCGCTGCGGGCGTTTCCGCCCGGACTAGCCTGTCGGCATGCAGCAGCCGAGGCAGGTCAGGGTGCTGATCGTGGGCAGCGGTTTCGCCGGCCTGGGTGCGGCCATCCGCCTCGACCGGGCAGGCATGCGGGACTTCCTGGTGATCGAACGGGGGAGCGAGGTCGGCGGCACCTGGCGGGATAACGCCTACCCGGGCGCAGCCTGCGACGTGCCCTCGCAGCTGTACTCGTTCTCGTTCGCCCTCAACCCCGACTGGTCCCGGGAATACCCACCGCAGCCCGAGATCCTGGACTATCTGCGGCGCACCGCCGAGGAATCGGACACCCTCGACCGGCATCTCTTCGATTGCGACATGCGCTCTGCCCGTTGGGATCCCGACACCTGCCGCTGGCTCGTGCGGACGGCCCGGGGCGCATTCACCGCAGACATCCTGGTGACGGCATTCGGTGGGCTGAGCGAGCCGAGGATGCCCGCGCTGCCCGGCATCGAGCGGTTCGGGGGCGAGCTGTTCCACACCGCCCGCTGGGACCGCGACATCGACCTCGCCGGCAAAAGAGTCGGCGTGATCGGCACCGGCGCGTCGGCCATCCAGGTGATTCCCGAGATCGCCCCTACCGTCGGTCATCTCGACGTGTTCCAGCGGACGGCGCCGTGGATCCTGCCGAGGAGCAACCACCGGTTCACGGGGCGGCAGCAGACAGCATTCCGGCGGATCCCGGGATATCAGCGGCTGCGCCGTGGACTGATCTTCGCTCGTTTCGAGGCGACGTCGCTCGGATTCAGTTACTTCCCGCGGCTTCTCGATGTCGCCGCCCGGCAGGGCAGCGCGTTGCTGCGGGATCAGATCGCCGACCCCGCACTGCGGGAACGACTGACACCACGTTTCCACCTCGGCTGTAAGCGCATCCTCTTTTCGACCACCTACTACCCGGCGCTCGCCCGGGAGAACGTCGCACTGGTCACCGAGGCCATCGAGGCGGTCACCGAAGACGGCATCGTGACCGCCGACGGGCAGCGCTACGAGGTCGACGTCATCGTGGTGGCAACGGGTTTCCGGGCCACCGACAGCCCCGCGGCCGACCTGATCACCGGGGCCGACGGGCGCACCCTGGGGGAGCAGTGGCGCACATCGGGCCAGGAGGCCTACAAGGGCAGCACGGTCGCCGGCTTCCCGAATCTGTTCTCGCTGGTCGGGCCGAATACCGGCACCGGGAACATGTCACTGATCTACATGATCGAATCGCAGCTGAACTACCTGCTCGATGCGCTGCGGGCGATGGACCGTTACCGGTTGGCGACCGTCGAGGTGCGGCGCAGCGCGCAGGACAACTTCAACCGCACGGTGCAGCGGCGCATGCGAAGGACCGTGTGGACCACCGGTTGTGCGAGTTGGTATCTGGACCGCCGGGGTCGGAACACGTCGCTGTGGCCGGGATTCGCGCTCGCCTTCCGTGCGCTCACCCGCCGGTTCGACCTGCACGCCTACCGCAGCACGCCCCGGCCCGACGCTGACGTGCGCTCGACCCGGCAGCAGGAACCGTCGTTGGTCGGCACCGGGTCGGCGTCCGGATGAGCCCGTTCGCCGGCAGGGTCGCCGTGGTCACCGGCGCCGGTTCCGGGATCGGCCGGGCGCTGGCCTGCCGGTTGGCGACCGACGGTGCGAGGGTGGCGATCTCGGATGTGGACGAGGAGGGACTGGCCGCGACGGCCGACCTGGCACGGCGGCTGGGCGACGTCATCGCGGTGGACCGCCTGGATGTCACCGATCGGTCCGCGATGACCCGCTACGCGGACGCCCTGGCGGCTGATGCCGGCGGGGTGTCGGTGCTGATCAACAATGCCGGTGTCGCGCACGGCGGACAGTTCACCGGGATGTCCTTCGCCGACATCGACCGGGTGCTATCGGTGGACCTGGACGGTGTGCTCAACGGCACTAAAGTGTTTCTGCCGCAGCTGATCGCGTCCGGGCGCGGCACGCTGGTCAACATCTCCAGTGTGTTCGGGTTGGTTCCGTTCCCGGGCCAGAGCGCGTATGTCGCCGCGAAGTTCGCCGTTCGCGGGTTCACCGAGTCGATCCGTGTCGAGATGCTCGCCGCGGGGCACCCGGTGACGGTGACCTGTGTGCACCCCGGCGGGGTGGCGACGGCCATCGCCCGCAACGGCACTGTCAACGAAGGCGACGACCCCGCGGGTTCGGTGGAGATCTTCGAGCGGAGGCTGGCCCGCACCTCGCCGGAACGAGCCGCCGAGGTGATCCTGCGCGGGGCCGCCCGCGGCCGGCCCAGGGTGCTCGTCGGCGCCGACGCCTGGGCCATGCGCCTTGTCGGCGGGCTGAGTCCCCGGGCCTGGCAACGGCTCACGGCGACGATCACGGCACGTCGTTCGCCGTCCCCGCCGAGCCGCAGCGAAACCGGCCAGGACAGCCGACAGCGCCCGGCGGAGTGATCCGCCGGACGCTGTCGATGGTCAGTGCCGGTGAGCTCAGGCCTTGGTCTTCGGCACGGTGATCAGGATGGCGTCACCCTGGCCGCTACCGCCGCACAGTGCGGCAGCACCCCGGCCGCCGCCACGACGCTGCAGCTCGAGCGCCAGGTGCAGCGTGATGCGGGTGCCGGACATGCCGACCGGGTGGCCCATGGAGATGGCGCCGCCGTTGACGTTGACCTTGTCCCCGTCCACGCCGAGCTCACGCTCGGACGCCAGACCGACCGCGGCGAAGGCCTCGTTGATCTCGATCAGATCGAGATCCTGCGGCGTGATGCCGATCTTCTCGCAGGCGTGCGCGATGGCCCGGGCGGGCTTGTCCTGCAGCGAGGAGTCGGGCCCGGCGATCGAGCCGTAGGCGGTGATCTCGGCGATCCACTCGAGGCCGCGACGCTCCGCCTCGTCCTTCGACATCAGAACCACGGCCGCCGCACCGTCGGAGATCTGCGAGGCGTTGCCTGCGCTCAGTACAACACCGCACAAGCACCGGGCAAACTCACAGCCGCTCGAAGATCACCGCAATGCCCTGACCGCCGCCGATGCACATGGTGGCCAGCGCATATTTGCCGCCGACGCGCTCCAACTCGTGCAACGCTTTTGTCGCGATGAAAGCGCCTGAGCAGCCGATGGGGTGACCCAGCGCGATGGCACCACCATTCACGTTGGTCTTGGCCGGATCCAGGCCAAGTGCCTTGCTGACAGCAATCGCCTGCGCAGCAAAGGCTTCATTGGCTTCAATCACATCCAACTGATCAAGCGTCAGACCAGCTTTCTTGAGCGCCAGTTTGGTCGCCGAGATCGGGCCTTCGCCCATGATGTCATTGGGTACACCGGTCACCGCATAAGACACGATGCGGGCCATTGGTTGTTGGCCAGCCTTGGCTGCCACATCGGCGGAAGCCAGCACGAAGAAGGCCGCACCGTCGTTGATGCCCGACGCGTTGCCGGCGGTTACTGTTCCATCCTTCTTGAACGCTGGCCTCATCTTGGCCAGGGTCTCCATGGTGGTGTTGCCTTTGACGTGCTCGTCGGTGTCAAAAACCACGTCACCCTTGCGGGTTGACTGGACGATCGGCACGATTTGTGACTTGAAACGGCCTTCGGCGATGGCGACTGAGGCGCGACGGTGCGACTCGCAAGCCAGGGCATCTTGCTCTTCGCGCGAGATATTCCACTTGGTGGCGAGGTTTTCAGCCGTGATGCCCATGTGACCCGCACCAAACGGGTCAGTCAGGATGGCCACCATCAGGTCGATGGATTTGGTGTCGCCCATGCGTGCACCTGAACGCATGGCTGGCAGCGTGTAAGCACCGCGCGACATGACTTCAACGCCGCCGCCGATGCTGTAGTCAAAATCACCCAGCATGATGTTCTGAGCTGCGGTCAAGATGCCTTGCAGACCTGAGGAGCAAAGACGGCTGACCTGCATGGCAATAGAGTCCATCGGCATGCCAGCCTGAATGGATGCCACGCGCGACACGTAGGCATAACGCCCGTCTGTCGGGACGCAGGTGCCCACCACAGCATTGCCAATCAAACTGGCATCAACGTCTGAGAGGGCGATCGCCTCTTTCATCACCATTCCGGCAAGTTCCGGAGGCTCCATGTTGGACAGTGCACCGCCAAAAGTACCAATGGCAGAACGCACTGCGCTCAGAACGACAACATCCTTACTCATGGGATCTCCTAATTTAAATTGAAATGCCGGGATGGAAGGCTAAAATCCACAGTATTCAAAAGCCTCCCGCATGTTTTCGATGCCTCCAAACACGCCGCAAATCTGATCGGTGGCCGCGTCCGGTCGACGGGCGCGACTTAGCCTGCTGCCGAAGAGCTGGCGCGAGATAGGGGCAAAGGGCCCGTGGGTCCGGGTCCGTGTGGCCCGAGAATGCCCACCCGCGGTGCTTTCTCCAGCAGGCTAGCTGTGACGGAGTTAACGGGCTCCGGCAGTGACGGTGACGGTGGTCACACGCACGATCCAGACAAATAGGCGGTTTTCGCCGGGCGCATTTCTGTGCTGGGGAACCTCACCGACGTGGCGGAGCGCGTCGCCCGACGGCCCGTCGGGATCGGCCGTCATGGCCGGAAAGGGAGCCCATCAGAGGCCTATCGCGTCTGTTCGGCCGACTGCCCGAGGAGTCGCAGGGTCCGCTCCCGAAGAGTGTGGCTGGGATCGCAGTTGGCCGCAGGAGCGCCGTCGGCCGGGTATCGCGACAGTCGCAGGGCGAGCCGCGGGGCACGGTCGGGATCCTGTGTCGGCAGGGTCGTCGAAGCCGCGGTCGCCCTGATGTAGCCGCTCGGGTTCGTGGCCGGCTCCAGCGCCGGTGTCGTCCCCGGGCCGGCGATCACGGTGTGCGGGCCCCAGGCGTCGGTCGTCGGGAGCACCGGCATCAGCCTGGTGGCTCCGGCGACCTCGAGGCGGCCCTCGCACAGATGCGGCGAGCGCGACGTCAGCGGAGCGGCCCTGGCGATGATGGCTGCCGCGACCTGCCCGGTCGGGTACAGCGCGGTGAGATCGAGCGCGTGGATCCACCGTGCGAGCGCGCACGGTCCGCAGATCACGACGTCATCGGCGCGGCGGAGCGTCGTCGTGCCACCCGGGGTGCGGACGATGGCAACGCCGTGCTCGATGGAGATGTCGCCGACGGTCAGCTCGGCGATGCTCTGGTAGGTCAGGCCGGCCATCTGGGACAGCACGAGCAGAGCGCGATCGCGCCGACCGGTCCAGCCGATCCGCCAGCCGTGCGAGGGCATCGCCCGCAGAGCGGCGTCCACATCGGCCGCGGGCGTTGTCGCCGTCCGGCCGTGGGACGACAGCGCCTGTCCGCCAACGGGTCTGCCGTTCCGGCGCGGCGCGAAAGCCACCGACCCTGTCGAACCGCTTCGTGACGCCACTCGTTCCCCCGATCGTTGCCGTGCAGGTCGGTGGTTGCGCCGCTCCTGCTGGCCGGCGCGCTGATTAGCAGGTTAGCTGACGCTCAGCTAACCAGCTGGATCGGCGCCTGTCACCGTCCTCACAGAAATCGGTGACGAGAAAACCGAATAGGGGGAACACGCAGGGCAACGCCCCGGCGCGGGCGGTTCTGCTGCGCGGCGGCACGGGTGGGGCACTGGCAGGGCGACCCGGGTGGATCACCAGGCCGGGTGGATGACCACCCTGCCGGTGACCGAGGTCGGCGAGATCCTGATCCAATGGTTCCGTTCGGCCATATCGGCCCACGGCCACACACCGAGCAGGGCCAATCGGGCGATATCGGCGCGTGCCTCGACCGTCCGGGCGATACCGCGGACGACCACGCTCCAGCCGGCCCGGCGGTCCGCGTCGATGCCGTCCGCTTCGAACGCGACCGGCATCTCGTTCTCCGCGATCAACAACTTCGAGCCCGGTGCCGTCCGGAACACGACCGCGTTGCCGTCCATGCCGTGGCTGACCGGCAGGATCATCGGTTCGCCCTGGTCGAAGAAGGCGAGCCGGCCGACCCGGGCGGTGCGGAGCCGGTCGATGCATTCCTCGACGGTGAGGACACCCAGGCCCGAACGATCCAATTGCCGTGTTGACATCTTCCAGATCCCTTCCGATGCGGACTCCGGCATGCCAATGTCGCCCTTGGTGAGCGAAGTCGTTGCCCGCAAACCACTGTGAGTGGCCGGTGGACCGGAGCACCAGGGTCGAACGACCCGGCTGCGGTCCCTGGACCCGGGTTTATCCCGTCGCCTCCGGTACCTGCCTCGCATTAGCGTGCACGGGGTGGCAACCACCTTGACCCAGAGAGCGCTGACGACGGCCGACGCCGCCGCGATCGCGGCGCTGCATGCCGCCATCGAACGCGCCGAACCCGTTGACGAGTTGACCACCGAGACTGATGTGCTCGAGCAGCTCACCGCTCCGTCGGTCGACCTGGAAAGTTCCAGTGTCGGCGTGTTCGACGGGTCGGACCTGGTCGGATACGGCCTCCTGACGGTGAGTGTGCCCGCCGCGAGTTGGAAGGCTGTTCTGGTTGGCGGGGTCCTGCCGGACTACACGGGCCGGGGCATCGGCCGCCGGATCATCGGTGATCTGGAGGCGATGGCCGCCCGCGATCGCGCCCGTGACGCGCCGGATCTTCCCGGTGAGCTGAAAGTCTGGGTCGACGAGACCCGCCAGGGGGCCAGGAGGCTGCTGGCCTCGTCCGGGTACGAGACGTGGCGCTACTTCTTCCGGATGCTGCGCAACTTCGACGGGTCGCTGCCGGTGGTTCCCGAGCCGCCCGGCGTCACGATCCGCCGGTACGAGGCGTCGGACGAGGAAGAGCTGTTGAGCGCCTCGAACGAGTCGTTCGCCGATCATTGGGGTTCCACCCCGATGGACCTGCCCAGGTGGCGAGCCGAATTCTCCGGCTCGTCGTCGTTCCGGCCGGCTCACTCGTGGGTCGCCGTGATCGGCGGCGAGATCGTCGGATTCGCGCTGAACTCGGAGTTCGACGGTGACACCGAGCTCCGCGGCTTCCGCACCGGATACCTCGCCCGGATCGGCACCCTTCGCCGGGCCCGGGGCCGCGGTATTGCCGCCGCACTCATCGGCAGGACCCTCGAGAGCATGGCCGCCGATGGCTACCGCCAGGCGGAGTTGGGTGTCGACGCCGATTCGCCGACCGGCGCCGGCCGGCTCTACGAGCGGCTCGGATTCGCCGTGGCGGACCGCGGCATGGTGGTGGGCAAACGGTTCTGAGGGCGGCGAACCCCGACGGGAAAGGGAGTCGCTGCGACCCGTCCGGCCGCCGGGCACACTCCACTAGGCTGACCGGCGCTGCTGCACGGTGGCCACGGTCTGTCCGCGCTTCCAGGTGGAGCACGTGGCGGGCGCTTCGAATGTCCGAGCTCCAGGGAGTACCGCGGTGATCACACGCTTGTCCACGCTGTTCCTTCGCACCCTGCGGGAGGATCCGGCGGACGCCGAGGTGCCGAGCCACCGGCTGCTGGTGCGCGCCGGGTACATCCGCCGGGCGGCCCCCGGCATCTACAGCTGGCTGCCGCTCGGTTACCGGGTGCTGCGCAACGTCGAGCGCATCGTTCGCGAGGAGATGGACGGCATCGGCGCCCAGGAGGTGCACTTCCCCGCGTTGCTGCCGCGCGAGCCGTACGAGGCGACCGGGCGCTGGAAGGAGTACGGCGACAACATCTTCCGGCTCAAGGACCGCAAGGGCGGTGACTACCTGCTCGGGCCCACCCACGAGGAGATGTTCACCCTGCTGGTGAAGGACATCTGCTCGTCCTACAAGGGACTGCCGCTGGCGCTGTACCAGATCCAGACGAAGTACCGGGACGAGGCGCGGCCGAGGGCCGGCATCCTGCGCGGCCGGGAGTTCGTGATGAAGGACTCGTACTCCTTCGATCTTGACGACGCCGGGTTGGAGGCGTCGTACCTGCGCCACCGGGACGCCTACATCCGGATCTTCGAGCGACTGGGTCTGCGGTACGTGATCGTGGCGGCGCTGTCGGGGGCGATGGGCGGCTCCGCCTCGGAGGAGTTCCTTGCCGACTCGGAGGTCGGCGAGGACACCTACGTCAGGTGTACGAACTGCGATTTCGCTGCCAACGTCGAAGCGGTCGTGGTCCCGGCGGCCGCACCGATCGATGCCACCGGACTCGCGGCCGCGCACGTCGAGGACACCCCTGACACGCCGACCATCGACACCCTGGTGACGCTGCTCAACGAGCGGTTCCCGCGGGCCGACCGGCCGTGGGTGGCGGGCGACACGCTGAAGAACGTGCTGGTCCTGTTGCGTCACCCCGACGGCAGCACCGAACCGCTCGCGATCGGCCTGCCGGGCGACCGGGAGGTCGATCCCAAGCGGCTGGAGGCGCAGGTCGCGCCGGCCGAGATCGAGCCGTTCACCGAGACGCACTTCGCGGCCAATCGGGCGCTGGTCAAGGGCTACATCGGTCCCGACGTGCTGGGCGTCGAGCGGGCATCGGGCATCCGTTACCTGCTCGACCCGCGGGTCGCGCCCGGATCGGCCTGGGTGACCGGGGCCAACGAGCCCGGTCGGCACGTCCTGGGGCTGGTCGCCGGCCGCGATTTCACCGCCGACGGCACCATCCAGGCGGCCGAGGTCCTCGACGGGGACGCCTGCCCGCTGTGCGGCCACGCGCTGGTCAGCGCCCGCGGCATCGAGATGGGGCACATCTTCCAGCTGGGCCGCAAGTACGCCGAGGCACTGGACCTGAAGGTGCTCGACGTGAACGGCAAGCTGGTCACCGTCACGATGGGCTCGTACGGCGTCGGGGTGTCAAGGGCCGTCGCCGCGGTGGCCGAGAACTCGCACGACGAAAGGGGTCTCATCTGGCCGCGCGAGCTGTCGCCGGCCGATGTGCACGTGGTGATCGCCGGCAAGACGCAGGAGATCATCGATGCCGGCGAGGACCTCGCCCGGGCGCTCGACGCCGTCGGGATCTCGGTGATGCTCGACGACCGCACCGCCTCGGTGGGCGTGAAGCTGACCGATGCCGAACTCCTCGGGGTGCCGACGATCGTGGTCGTCGGCCGCGGCGTCGCGACCGGTGTCGTCGAGTTCCGCGATCGGTTCACCGGTGACCGGCGGGAGATCTCGCTGGCCGAGGTGGCCGGCGAGGTCGTCACTGTGGTCCGGACCGGCCATCTGCGGGAGCGGCAGGCCTGAGCGGACCGGCGCTACTCCTGGCCGGGAAACGGGACGGTCGTCGGCTTCACGCCGGCGACCTGCTTCCACATCGCCAGCCGGACCGCCGCGTCGGACAGGCCGGTCAGCGCGAACCCGCGCAACTCGGCGTCATCGGTCGATCCGATGACGACCCGCCAGGCCGCCGCGGCGTCCGTCTCGATGTCCATCGCGAGCTTCAGGGCCGACGCCGGATCCTTGACATCGACCGAGACCTGGTACGCCGCAGCCGGTTCCGGTGCGGTCGCACCACCGTCGATCAACCGGGCGGTGGTCGCGTCCCGCCGGAGCAGGTGCCCGGACCGTGCCTCGGTGATCATGTCCGCCTGCTCCCGCGCGTAGGCCGCGACTAGGCCGTAGGCCCACACCGCTGCCTGCTCGGCGGCCAGCGCGGACTGCAGCGCCTCCAGCGCGTCCGGCGACAGCGGGCCTGGTGGAGCTGCGCTGGGCTGCGGCGTCCCGGCGGGCGCGCTGCTAGCACCCTCACTACCGGGCGTGGGTGTCGAACTGTCGGGGGCGGGGCTGGTCATGCGAGCACCGCCCGATGGCTCGCCAGTGACGCCGCGATCGAGCCGTACAGCGCGGCCCGGTACCGGGTGGCCGACGAGATCGCGTCGGTGAACTGCACCTGAGCGGTGGCGGCGTCGCCTCGCACTGCGGAAATGATCTCCTCCGGCTCTTCGGGCAGGGTCACGGCGCCGATGGTCGGCGACGCCTGGCTCGGAACGGCGCTCGCGCCCGGGTCCGACGGGTTGACCCGCGCGTACTCCTTTTCCAGCGCCGTCAGCTGCGCCTGCCGGTCGTCGCGCAGGGGCTTGAGGCGGGCCGCATCGGCCTTGTCCGCGGCGATCGCCGCATCCAGCCGCAGCAGGTGCAGGCGGGTGGTGGCGATCAGGCCGTTGATCGGATCGAGTGCGGCCGGCGTCAGCTCGACGGTCGGTGCCGCGGGCTCGTCCGAACCGAAGTAGCTGCATCCGGCGAGCACCGCCGTCGCTCCGACAACGCCGACTCCGGCGAAAAACGTGCGTCGCGACATCGGCGCGCCCGGACCTGTTCCCACCCGGCCATCATGACAGGCCGACCACCACGTCGGTCGCGCCGACGCCGGGTGCCGCCCGGGTTCGCCGGTTGACCTCCGCCGCCGGCGTCCCACCTCCAGGCCGTGCTGGTCGTCACGTGGGCGCTGGATCGGACAACGGCGCCGCGGAAGCCCGATAGGCTTCCGGATCGGTCACCGGCACGTCCGGCCGGCCGTGGACCACGACAACTGCATACCGCGGGTTGCTCGGTCGCCGATGGCGCAGGAGGAGGCAACGATGGGGAGCGGCGACGAACGTCAGCTTCACGAGGTGGTCAACGAGGTCGTCACCGCTGCCGGCTTCGACCTCGAAGAGCTCGCCGTCCGCGCTGCCGGGCGCCGGCGGATCGTCCGGGTGGTGATCGACGGCGACGACGGTGTGACGCTGGACGCGGCAGCGGAGGTCAGCCGGGCGATCTCGGAGCGGCTCGACGCGGCGGGGGAGGCAGACCCGACCGGATCCGCCCCCTACACGCTCGAGGTCACCAGTCCCGGCATCGGCCGGCCGCTGACCCTGCCGCGGCACTTCCGCCGGGCCAGGACCCGGCTCGTCTCGGTGACCACCGTGGACGGCAAGGACACCGCCGGTCACGTGCTCGGGGTCGACGACACCGCGGTGACGCTGGTGCTGTCCGGTCGCAAGGGGGTCAGCCAGATCTCCATCCCGCTCGCCGAGATCACCCGGGCCCGCGTCGAGGTGGAGTTCAGCCCGCCGTCGGCCGCGGTGCTGAGTCTGCTGGGTGTGCAGCCGCCGGTCGAGCCGGACGACGACGCGGAACTCGAAGACGTGGACGCCGACGATGCCGACCCCGACGACGACGAAGACGCGGACACGGACGCGGACGAAAACGAAGACGATGCCGAAGACGAAGACGAGAGAGTGACCCGATGAACGTCGACATTGCCGCGCTGCGCGCCGTCGAAAAGGAGAAGGGCATCGAACTGGGGTCGTTGATCGACACCCTGGAGACCGCGCTGCTCACCGCCTACCGGCACACCCTCGGCCACGCCGGGCACGCCCGGGTGGAGATCGACCGCAAGACCGGCGAGATCACCGTCTGGGCGCAGGAAACCGGCGACTCGCCCGACGACGTGCTGCGCGAGTGGGACGACACGCCGGAGGATTTCGGCCGGATCGCGGCCACCACGGCCCGCCAGGTGATCCTGCAGCGGCTGCGCGATGTGGACAACGAGCGCACCTTCGGCGACTTCGCCGGTCGCGAGCACGACCTGATCACCGGCACCGTCTCCGCCGACGCCAAGGTCAATGCCCGCGGCGTGGTCGTCGTCAGCCTCGGTGACGTCGAGGGCATCATCCCGGCCGCCGAGCAGTCGCCGGGGGAGACCTACACGCACGGGCAGCGGCTGCGCTGTTACGTCGTGTCGGTGTCCCGCGGTCCGCGGGGACCGCAGATCACCCTGTCGCGCACCCACCCGAACCTCGTCCGCAAGCTCTTCGCGCTCGAGGTGCCGGAGATCGCCGACGGCTCGGTGGAGATCACCGCGGTGGCCAGAGAGGCCGGTCACCGGTCGAAGATCGCCGTCCGGCCCACCGTCCCCGGGGTCAACGCCAAGGGCGCCTGCATCGGCCCGATGGGCTCGCGGGTCCGCGCCGTGATGAGCGAACTCGGCGGCGAGAAGATCGACATCATCGACTACGACGACGACCCGGCAACGTTCGTCGGGAACGCGCTGTCACCGGCCAGGGCGCTGTCGGTCACCGTCGTCGACGCCGCGGCCCGCGCGGCGCGGGTGGTGGTGCCCGACTTCCAGCTCTCGCTCGCCATCGGCAAGGAAGGCCAGAACGCCCGGCTCGCCGCCCGGCTGACCGGCTGGCGGATCGACATCCGCAGCGACGCCGCATCCGACGATCCCGCCGACGCCCCCAGTCCGCGTTGACCCGGTGCGCGGTGAGCGGGACGCGCAGGCCGGCGAGCGCGCGGCACCCGTGGGGCGATCAACCGGTGACGACGTCGTCCATCCAACGACAGAGGCGGTAGACTTCCATGTCGGCACGTTCGTCGATCCCGGACGCCGCATCGAGTGTCACCGCAGATCCAGCTGGACCTCACGTTCCGGTTCGGACCTGCATCGGTTGCCGGGGGCGTGAACGGTCCACTGATCTACTGCGCGTCGTGGCTGACGACGGGGTTGTCATCCCTGATCTTCGGCACCGGCTCCCCGGTCGGGGAGCGTGGCTGCATTCCTCCACAGAATGCCTTGACGCGGCAGAGCGCCGTCGGGCGTTCGGTCGGGCCCTCCGGGTCCCCGGACAACTCGACACGACCCGGGTTCGCGTACTCCTGGATCCTCAGGGGAACATCGGAACCGACGATCGGATCGCCACCGGCAGCCGATCGCAGAGCCGCCTGAAGAACAAGAAAGCAGGTCGACCCAACGTGAGCACGCCGTGAAGCAGCAATGAGCAGCAACCGGCACATCTAGAGGGCGCGCGGGCAGTTACGACCGGCCGCCACCCTCATCCCTAAGGAGAGCAGTGGCAGGCAAGGCCCGCGTACACGAGCTTGCGAAAGAGCTCGGCAAGACCAGCAAAGAGATCATGGCGAAGCTCACCGACATGGGTGAGTTCGTCAAATCCCCGTCCTCGACCATCGAGGCCCCCGTCGTCCGCAAGCTTCGTGACGCGTTCCCGGCCAGCGCGCCGGCCGCAGCGAAGTCGGACCAGCCGACCAACGGTTCGGCACCCCGCACCTCCCCGGCGCCGTCCGGCGGTCCGGGTCGTCCCGGCGGTGCAGCCCCCCGGCCGGCAGCAGCAGCTGCCCCGGCCCCGGCCGCCCGCCCTTCGTCACCCGCTCCGGCCCGACCGGCCGCCGCGGCTCCAGCGCCGGCAGCACCGACAACTCCGGCAGCTCCGGCACCCGCAGCACCGGCAGCCGCGCAGCCGGTTGCACCGGCCGCGGCGACGTCCGCCGCTCCGGTGACCGGTTCAGCCGGTCCGGGATTCCAGGCACCGACAACGGCACCGGCCGCGCCCGAGCGTCCGGCCGCCGCGGCCGAGAGCAACGGCGCGTCGGCTCCGGCAGCCAGGGCCGATGCACCGGCGCCCGCTCCCCGGCCGGCCCGGCCGGTCGGCGGCGTTCCCGGAGCCCCGCGCCCGCCGCGGATGGGCAACAACCCGTTCGGCACCCAGCAGCGCAGTGCACCGCCGCGTCCCGGCGGCGTTCCCGGTGTGCCGCGCCCACCCGCAGGTCGCCCCGGCGGCGCTCCGGGTACCGGCGCACCCGGCACCAGGCCCGGCCCCGGCGGTGCGCGTCCCGGCACGCCCGGCGGCGCCCCGCGTCCCGGCACCCCGGGCGGCCGCCCGGCACCCGGTGGCGCCCGTCCCGGCGGCGCACCCGGCGGCGGCGGTGGTTACCGCGGCCCTGGCGGTCCCGGTGGGGCACCCGCCGGCGGCGGCGGTTACCGCGGCGGTCCCGGCGGTTCGACCGGTGGTCCCGGAGGCGGCGGAGCCCGTCCCGGTGGCGGCGGTCGCGGCCGTGGTGGAGCTGCCGGCGCCTTCGGGCGTCAGGGCGGACCGGCCCGCAAGGGTCGCAAGTCCAAGAAGCAGCGCCGTCAGGAATTCGACAACATGCAGGCCCCGTCGATCGGTGGCGTGGCGCTGCCCCGCGGCAACGGCAGCGTGGTCCGGCTGGCCAGGGGTTCCTCGCTCGCCGACTTCGCCGACAAGATCGATGCCAACCCGGCCTCGATGGTGCAGGCGCTGTTCCATCTCGGCGAGATGGTGACCGCAACACAGTCGGTGTCCGACGACATCCTCGAGCTTTTGGGCTCCGAGATGGGCTACGAGGTGCAGATCGTCTCCCCGGACGACGAGGACCGCGAGCTGCTCGACTCCTTCGACCTGTCCTACGGCGAGAACGAGGGCGACGAGAGCGATCTCGTCATCCGGCCGCCGGTGGTCACCGTCATGGGTCACGTCGACCACGGCAAGACCAAGCTGCTCGACGCCATCCGTAACACCCACGTGGTGGACAAGGAAGCCGGCGGGATCACCCAGCACATCGGCGCCTACCAGGTGGCCACCCACCTGAACGACCAGGAGCGGCTGATCACCTTCATCGACACCCCGGGTCACGAGGCGTTCACCGCCATGCGTGCCCGTGGTTCGCAGTCCACGGACATCGTGGTGCTGGTGGTCGCGGCCGACGACGGCGTGATGCCGCAGACGGTCGAGGCGATCAACCACGCCAAGGCTGCCGACGTGCCGATCGTGGTGGCGATCAACAAGATCGACAAGGAAGGCGCCAACCCGGACAAGATCCGGCAGCAGCTGACCGAGTACGGGCTGGTCGCCGAGGAGTACGGCGGCGACACCATGTTCGTCGAGATCTCCGCGAAGGCAATGCTCAACATCAACGGCCTGCTCGAGGCCGTGCTGCTGACCGCCGACGCGGCTCTCGACCTGCGGGCGAACCCGGACATGAACGCCGAGGGTGTGGCCATCGAGGCACACCTGGACCGTGGCCGCGGCGCCGTCGCGACCGTCCTGGTCCAGCGCGGAACGCTGCACGTCGGCGACTCGATCGTCGCCGGTAACGCCTACGGCCGGGTTCGCGCCATGCTGGGCGATCACGGCGAGCAGGTGTCGGAGGCGACCCCGTCGCGTCCGGTGCAGGTGCTCGGGTTCACCTCGGTGCCCGGCGCCGGCGACTCGTTCATGGTCGTCGAGGAGGACCGCGTCGCCCGGCAGATCGCCGAGCGCCGGCAGGCCCGTGCCCGCAAGGCACAGATCGGCAACCGCAGGCGGATCTCGCTGGAGGACTTGGGCGCAGCCCTGGCCGAGCGCAAGATCGAGCAGCTCACGCTGATCATCAAGGGCGACAACTCCGGCACCGTCGAGGCGCTCGAGGATTCGTTGCTCAAGCTCGACGTGGGCGCCGAGGTGGACCTGCGGGTCGTGCACCGCGGTGTCGGTGGCATCACCCAGGACGACATCAACCTGGCGGCGACGACGCAGGCCATCGTCATCGGCTTCAACGTGAAGCCGGTGCGCGGCGTGCAGGAACTCGCCGACCGCGAGGGTGTCGACATCCGGTACTACACGGTGATCTACCAGGCGATCGACGAGGTCGAGAACGCGCTCAAGGGTCTGCTCAAGCCGGAGTTCGAGGAGGTGCAGACCGGTACCGCAGAGGTGCGGGAGATCTTCCGGTCCTCCAAGTTCGGCAACATCGCAGGCTGCATCGTGCGGTCCGGAGAGATCCGCCGCAACGCCAAGGCCCGGCTGCTGCGAGGTGGGGTGGTCATCAATGACAACCTGCAGATCGATTCGCTGCGCCGGTTCAAGGACGATGCGACCGAGGTCCGCGAGGGCTTCGAGTGCGGTATCGGGCTCGGCTCCTGGAACAACATCGAGATCGAGGACACCATCGAGACCTACGAGACGCGGGAGAAGCCGCGCGCGTAGCGGTCACCAGGTGGGGTGCGCGCGGGTCGTCGTTGACGGCGGCCCGCGGCGCGCCCTCCCCTTGGTGTTGATCCGGCTGGTGTTGATCATGGCAAAGCTTGCGCCCGACACGGCGTGTCGAGCCACATTCGTGCGAGTTTCGTCATGATCATCGCGGGTGGAGGCGCAGGGGAGACCTTCGTCGGAATCCTCGAGTGTGACGTGCTGCTCGGCGCGGTGGATTCGCTCAAGCACAAGCGCGCCGTCATTCGGCCGGTGATCGCTCGGCTGCGGCGGCTGGACGTCGCGGTCGCCGAGACCGGGGACCCGGACCGGCACCGCAGGGCACTGATCGCGGTGGCCGCCGTCGCGGGCGAGGCCGCCCAGGTGCACCGTGTGCTGGACACCTGCGAGCGGGAGGTGGCGGGTGAGGTGGAGATCGAACTGCTGTCGACCCGGCGGCGGTTGATCGGCACGAACGACGACTGACCCGAAACAGAACTGGGACGGGCGCGGAGCCAGAAGCGCCCGGCACGAGAGGAAGGACCATCAGCCATGGCAGATTCCGCGAGGGCCCGTCGGTTGGCCAAGCGCATCGTGGCGATCGTCGCCACCGAGCTGCAGCACCAGGTCAAGGACCCCAGGCTCGCCATGGTCACCATCACCGCCGCGACGGTCACGCCCGATCTGCGCGAGGCGACGGTCTTCTACACGGTCTACGGGGATGACGACGAGATCCAGGGCACCGCGATGGCGCTGGCCAGCGCGACCGGGGTCCTGCGCTCGGCGGTGGGCGCGCAGACCGGCATCAAGTTCACCCCCACCCTGGTGTTCAAGCTCGACACGGTCCCCGAGAACGCCTACCGGATCAACGAACTGCTGGAGGCTGCACGCTCGGCCGACGCGCAGGTCGCCGAGCGGGCCGCGGGCGCCAGCTATGCGGGAGAGCCCGACCCGTACCGGGTGCCGAGGGCTGCCGAGGCGGACGACGAGGACACCACCGGCGCCGACGACCGGTACCCGGAGGACCTCGATGCGGACGCATCCAACGGCGATCCGGTGGACGGCAGTCCGCAGGTTGTCCACGACGGCTTCGCCGGCACCACCGAGCCCGCGAGCCGACGGGTACGGTGACACAGCGGTGCCTGCGTTCGGGCACCGCAGATTGGTGGGTCCAGCCAGCGGGACGGGCATGGACGCCACCAGAGATCGATGACACCATCGCCAGCAACACCGCCCGGGCTGCCGGGGAGCACGACCGGGAGGTGACGTGACGGATACCCGTGCGACCAGGTCGCGCTCGCGTACCACCAGGGCGCGCCGCACGCCGGCGATCGTGCCACCCCTTCAGGACGTCGTGCTGGACGATGTCGACGGCTCCGTCGACACCGATCTGGACACTGCGGTCGAGCTTCTGCTGCGGGCCAAGGACGTCGTGTTGCTGGCGCACATCCAGCCCGACGCCGACGCCCTGGGTAGCGCACTGGCCCTTGGCCTCGGTCTGTCCCGACGCGGGATCCCGGTCGCCGTCTCGTTCGCCGAACCGGGTGGCATCCCGGAATCGCTGCAGGGACTGCCCGGCGCCCACCTGGTGCTGCCGATCGACCAGTTGCCCGCCGGGCCCGATCTGCTGGTGAGCCTGGACGTCGGATCGGCAGAGCGGCTGGGGGCACTTGCCGCACTGCTCACCACCAGCAGGCAGAGCCTGGTCATCGACCACCACGCCTCGAACACCAGGTTCGGCCAGTTCCACCTGGTCGACGCCGCGGCGCAGGCCACCGTCATCCTGGTCGCACGAATCCTGGATCGCCTCGGGGTGCCGATCGACCGTGACATCGCGGAGAACCTGTACGCGGGTCTCGCCACCGACACCCATCACTTCCGGCACGCCGACGCTGCCTCGCACCTGCTCGCGGCGCGGCTGATCGACGCGGGCGTCCGCCCACCCGAGCTGATGCACGCGATCACCGACTCGCACCCGTTCGGTTGGCTGTCCATGTTGTCCGACGTGCTGGGTGCGGCGGTGCTGGATCCGGACGCCGCTCACGGCGAGGGGCTGGTCTACACGGTGATCGACACGCAGACCCGGGAGGGGCTGCGCGCCGAAGAGCTCGATTCGGTCATCGACATCATCCGGACCGCGCAGGAAGCCGGGGTCGCCGCCGTCCTCAAGCAGACCCACGACGAGCAGTGGCAGGTGTCCTTGCGGTCGAAGGGGCCGGTGGACGTCGCGGCGGCCGCCGAGCTGCTGGGCGGGGGCGGGCACGTCCGCGCCGCCGGCTTCACCCACCACGGGGATCCGCAGTTGGCCGTCGATGCCCTGCGCGCCGTCTTGGACAAGTGAAGCCCGCTCGGTGAGATCGCCCACTGCCCGGCACGGTGGGCTTGATCGGCGGAGGGTGCTCCCCGCAGGATAGATACATCATGGATGCATCACGCCACCGGTCGGCCGCCGACCGGGTCTACGACCACCTGCGCGCCGGGATTCTCGACCGCCGCTACGCCGACCACGACCTGCTTTCCGAGGGCGACATCGCGCTGGAGACCGGGGTGTCCCGTACGCCCGTCCGGGAGGCCCTGTTGCGGCTGGAGTCGGACGGGATGGTGCGGCTGCTGCCCAAGCGCGGCGCGCTGGTGCTGCCGGTGACGGCGCAGGAATGGCGGGACGTCCTCGCGACCAGGTTGCTGATCGAGAACCATTGCACCGCATCGGCGATCACCTGCGGTCGGGGACCCGCCGTCGCGCTCGCGTTGGCCACGCCGCTGGCCGACCTGCGGGCAGCGGCCGCCGCCGGAGACATCGCCGGCTACACCGCCGCCGACCGCGAATTCCACGCCACCATCGTCGCCGCCGACGGCAACGCGATCCTGATCAAGGTCTACGCCGGCCTGCGCGACCGGCAGTTGCGGATGGGTGCGACCACCATGCGCACCGCCGACGGCCGGCCCGATTCGATCCGCATGGCGGTCACCATCAGCGATCACGAGGCGATCGCCGCAGCCATCGGCGCCGCCGATCTGTCGCTCGCCCGGCGGCTGACCGACGAGCACCTGGCCACCGCCGACCGGCACCTGCGCGGGGTGACCGTATGACGCCCGCAGTCTTGCTGAGCCGGGCCCGGGCTGCGTCGGGATGGGTGTGGGCCGTCGGCGCCGGCGTCTACTTCCTGGCCGTCTTCCATCGCAGCACGCTCGGCGTCGCCGGCCCGCAGGCCGTCGAGCGACTGGACCTGTCCGCGGCGCAGCTGAGCTCCTTCGTCATGCTGCAACTGGGCGTGTACGCGGCCATGCAGGTGCCGACAGGTGTCCTGGTCGATCGGTTCGGCCCCCGCCGGATGCTGCTGGCCGCCACGCTCACGATGGGAACCGCCCAACTGCTGTTCTCCCAGGTCGAGAACTATCCGATGGCGCTGGTCGCCCGCGGGCTGCTCGGCTGCGGCGACGCCATGACCTACGTGTCGGTGCTGCGGCTGGTCGCGGGATGGTTCCCCGGCCGGCGCTACCCGATGATGGTCACGTTCACCGGGCTCGCCGGGATGGCGGGCAACGTGGTGGCCACCGTGCCGCTCACCCTGATGCTGTCCGGTCTGGGTTGGACCACCACGTTCGCGATCGCCGGCGGCATCTCGCTGGCCTATGCCCTGCTGTTGCTCCGGCCCGGGGTGGCCGCTCCGTACGCCCATCCCGTCCGCACCGACGGCGAACCGGGCGGCCGTCGCGTGCTGCGCGACGTGCGCGGCGCCTGGCGGCTGCCCGCCGGGCGGCTGGCGTTCTGGGTCCACCTGTCGACGATGGCCGGGCCGACCGCATTCGCCGTGCTGTGGGGCTTCCCCTACCTGACCCAGGCGCTGGGATACGCACCGGCGACCGCGTCATCGCTGCTGCTGGTGCTGGTCGTGGGCGGTCTGATGGCGAACCTGATCATCGGTCCGCTGCTGAGCAGGCGCCCGGTGATCCGTGGGCCGCTGGCCGTGGCGGTGGCGCTGTCCTGCCTCACGGGGTGGCTGACGTTGATCCTCTGGCCCGGCGGCCGGCCGCCGTTCGCGGTCGTAGTGCTCGTGGTCGCGATCTTCTCGGTGGGCGGCCCGGCGAGTTCGGTCGGCTTCATGCTGGCCCGGGACTACAACCCCGCGCACCGCATCTCGACCGCGACCGGCCTGGTCAACATCGGCGGCTTCTTCGGGTCCGTCGCGATGGTGTTCGCGGTCGGTCAGATCCTGGACTGGGCCGAACCGGGTGTGGAGAGCCACTCGGTCGACGCCTACCGGCTGGCGTTCGTCGCCATCGCCACCGTGACCGCGCTGGGCATCTTCCGGATGGTCACCTGGCTGCTCCGCACCCGGGCGGGCGTCCTCGAGGCGGCCGCCCGCGGCGAGGACGTTCCCGTCGTCCTCACCGCGCACCGGTGGGACCTGGTCGACATGCCGCCCGGTACCTCACCCGGCACCTCGCTTGGCAGCGGGTGCCCGCCGGCCCGGCCGGAGAACGCCGAGCCGGAGAACGCCGGATGAGAGCGCCCCGACCGGTCGACGATCGGCCCGCGCCGCCGCTGCCGCCCGGCGGTGGCCTGCTGCTGGTCGACAAGCCCTCCGGTTGCACGTCGCACGACGTCGTCGGCCGGCTGCGACATGTGCTGCGCACCCGCAGGATCGGGCACGCCGGCACCCTGGACCCGATGGCCACCGGCCTGCTGGTGCTGGCCGTCGATCGTTCGACCAGGCTGCTCGGCCACCTGGCGCTGACCGACAAGACCTACTCGGCGACGATCCGGCTGGGCCGGCAGACCGATACCGACGACGCCGACGGGACGCTGATCGCGTCGGCCCCGGTCGACGGTGTGGCCGAGGCCGACATCGAGGGGGGAATCGCCGCGCTCACCGGACCGATCCTGCAGGTGCCGAGTTCGGTGTCGGCGATCAAGGTCGGCGGCCGGCGCGCCTACGACCTGGTGCGCAGCGGCGTCAGTGTCGAACTGGCCGCCCGCCCCGTGACGATCAGCCGGTTCGAGATCGTCGGCCCGATCCGCCGTGGTGACGACCTGATCGATCTGGACGTCGTCGTCGAGTGCACCACCGGCACCTACATCCGTTCGCTCGCAAGGGATCTCGGCGCGGCGCTGGGCGTCGGCGGTCATCTCACCGCGCTCCGGCGGGCCAGGGTCGGGCCGTTCGAAGTCGGCGACGCGGTCGACGTCTACGGCGGACGCGCACCGGGGGAACGGCCGCCGGTCACCGAGGAGGCCGCCGCGGCGATCGCCGCCCGGGTGCTGCCGGCCGCCGACGCGGTCCGTGCGGCCTTTCCCACCCGTCAGGTCGACCAGACGCAGGCGCTCGACCTGCGGCACGGTCGGACCGTCACCGCCGCCGGGATTGCCGGCACGTACGGCGCCTTCGATCCGGCGGGCGCGCTGGTCGCGCTGGTGGTCGAAACCGCTGGCGTGGCCCGATCCGTTCTCGGCTGGCAGAGCGGCTGACACCCGGATCACGTCCGGTGCCGCCGCGCGTGGCACGCTGAGCGGCGAGCAGCACCGACCCCGAGGGAGCAATGGCGTGGAGCGCTGGCGCGGCACCGACGAGATCCCCGCGAGCTGGGGGCGCTGCGTGCTGACCATCGGAGTGTTCGACGGCGTGCACCGCGGCCACCAGGCGCTGATCCGGGAGGCGGTCAGCACCGGCCGGGCGTTGGGGATGCCGACCGTGCTGATGACGTTCGACCCGCACCCAGCCGAGGTGGTGCGGCCGGGCAGCCACCCAGCGCAGCTGACCACCCTGCGCCGGCGGGCGGAGCTGGTGGCCGAACTCGGCGTCGACGCGTTCCTGGTGCTGCCGTTCACCGTCGCGCTGTCCCAGGTCAGCGCGGAGGAATTCGTGCACGACGTGATCATCGACCGGCTGCACGCGGCGAACGTGGTGGTGGGGGAGAACTTCCGGTTCGGCCATCGCGGGGCCGGCTCGGTGGAGTTGCTGCGGCAGCTCGGCCCGCGGTTCGGCTTCACGGTCAACGGGATCGGCCTGGTCACCGAACCCGATGCGGTCACCGTCAGTTCCACCTATGTCCGCTCCTGCGTCGCGGCGGGTGACGTCACGGCGGCCACCGAGGCGCTCGGCCGGCCACACCGGGTGGAGGGTTTCGTGGTGCACGGCGAGGGCCGCGGCGGCAGCGAGTTGGGTTACCCCACCGCCAATCTCGACACGGTGCCGCATGCCGCGATCCCGGCGGACGGGATCTACGCCGGCTGGTTCGTGCTGGGCACCCGGCGCTCGCCCGCGGCGATCTCGATCGGCACGAACCCGACGTTCTCCGGGCGGGTGCGGACGGTAGAGGCGTTCGTGATCGACGAGGGCGGCAACTTCTACGGTCGACGCGTCGCTTTCGACTTCGTGGAACGGCTGCGTGACACGGTGCGCTACGACTCGGTCGAGGCGCTCATCGCGCAGATCGACGACGACGTCGCGCGGACCAGGACGGTGCTCGGGGTTGCCGGCTGATAATCAAGCGCCAACGCCGGCCGCGTGAAGCCCGGGCGTGGTCGTCACGACGAATGCGCGGCGAGGACCACGACCACCAGCGCGAGCACGAGGACGATGTCGGCGATCAGCAGGGCGGGTCCGGCCATCTTCAGGACCCGCCCCCACCGCCCGAGCCGGTCGGCGGCGTGGGCGCGAACGGAGGTCGTCCAACGCAGCGACCGGTAGGCGCGGACCAGATGCAGCCGGTCGGCCCAGACCAGGAACGGTCGGCGCAGGTCCGGACCGACCGCCGATCCGGTGGCCCGCCGGCTGAACGGGTAGGCGAGCGCGAGCGCGCCGATGTCGACCGCGAAACGCAGGGCGACCGCGATGGCGAGGCCCGCGAACGGCGTGAGCAGGACGCGGAGGGCCTGGGCGGGGGTGCTGATCTCCGGCACGACGTCGAACCGCTCGGTGACGACTCGCGCATAGATGAGGCCGGCGATCACCACGGTGATGGTTGCGCAGCGCAGTGCCCACAGCATGAGCAGCGCGAGCGGATCGAAGGTCCCGCTCCGGACCGCCTTGGCGGGGTCCAGCGGAAGTCGGATGGTGTCCGTTGGCGCAGCGTCGCCGTCGCCCACCGGCCCACCTTCCTTGTCAGATCTGGACTCTTGACGGTGCGGCAACCGTACGCGGCGACCGGTTTGTCCGCCCTGAGGTGGGCTCGCACGTGCAGCGGTTTCGTTCGCCGGGGCGTAGCCGGACGTAGCATCACGCGCTACGGTTGGGCATGGCCAGAACAATCGCACAGCGCGAGCTGCGCAACGACAACGCGAAGGTGATCGAGGCGGTGTCGGCCGGCGAGACGTTCATCGTGACCCGGAACGGAGAACCGGTCGCGGAGCTTCGACCCCTACGAGCCGGTCGGCGCACGTTCATCTCCCGGGCGGAGGTCGCGGCGCTGGCCGCCGCGAACGTGCGCATCGACCGCGAGCGGTTCCGTGCGGATCTGGATGCCGCGATCGATCAGGGGTGGTGAATGTCCACCGGGATGCTCGACACGTCGGTCGTCATCGACTGGCATGACCCGGCTGTCGTCAGGGCTCTGCCGGATGAGGCAGCGATCTCGGCGATCACCGCGGCGGAGCTCGCTGCCGGTCCGCACCTCGCGCACGGGCCGCACGAAGCCGCGCGACGGCAGGCTCGCTTGCAGGAGGTCGAGTCGAAACTGGAACCGATTCCCTTCGACGCCGCGGCGGTGCGCAGTTACGGGCTCGTGGTCGCGGCCATCCTGGCCGAAGGGCGCACGCCGCGGAGCCGATTCGCCGACCTTCTTATCGCCGCCTCCGCGCACGCCAACGGACTCGACCTCTACACCCGCGACGGCGCCGACTTCCGCGGAATCGATCACCTGGTGACCGTGATCGAGATCTGACGGGAGCGTAACGTGCGGTCAGCTGATGACGACCGTGATGTCGGCGCCGGAACCAGAAGGAGCAACCCAGGTGGATGAGCACCAGATCCTTTCCCAGATAACGACTCTCGTCGACCAGGAGCACCAGCTCCGGACGAGGCTGCGGGACGGCGAACTCTCGGCGGAGGAGGAGCGCGACCGGCTCGCCCAGCTGGAAGGCGCTCTGGACCAGTGCTGGGACCTGCTCCGCCAGCGGCGCGCGAAGCGCGAGTTCGGCCAGAACCCGGACGACGCCCAGGCGCGCCCCGTCGACGAGGTCGAGCACTACCTGCAGTGATCGCGGCGGCCGCTGCCCACCGGCGGAACGGTCGGAGCCGTCAGTCGGACGGTGACGTCCGCTGTGCGCCGCGGCACCTGATCACGCCATTCCGCGATGACCGGCGGCCAAGACCCGGCCAACGGATGGTTCCCATATCGGCTGGGGCCGCGGGTGATCGAACATGAATCCCTGAACCGCGGGGCACCCCATTCGCCGGAGCGTCGCGAGCTGCGCAGGCGTTTCGACGCCCTCGGCGATGACGTCGACGCCCAGTTCCGCACCGAGCGCAATGACTGCGGACACGATGGCTGTGTCCCGTTGATCCTTGTCCAGCCCGGCAGTGAAGCTGCGGTCGATCTTCAACGCCTCGATCGGGAACCGGGCGAGGTGGGTGAGTGACGAGTACCCCGTGCCGAAGTCGTCCAGAATCAAGGTGGCTCCTGCGGCGACCAACCTGGTCAGGGCGACGTGCCCGACGTCGCTCTCGTCGAACAGGGCGGTCTCGGTGAGCTCGATGCTGAGCGTGCCGGGCTTCAGCTCGGTGACCTCGACGACCTCCGCCACCAAAGCCGGCAATTTAGGATCCTCGAGTTGACGAGGAGAAACGTTGATCGCGATGCGAAGCCGGCCGCCCGGGCCCCCCTGCCTTCCCTGTTGCCACTCGGCAGCCTGACGGCAGGCGGTACGGAGCACCCACCGCCCTAGCGGCACGATGAGGCCGGTCTGCTCGGCCAGCGGCAGGAATTCGGCAGGGGCGAGCAGCCCGCGCACGGGGTGTTGCCAGCGGACCAGGGCTTCCACGGCCGTCACGTGGTGGTCCACGACCGATCGGATGGGTTGATAGTGGATCACCAGCTCGTCCCGGTCGATTGCCCGGCGCAACTCGACCTCCAACGACACCCGTGCCTGGGCCTGGATCTGCATGTTTTGGTCGAAAAGCTCGGCCCTTGCGCCGCCATGGTGCTTCGCCCGGTACAGCGCCGTATCGACCTCTCTCAGCAACGCTTCGGCCGTCGGTACGGGTGAGAAATCGCCCGGGGTCAGCGCAACACCTGCGCTTGCGGTGATGGTGAGCACGGCCCCTTCCACTGCCAGCGGGGCCGCGGCCGCCACGAGCAGGCGGTTCACGATCGCGACCGCCTCCTGCTCGTCAGGCACGCCGTCGCAGAGCAACGCGAACTCGTCGCCGCCGAACCGGGCGAGGGTGTCGGCGGGACGGACGGCCGACGCAAGCCGATTCCCGACCGTTCTGAGCACGTCATCCCCCGCGGCGTGGCCCAGTCCGTCGTTCACTGCCTTGAACTCGTCCAGATCGATGAGGGCAACGGCGACCCGCGCCGCGCTGTCGCGGGAACTTGGCCGCCGGCTCAGGGCCTGGCCGAGCCGATCGAGGAGCAGAGCCCGGTTCGGCAGACCGGTCAGCGGGTCGTGCAGCGCCTGGTGGCTGAGCCGTTCCCGCAGCTCTACCTGCTCCCACGCGGTGGCGACCACACTGGCCATCGCCTGCAGCATCGCGACCTCGCTGGCGGTGAACCGGCGAACCCGACGCGCATGGACTGCCAGCACGCCCACGGTCCCCTGTCCGCCCAGCAGTGGCACGGCAATCCCGCTCACCATGCCGCGGGCGATCAGCGGAGTCGGCGGCGTGATCCGACCGTCCCGCCGCAAATCCGAAGAGACGAAAGGCATTCCGGTCTCGACCACGTGCAGGGCGTACGAGCCACGCGCTGCCAGCGGAATGATGGTTCCTGCGGGGAAGGAGTCGGGGCCCAACTCGTCGGCCACCACGAGCCGGCCATCGGCGAGCCGCCGGAGAGCGGTTCCGTATTCGGTGCGCAACACCCGCACCGCTACGCCGAGCGCTGCACTGAGCAGCTCATCCGGTTCGCTGACGACCAGCGCCTGCTGGCCGAGTTGGGCGACCGCCTCTGCGATGACGGCCCGCTGGTGCAAGAAGCGGCTCATCCGGCGCATCACCACCAGGATCACTGCGACGGTGATGGCAACCGGGAGCCACTGGGCGGCGGGCGAGAGACCGCCATCCCCGTTACCGGCATCGAGTCCCACGGCAACCGCTGACAGCGCGCCGACGACAAGAACCACAGCGGCTTGCGCGGCTGCCCGGCGGGGCGGGAGCAGCGCGAACGCCGCGAGAACAACCCACACGAGACACCACGGCATCAGCTCGGCGGGCAGCACCCGCTGGGTTGCCAGCACGGCGACGGTGACGGCCGTCGCGATCAGGACGCCATCGATGACGAAGCGCAGACGGGGGCTCAACCCAGCGGCAGGCGAGGCGTCGCGCGCGCTCTCGAGGGACCCGATCGATCCCCACCAGCGCCTGCCGATGGAGTGTGTCACCGGCTACGGTGCGCGGCGCAATGGTCGTCCCGCCGCTCCGTCGTCTTCAGTGGCGGCAGGTACCTGCTGGCTGCCATCAGCGCGTTGGCGGTCACCTCAGCGGAGACCTCGATCTGAGCGGCGACAACGTCCCGGGCGGCGGCGGTCGGCGCCGCGACAAGCAGCTCCGCGTTCCGCCAGGCCACCTCACGCCACACGATGAGCGTCTGCATCAGCCCGGTGAAGCCGATGCCGTACGGCGTGGGGGCGATCGCCATCGACGGGTCGAAGCGGGCGCTCAGCTCTTCCACCAGGGGCTGGACGACGTGGTTCAACATGATGTTGATCTGGTCGTGGTCAGGCTTGCGACTGGAGCCGTCGGGCATCGTCAGACCGATGGCGGCGAGCACGAAAGGCAGATCCCTGTTGACGTGGGCACTCATCCCCAACAGCAAATCCCCCATGCCGTCGACCTGGTTGCCGTCGGCTGCGCGGAATGCCACCCGCCAGGCGGGGGGAACCTGGGCGATCCGGCCCGCCGCGAAATTGTCATAGGCGTCGAAATACATCTGCGCGAACGCGACATCCTGATGGTTGACAAAAGCCGGATCCCGGAGAAACCCCGGTTCTCCGCTGAAGCTCAGGTACTGCTCGGTGGTGCGCAAATAGGCCAAGGTGAAGATGGCCTGGTGGCTGCAGCTCCATGCCAATGGCGTGAAGCGGTTGTGCATTTCCCGGATGGTGTCTGCCACACACGACGGCCGGCCTGCAACGCAGTCGTCAAGGCTGGTCGGTTCGTACCGATATGTCAGAGCGGGAATCGTCGCCGACCAACCGACGAATGGTGGATCGGCAGCCGCCGCGGGCGTCGTCGATGCGACCGAGAACGCGACACACACTGCAACGATGGTGGCGAGTCCGCGCTGACGACGGGTATTCACTTGGTCGCCTCAACTCTCAGTAGGCGCCCCCGCACCGATCGAGTTCAACCAGCGCTACAGCGTGGTGATGACATCCGTCAGTGACTCTACACATACGGCGGGTCACATTGAGGCCAAGAATCCACCTGAATTTGTCTGCACCCGGATATTTTGGGATGAAAAGTACGGCCCGCGACGGTCTCGGGCGGCTTTGGTGAAATTCCGGACGTCAGTCCGCCACTGCGCCCGCCGTGTGCTGCGGTACCTGATGCCGCCCCACGTCGTGGCCCTCCACCGGACGTGACGCGGCCGGATCGGGAGGCGTTGCGGGAACGGGGGTTTCGCCGGGGCGGGGCGGGCTGTGCGGAACGCTGCGATCCAGCACCGGAACCCCGTGCAGGGCGTACCGCTGCTCGGCGCACAGTTCGGCGAGCGCCTGCATCGTGCTGCCGCGGACGACCTTCGGGAAACTGAAGTAGCCGTGCGGCATGCCGACGTACTCGGTCAGCCGGGCCGGGGTGCCGGCGGCCTGCAGCGCCCGCGCGTAACGGATGCCGTCGTCGCGGAGCGGGTCGTACTCGGCCACCTGGATTAGTGCCGGCGGCAATCCGGACAGGTCCGCCGCGAGGATCGGCGAGGCCATCGGATCGTTCGCGTCGCCGTCCGGGCCCAGGTAGTGATTGCGGAAACCGACCATGCTGGCCGACGACAGGATCGGCCAGTCCGACCTCGCCGGATTGCTGGGGTCGAAGTCCTCCGGCGTCCGCAGGTCAGTGGCCGGGTACATCAGGGCTTGATGGGTGATCCGGGGGCCGCCCCGGTCGCGCAAGATCTGCGTGACGACGGCCGCGATGTTCCCGCCGGCGCTGTCACCCATGACGGCGAGCCGGCCCGCGTCCACCGCGAGTTCGTCCGCGTGCTCCGCGACCCAGGTGACGGCCGCCAAGCTGTCCAGCACGGCGGTGGGGAAGCGGTGGGTCGGCGCCAGTCGGTAGTCGACCGAGACCACCACGGCACCGACCCCGAGGCAGACCTCGCTGCAGAGCCAGTCCGACTGGTCCAGCGCGCCCAGGGTCCAGCCACCCCCGTGGAAGTGAACGATGACCGGGCCGCCGTCCGGTTGGCTCTCCGAACGGTAGATCCGCACCGGCACCCTGGCGCCGTCCTGCTCGATCAGCCGGTTGGTGGTGATGACGCCCTTGGCAACGGTGCCCGTCACACCGACGGCAAGCTTGCCGTGCCCGGCGAGTCGCTCCTGCGCTCGGACCATCTGCTCCGGCGTCATCGTGTCGACGGATCCGCCGGGCGCGTGCGCCAGCACCCACGCGAGCGACCGCACACGCCATCCCAGCTTGGCCATGGGAGCCCCCTACCGGTCGGTAACTTAACGGCTCCATCTTGCCAGGCGGCGGCTGACCTGCGCCAACGAGAACGACGTGAGCCGTGTCGCGCGGGCGGCGGAACGGCGATCGCCGTACCCCAGAACCTGCGGTGGCGTCGCAGTCGTGGTCACCACCCGCGACCGGCCCGGACCCGATGAGCGCGGACCCGATTGATGCGGACCCGATTAACGCAGACCTGATTAACGCGGACCTGATTAACGCGGTGCGACGGCCCCTGATGGGGTACTACCCGGGCGTGCCTCTCTTCCAGAACGTTGTTGCCTCGATCGAGAACGCCGATGCGCTCGACGGGCCGGCCGACCGGCTGGCCGGCGGGTTGGACACGGTGCTCACGCCGCCGATCCGCTCGGCGCTGAGCGGCTTCTGGCTCGGCCACCCGGTTCACCCCCTCCTGGTTACGGCGCCGATCGGTGCGTGGGTGTCGGCCAGTGCCCTCGACGCGACCAAAGGCAACGAGGTCGCCGCCCGCCGGCTGGTCGGTCTCGGCATCGTCTGCGCCGCCGGCGCCGTCGTCACCGGCCTGTCCGACTGGCGCGGGACCACCGGCACCGCGCGCCGGGTGGGCCTGGTGCATATGACCGCGAACACGGCCGCGCTTGCGCTGTACACCGCGTCCTGGCGGGCCCGGGTCGCCGGACGACACCGCCGCGGCGCCGTCCTCGCCCTGGCCGGTGCCGGTCTGCTGAGCGCCGGCGGCTACCTCGGCGGGCACCTCACCTACGCTCTGGGGGCGAACGTGAACCCGCACGAGCGGGCCGGTAGCGCGCCGGCAGAAGCACTGTCCGTGAGCTGACAGTCGGCTTCCGCCGCACCGCGACCACAGCTGATCGTCACGCATCGTTGCCGCTGGTAGGATCACCTGTTGGGTCCGGCTGCAGTCCGTGGCGGCCGGTACCGTCATCCCCCCGGCAGATTCCGTCCGGAGCGGGACGTGCACGTGACAGACACACCGAGGAGTACTACCTGTGGCGTTGACCACTGAGCAGAAGAAAGAAATCCTGAGCGAGTACGGCCTGCACGAGACCGACACCGGGTCGGCCGAAGCCCAGGTTGCGATGCTGAGCAAGCGGATCGCCGATCTGACCGAGCATCTCAAGGAACACAAGCACGACCATCACACCCGTCGCGGCCTGCTCGGCCTCGTCGGCAAGCGTCGCCGGCTGCTGCGCTACCTGCAGACCGTCGACATCAATCGCTACCGCTCACTCATCGAGCGGCTCGGCCTGCGCCGATAGTGCTCCGCCGGCGTCGGGACAGTGCGAACCGCCTGTCCCGGCGCGGGCGCCGGCGCTGCGGTGATTGATTGCCGCAGCGGGCCGGGCGTCAGTCCAGGGGGACAACGGACCACGCTCGCCCCCTTCCGCACGGTCACCCCGGGTGACCCACAACTGAACAACACCAGTGCCACCCACGTGCCCGCCCGCATCCTCAGCGTGACTGAGTTCGCGGCGACCATCACGGCCGGTCCTCGGTAGTGGCCACCGGAACGTCTGCGGCGTGCGCCCGCGCCCGACGTTCCGGCGGCTTCGATCGAAGGCCGGCACGCCGAAGAACTCAGCGCCGTCGCCGGTGCTCGTGACGGGACGTCCGTGGCTCCATCCAGCCGATCCGGCTGGGCACAAGAGGAGACCCATGTCAGACACCACCGCCTTCAGCGCGTCAGCCGTCATCGACAACGGCGCGTTCGGCACCCGCACCATCCGCTTCGAGACCGGCAGGCTTGCCCAGCAGGCCGCCGGATCCGTCGCGGCGTTCCTCGACGAGGACACCATGCTGCTGAGCGCCACCACGGCCGGCAAGCACCCCAAGGAGCAGTTCGACTTCTTCCCGCTGACGATCGACGTCGAGGAGCGGATGTACGCCGCGGGACGCATCCCCGGCTCGTTCTTCCGTCGTGAGGGCCGTCCGTCAGAGGACGCCATCCTGACCTGCCGGCTGATCGACCGGCCGCTGCGCCCGACGTTCAAGGCGGGCCTGCGCAACGAGGTCCAGGTCGTCATCACGGTGATGGCGCTCAACCCGGACGAGCTGTACGACGTGCTCGCCATCAACGCCGCCTCGGCCTCCACCCAGATCTCGGGCCTGCCCTTCTCGGGGCCGGTTGCCGGTGTCCGGGTGGCGCTGATAGACGGGCAGTGGGTCGCCTTCCCGACCCACTCCCAGCTGGAGAAGGCCGTCTTCGACATGGTCGTCGCCGGCCGGATCGCCGGTGATGACGTCGCGATCATGATGGTCGAGGCCGAGGCCACCTCCAACACGATCGAGCTGATCGCGGGCGGTGCCACCGCGCCGACCGAGGAGGTTGTCGCCGAGGGCCTCGAGGCCGCAAAGCCGTTCCTGAAGGTGCTGTGCGAGGCGCAGTCCGAGCTGGCCGCGAAGGCCGCCAAGCCGGTCGCCGACTTCCCGGTGTTCCCGCCGTACCAGGACGACGTCCTGGAGGCCGTCACCGCAGCCGCCGAGGCCGCCGGTCTCGCCGAGGCGCTGACCATCCCGGGCAAGCATGACCGTGACGGCCGCACCGACGAGATCAAGGCCGCCGTCTACGAGCAGCTCGGCGAGCAGTTCGCCGGCCGCAGCTCCGAGATCGGCAACGCGTTCCGCTCGGTCACCAAGAAGCTGGTCCGCCAACGCGTCCTCAAGGACAAGGTCCGCATCGACGGCCGCGGGCTGACCGACATCCGCACCCTGGGCGCCGAGGTCGGCTACCTGCCCCGGGTGCACGGCAGCGCGTTGTTCGAGCGCGGCGAGACCCAGATCCTGGGCGTCACCACGCTGAACATGCTGCGGATGGAGCAGCAGCTGGACACGCTGTCGCCGGAGAACCGCAAGCGCTACATGCACAACTACAACTTCCCGCCGTACTCCACCGGTGAGACCGGTCGTGTGGGTTCGCCCAAGCGCCGGGAGATCGGCCACGGAGCGCTCGCCGAGCGCGCCCTGGTGCCGGTGCTGCCGACCCGCGAGGAGTTCCCCTACGCCATCCGGCAGGTCTCGGAAGCGTTGGGCTCCAACGGTTCCACCTCGATGGGCTCGGTCTGTGCCTCCACCCTGAGCCTGCTCAACGCCGGTGTGCCGCTGAAGGCACCGGTCGCCGGCATCGCCATGGGTCTGGTGTCCGACACGGTCACCGCCGAGGACGGCACCTCGTCCGTGCAGTACGTCGCGCTGACCGACATCCTCGGCGCCGAGGACGCTTTCGGTGACATGGACTTCAAGGTCGCCGGCACCAAGACCTTCGTCACCGCGCTGCAGCTGGACACCAAGCTCGACGGCATCCCGTCCGAGGTCCTGCGGGGTGCGCTCGTGCAGGCCCGCGACGCCCGGTTCACCATCCTCGAGGTGATGAACGAGGCGATCGACGAGCCCGATCCGATGAGCCAGTTCGCGCCGCGGATCACCACCATCAAGGTGCCGGTGGACAAGATCGGCGAGGTCATCGGGCCGAAGGGCAAGATGATCAACTCGATCACCGAGCAGACCGGCTCGGACATCGCGATCGAGGACGACGGCACGATCTTCGTGTCCGGGCCGGACGGCATCGCCGTGCAGGCCGCGATCGACATCATCAACTCGATCGCCAACCCGCAGCTGCCCAAGGTCGGCGAGCGGTTCCTCGGGACCGTCGTGAAGACCACCGCCTTCGGTGCGTTCGTCTCGCTGCTGCCGGGCCGCGACGGCCTGGTGCACATCTCCAAGCTGGGCAGCGGCAAGCGGATCGCCAAGGTCGAGGACGTCGTCAACGTCGGCGACAAGCTGCAGGTCGAGATCGCCGAGATCGACGCCCGCGGCAAGATCAGCCTGGTTCCGGTGCAGGCCGGCGCTGAGGACAAAGAGGCTGCTGACGCAGCAGCCAATGGAGCGGCCGACGCCGTAGCGGCGCAGGTCTGAGACCGGTGGCGGCGCGCACCAGGACCCGGGTCCTCGAACGGGGAACCGACGGTTCGACGGTGACATCCTCGGAACTTCCCGGCGGTTTGCGGGTCGTCACCGAGAGCGTCCCGGGTGCGCGCAGCGCCTCGGTGGGTGTCTGGGTGGGCGTGGGGTCGGTCGACGAGACCCCACGCCTGGCCGGCGCCTCGCACTACCTGGAACACCTGCTGTTCAAGGGCACGAAGCACCGAACCGGGTACGACATCGCCGATGCGGTCGACGCCGTCGGCGGTGAGCTGAACGCCTTCACCTCCCACGAGTACACCTGTTACTACGCAAGGATTCTCGCCGAGGAGGCGGAACTCGCGGTCGGCATCGTCTGCGAGGTGGTGCTCGACGCGACCATCGCCGCGGCCGACGTCGACACCGAGCGGATGGTGATTCTCGAGGAGATCGCCATGCGCGACGACGATCCCGAGGACACCCTCGCCGATCTGTTCGCCGGCGCGGTCTTCGCCGGACACCCGGTGGCCGCTCCGGTGATCGGCACCGTCGACACGATCAGTGCGATGAGCCGCACCCAGGTGGCGGGCTACTACCGCCGCCGGTACAGCCCCGACAAGATGGTCATCGCGATCGCCGGCGGAGTCGAGCACGCGGACGTGCTGCGCTGGGTCCGGGCCGCGTTCCGCGAGCGACTGACCGCGGCCGACGCGGCATCCTCCCCTGCAGCGTTCCGCACCGGTAGCCGGGGGACCGTCGTCCCGCTCCGCCTGCCCTCGGTGGAGCAGCGGGACACCGAGCAGGCGCACCTGTGTATCGGCGTGCCGGCCGGCGACCGGAACGATCCACGGCGCACGACGCTGGCTGTTCTTTCCGCGGCGCTCGGCGGCGGGATGAGTTCACGGCTGTTCCGCAGCATCCGCGAGGAACGCGGCCTGGCCTACTCGTGCTACTCGGCGACGTCCGCCTACGCCGACATCGGCTCCTTCTCGGTCTACGCCGGCTGCCACCCGGAACATCTCGCCGAGGTTTCCAAGCTGATCGGCCAGGAACTGGCGCTGATCGCCGAGTCCGGCCTGCAGCCCGCCGAACTGGCCAGGGTCAAGGGTCAGCTGACCGGTTCGCTCGCGCTCTCGTTGGAGGACACCGAGTCGCGGATGAGCAGGATCGGCAAGACGGTGCTGGTGCGGAAGGAATTCCGCACCATCGAGGACGAGTTCGCCGCCATCCGGGCGGTCAGCGCCGACGATGTCGGCGCCCTGGCGAAACGCCTGCTGAGCCGTCCGCTGTCGGCTGCGGTGGTCGGGCCGTACGCTTCCAGCGATGATCTGCCCGCGGAGCTGACCCAACTCGTCGGCTGAGCAAGCGTCGGCCCAACGGGGTCGGTCCGCGGTACGAGCGAAACGAGGCGCGCCCTGATGACGCAGACACCGGGAGAGATCCGATGACCGACGAGTTGCTGCGCGTTGGGGTGATCGGGGCCCGGGGCCGAATGGGCACCGAGGCCGCGCAGGCCATCGACGAGGCCGACGACATGGACCTGGTCGCGACTGTTGACGCGCGCGAGTGGTTGTTCTCCGTCGCCGACGCGGGCAGTCAGGTGGTCGTCGACTTCACCCACCCGGCAGCGGTCATGGAGCACATCCGGTTCGCCGTCGACCACGGCATCCACGCGGTGGTGGGCACGTCCGGATTCACCGACGAGCGGCTGGACACCATTCGGCAGTGGCTCACCGCCAAGCCGGAGATCGGCGTCATGGTGGTGCCCAACTTCGCTATCGGGGCCGTCCTGACCACCCGTTTCGCCCGTGAGGCAGCCCGCTTCTTCGAATCCGCCGAGGTCATCGAACTGCACCACGCCGGCAAGGCCGACGCCCCGTCCGGCACCGCGGTGGCCACGGCCCGTGCGGTCGGCGCCGTCCGGAAGGAGGCGGGGCTCGGCGACGTCCCCGATGCCACCACCCTGGAGACCGAGGGCGCCCGCGGTGCCATCATCGACGGCATCCACGTCCACTCGGTCCGGTTGCCGGGCCTGGTGGCGCATCAGGAAGTGATCCTCGGCAGTGCCGGCGAGACTCTCACCATCCGCCACGACTCGCTGCACCGGTCTTCCTTCATGCCGGGCGTGCTGACCGCCGTTCGCGCGGTGTCCGGACGGCCGGGGCTGACCGTCGGCCTCGAGCAACTGTTGGGTCTGGACTGACTTGGCGCGTCCTGAAAGTTCCGCTGTCGCGACTCTGATCGACCCGGCACGGTGATCGACCCGTGAACAAAGGCGTCCGGATCCGGATCGTCGTCGGCATTCTCGTCGCCGTCCTGCTGGTCTACTTCTGTCTGCTCGCCGGTCGCGCCGTCGCGCTGATCACCTCCGGTTCCGCGGCGGGGATCGCGCTCGGGATCGGGGTGCTGATCCTGCCGATCATCGGCATCGTGCTGGTCGGCTACGAGCTCCGGTTCGGACTGCAGACGCAGCGGCTTGCCCGCCGGCTGGCCGCGGAGGACGCCCTGCCCGACGACACGGACCTACCGCGACGGGCGTCCGGCCGGATCGAGAGAGACGCCGCCGACGCCCATTTCGAGGTCGTCAGGGCGGAAGTCGAAGCCGCGCCACAGGACTGGCGGGGTTGGTACCGGCTCGCGCATGCCTACGACATCGCCGGTGATCGCAAGCGCGCCCGCTCCACCATGCGGCACGCGATAGAGCTGGCGGGCTCGGCGGACGGGCCGCCGAACGCCTGAGCAGCCGGTGTCCCGGCCCTCGAACGGTGTCCCGGCCTTCGAACGGTGTCCCGGACTCGGGCGGTATCCCGGCCTCAGACGGCGACCAGGTCGACGCCGCCGGAGAACCGGATCTCGAAGATGGGCTCACCGCCGGTGTCGAGTTCACGGCGCAGGCCATCGGCGGACCAGCCTGCCGAGGTGAGGAATCCCGCACTGGCCTTGTCCGTCTGGGGTATCCACCAGGTCGCGTTCGTCGCCCGCAACCGGCGGAGTTCCGCTGCGGCACCGGCCAGTAGCCGTCCGCCGTGTCCCCGCCGGCCCCACCGCGGTACCACGTACAGAACCTCTATCTCGCCGATCGGCGCGAGCAGATTGTGGTCGTCGACCTCACCGGACACCGCCGCAAAGCCGACCGGTTCGCTGCCTTCATGGGCGATCAGAACCGGACCGCCCTGACGCAACCTGGCATCCCACACCGCTGCGTGCGCGGTCGGATCGGCCAGCACCACCTCGGCCGGCAACAGGTCCGAGAACGCCTGCTGCCACACCTGGATCTGCAGGCCGGCGATGGTGGCCGCGTCGAGCGCCGTGGCCCGCCGTACCGTGCTGGACGCCACCGAACCTCCCTCTCGCAGCCGTCCTGCCGGACCGCCGGTCGGCTCCAGCATGCCAGCAGCCGGCGGCCCACCCGACCTCCAGGGCGTCTGTGGTGACAGTGCGATGCCCGGGGTGTCGGTGGCCGGTGGCAGCATGCCGGGAATGAGTTCGCCACTGACCGCCCGGCGGCCATCGCGCTCGGCCGAGCAGCTGCTGACCGCCGGTCAGGCCAGACGAATCGCCATCGCCGCCCAACAGCTCGGTTCCGCTCTGCCTCCGGTCGCCCCGCTGCTACCGGTCGGATCCCTGCCGCCGGCCGGGTCGCTGCCGCCGGCCGGGTCGCTGCCGCCGGACGGGTCGGACACCCGCCGGCCGGTCAACCGCGGGCACCTCAACCGGCTCGTCAAGGCGATCGGCCTGCTGCAGATCGACTCGGTCAACGTGCTGGCCCGTGCGCATCTGTTGCCCGTTTTCAGCCGGCTGGGCCCCTACCCGTACTCGCTGCTGGAGGGCGCCGCCTGGCCCGCGCGCAGCAGTGAACGCCTGCTCGTCGAGGCCTGGGCGCACGTCGCGTCGCTGATCCCGGTCCACGTGCACCCGCTGTTGCGCTGGCGTCAACAGGAGTGGGCACGGAGGCCTTCGCCGCGGGTGGATGCCATCCATCGGCAGCACCCCGGCTTCCTGGACACGGTGCTGCGGGTGATCGACGAGCGCGGGCCCAGCTCGGCCGGCGACATCGAGAAGGCGCTGGAGGCACCGGGTCGGGGGACCTCGGGGTGGTGGGAGTGGTCGATCACCAAAACGGCGTGCGAGTACCTGTTTCTGACCGGAGCCATCGGCGTGTCCTACCGCAGGGGGTTCGAACGCTGCTACGACCTGATCGAACGCGTCCTGCCACGCTCGGTCAGCGCAACGTCGACGCCCTCGGTGGAGGATGCGCAACGCGAGCTGACGGCACTGGCGGTCCGGTCGCACGGCGTGGGGACCGCCGGCGACATCGCCGACTACTACCGGCTGAGCGTCGCCGCCACCCGCCGCGGTCTGCAGGAGCTGGTGGAGGAAGGCCGGGTGCGGCCGGTGCGGGTCGAGGGATGGAAGGAGCAGGCCTACCTGCACACGGACGCGCGGATCCCGCGGAAGGTCACCGGCGCCGCCCTGCTGTGCCCGTTCGACCCGTTGGTCTGGGAAAGGGCCAGGACCGAGCGGCTGTTCGGTTTCCACTACCGGATCGAGATCTACACCCCGGAACCGCAGCGGCGCTTCGGGTATTACGTCTTCCCGTTGCTCGTCGGTGACGCTCTGGCCGGCCGGTTCGACCTCAAGGCCGATCGGGCGACGTCCCGGCTGCTGGTGCAGGCGTCCTGGATCGAGGCCGACCCGGTCACTGCCGCCGACCCGGTCGTCGCGGCGGACGCCGCAGCCGTCGAACTGACGCGGATGGCCCAGTGGCTGGGACTGGACGAGATCGTCGTCATGCAACGGGGCGATCTGTGGCGAACACTCGCGGCGCGGCCCGGGATGACGCTCGGTAGCCTGCCCGGGTGACAACTCTGCCGGCTTCGGTCGCTGCCGGCCATCCCTCCACCGCGACCGTCGGACGGGACATCCTGGTCGCGGGCGGTTCGGCGGCCGACGCGGTCGCTGCGATGATCCTTGCCGGCTGCGTCGCCGAGACGCTGTTCACCGGGCTGGGCGGCGGCGGGTTCGCCACCGTGTACGAGGCGTCCACCGGCCAGGTGCACTGCCTGGACTTCTTCGTCGCCGTACCCGGCCTGGACGGCACCGTGCCCGAACCGGCCAGGGCGATCCGGGTCGCCTTCGGTGAGGTCGAGGTGCCCTACGCGGTGGGCGGACCCAGCGTGGCGGTGCCGGGCACGCCGCGGGGGGTCGCGGCCCTGCACGACGCCTTCGGCAGGTTGCCCTGGTCGGAGATCGTCGCCCCGGCCAGGAGCCTCGCGCACGAGGGGACACCCTTTCCGTTGCAGCACGCCCAGCTGCTGCCGGATGTCGCGGCGGCCATGGTGCTCGGTGACGGCGTCGCCATTTACTCCAAGCCGGACGGCAACGGCGGCCGCCGGACCCTCGCCGGCGGCGAACTGCTGCACCACGAGGGGCTCGCGGACACCCTCGACGACTACCTCAACTTCGGACCGGAAGCGCTGACGACCGGAAGCAGGGGAAGGGATTTCGTCGCCGAGGTGCGGGCCGACGGCGGCGCGCTGTCCGAGGACGACATGTCGCAGTACCACGTCCGCGAGCTGCCGGTCGAGCACGTGCCGTTCGGCCCGGGTGTCATCCATGTCAGGGCCGACGACCTCGATCACTTCGGCCGGACGGCCGCCGTGCTGAACGAGACGCTGCACCGAACCGGGGCCGTCGAACGGGCACGAAGCATGGTGCGCGCACTACGCGCCACGGCGGTGCGGTCCGAGACCACCACCGTCGTCGCCGTCGACGAGCAGGGAAATGCCTGTGCCGCAACACATTCGCTCGGTCTCGGATCCGGGATCTGGACCGGAGGGGTGCACGGCAACTCGATGCTGGGGGAAGGTGAACTGCTGCGCGCTGCGTTGCTGCCGGGGGAGCGGATGCCGTCGATGATGGTGCCGATGGTCGTCACCGACCGGGCCGGCGGCCTGCTGTTCGCCGGCGGCGCGGCCGGCGGCAGCAGGATCAGGTCGGCGCTGCTGCAGGTGCTGACGAAGATCGTCATCGACCGGCACGCCGCCGCGGAAGCCGTTGCTGCGCCCCGGATGTCGGTCGCGCCGCACACCGTACACCTGGAACCGGGCTTCGGTCAGGACGTGATCGCCGCGCTGGAACAGGACGGCGAGGAGGTCGTCCAGTGGCCGGAGCAGCGGCCGTACTTCGGCGGGGTCGCCGTCGTCGCGGCGGACGGTCCGGCCGCCGACCCGCGGCGCGGCGGGCTGGCGCTGCGGCTGGTGCCCTGACCGGACGCCCTGACCGGATGCCCGACACGGGTGCCCGGTCAGGGCAACGAACGCGCTACTGGGCGGTGGCTGCCCGGCGGATCCGGATGTCACCGGAGGTGGTCTTGACCTTCAGCTCGAGCCGAAGGGCATCGTCGTCCTGCTCTGCCGGCGCGTCGTCACTGACCGGCAGATCGGTATCGGTCCGCCCGGACACCGTGCTCAGATCCACGGCGGCCAACGACCCGGCGTGCAGCCCGATCTCGACGTCGCCGGAGACGGTCGTCAACTCGGCCCGGCCGGCGGTGAGGTCGAGCACCCTGATCTCACCGGAGACCGTGCGGGCGTTGACGTTCCCGCCGGTGGCGTCCAGTTCGACGTCGCCGGAGGTGGAGTGCGCGACGGCCTCTCCGGTGACCGCCCTGGCGCGGATCTCGCCGGAGGCGCTCCGCAGGTCGCAGCTGCCGGTCGTCCGGATCTGGATGTCACCGCTCGCGGTCTGCACCACGGACGGTCCGGTCACGTCGTCGACCCGAACCTCGCCCGAGGCGGTCCTGGCCTCCAGTCGCTCGGCCCGGCCGGTGACGGAGACGTCGGCGGACTGGCTCTGGATGCGGATCCCGGAGTTCAGCGGAGCCGTCACGTGCACGGTGAACGACGACTTCCAGCCGTTGCGGGCCGGGTCGGTGTCCACGATCAGCGTTCCGGCCTGCCCGTCGACGGCGTCGCGCAGGTCCACCCGGACGCGCTCGACCGGATCGTCGGCGAAGTCACCGCTGGCACCGGCAGGGTCGTCGAACCGCGGCCGGCCCCCGGCGAAGGCCTTGCGGTCGCCGGCGAACTGCGACTTGGCGGCGCGGATGACGTCGTCCAGGAAGCCCAGCGGGTGGGACGTGCTGGCCACGACGTCCACCGTGGTGGAGGCGACGTCGGCCAGGTCGACCCGGATCTCGCCGGAGGCGTTGCGGATCTCGACGGTGATCGGTTCCGGGGTCAGGAAGGTGTGCATGTCTGATTCCTCATCTGTGCTGAAGGGGGTTCGTGCTCGACGGAAGGACCGCCCGGAGGCGGTGCCGGACGCCCAGTGCCGGACGTTTGGTGCCGACGCTCAGCCGCGGATGTAGCCGGTGACGTGCCGCCCGCCGGACCCCGGTCCGCGCGAACCCGGCTTGCTGCCCGGGACCGCCGAGCGGACGGAATCGGAGACCGCCCTGGAGATGTAGGTGTTGAGCGAGACGCCCTGCTCGGAGGCCGCGCGCTCGGCCTGCGACTTCAGCTCGTTGAACAGCCGCACCGTGGTCCGGGAGAGCTCGCCGCCGGCGTCCTGCACTGCGTGCCGGAGATCGTCCGCAGACGCGTCCTCGCCGGTGGTGTCGGAGGATCCGTTGCGGGCGTCGTTGGTGCGCTTGGTGAAATACGAGTCGTCCTGGCGGGACGAGGCTGCCGGCTCCTCGGCATGCCGGGTCACCGCGACCCGGACGTCGCGGCCGTCCAGCCGGAGCTCGACAGTGGTGTCCTGGAGCGCGCCGGTCACCTCCGCGGCCAGGTCGGACAGTGCGTTCATGATCGCGAGCCGGGCGGCCGGCTCCAGTGCGCCGGCCAGCATGGCCGCCGCGTTGCGGGCGTTCTCGTCGCCGACGGACGCTGCGGTGAGCAGGTCGTCGCGCAGGTTCTGCAGGTACTTGGTGAGGTCCATGACACCACTATGACACCATCCTGACGCCACTTCAAGGGCAGTTGACGTCATGCCTAAACTGCCGTCATGAGCGTCCCCCAGACCGACAGCCCGAGCCACTTCGTCACGTTGCTGCGGGAGCAGGTGCGACACGAGTTCAACGCGAGCCAGCAGTACATCGCCATCGCTGTCTGGTACGACTCGCACGACCTGCCGCAACTGGCCGGGCACTTCTACCGGCAGGCCACCGAGGAACGGCACCACGCGATGATGATCGTGCAATGGATGCTCGACCGGGAGCTGGCCATCACCATCCCAGGGGTCGACGAGGTGAAGGGCGACTTCCAGACCATCGTCGAGCCGATCGCCCTGGCCCTGACCCAGGAGCGCACCGTCACCGACCAGATCAAGACCCTCTTCGCCACGGCGCGGGCCGAGAGCGACTTCCTCGGTGAGCAGTTCATGCTGTGGTTCCTCAAGGAGCAGGTCGAGGAGGTGGCCTCGATGACGACGCTGCTGAACGTGGCCCAGCGCGCCGGGAACGACTGGTTCGACGTCGAGACCTACCTCGCGCGGGAGGACGTGGGCGACTCGGGTCATGACTCGGGCGCGCCGGCGGCCGCCGGAGGGGGGCTCTGAGCTCCGTCGGCAGGTTCCGCGTCCGGCTGATCGGCCGCACCGAGTTCCTGCCGCCGGACGACATCGACTGGGAGACCGACGCCGACGGCGGGCAGGCGCTCGCCGAGTTCGCCGGCCGGGCGTGTTACCAGTCCTGGTCCAAGCCGATCCCGGCCACCGCGACCAACGCCGGCTACCTCGACCACATCCTGCAGGTCGGCCACCTGTCGGTGCTCGAGCACAGCACCGCGACCTTCTACATCACCGGCATCTCCCGCTCGGTCACCCATGAGCTGATCCGGCACCGGCACTTCTCCTACTCGCAGCTCTCCCAGCGTTTCGTGCCGCCCGGCGGCCCAGAGCTGGTCGAACCCGAGGTGATCGCGGCCGACCCCCAGCTGCACGAGATCTTCACGGCGGCGGCCGCCAGTTCCACCACGGCCTACGACTCTCTGCTCGCCGCGCTCGAGGAGCGGGCGGCATCGGCTCCGGACGGCACGCTGGCCCGCAAGCAGGCCCGGCAGACCGCGCGGGCGGTGCTGCCGAACGCAACGACGACGGCGATCGTGGTCACCGGGAACTACCGGGCGTGGCGCCACTTCATCGGAATGCGCGCCACCGAGGCCGCCGATGTGGACATCAGGGCGCTCGCGGTCGCGCTGCTGCTGGAGCTGAAAGCGCTGGCGCCCAACGTGTTCGCAGACTTCAGGGTCAGCGAGCTACCGGACGGCACGGCCGTCGCGGCATCACCGCTGGTCGGCGAGGGCTAGCCGGAGGGGGGTCGGCCGGATCAGGGCAGTTCGATCGACGCCACCGCGAACGGCTTGCCCTGCTGACAGGTCGTCATCAGGTCCTGCTGGAACTTCCCGGTGACCACCACGGTCGAGCCGAGTGGCGTGGTCACCGTGTCCACCCCGATCAGGTTGGCCAGCACGGTCCCGCTGTCGTCGGTGAGCACGACACAGCCCGATTCCACTCCCGCCTCGAGGGTGCCGCGCAGCTGGGACACCGTGCCGCCGGCCTGCGCGGAACTCGGAACGAAGGACTCGCTGGCAGGCGGGGCGATGGGAACTGACGTCGGCGCCGGAGGCATGCCGGTGACAGGGGGCGCCGGCGCTGCCGAGGTCGTCGCCTCGGCGGACGCGGTGAAGGCGCTGGAGGCGCTGGAGGCGGTCGACGACACCGCCGCCGACCCACCGGACGGCGCGGGTGTGCTGGGTGCACCGGAACTGCACGCCGTGACGCCCCCGACGCAGGTCACCAGAGCGGCGACCGTGAGTGCTCGGCGGAAGGATCCTGTCGGTTTCTGCGTCACGTGGTCTCCCCTGATGCTGGTGCTGCTCCGGCCGTCACGGAACAGACGGTCGCCCGCGCTGATCGGTTGCAGGCCGCTGCGCCCGGCCAGCCTATGGCCGCCGCCGCAGCAAACCGGGCTCATCGGGCCGGACCGCCGCGGGTCGCCACGTACGGTGCAGAACATGAACCTGGCGCAATCCGAACGAGCGGCCCTCGCCGATCTCTTCGTCACCCTCGGTCCCGACCAGCCCACCCTGTGCGAAGGCTGGGACACCCGAGACCTGCTCACCCACCTGTTGATCCGCGAACGCCGCCCGGATGCCGCGATCGGGACGATGGTCAAGCCACTGGAAGGGTGGACGAAGAAGGTCGCCGCCGGGTACAGCGGCCGACCCTTCACCGAGCTGGTCGAGGAATACCGGGCGGGCCCGCAGAAGTGGAACCCGATGAGCTGGGACAAGGTCGACGAGATCGCCAACGGCGGCGAGATGTTCATCCACCACGAGGACGCCAGGCGCGGACAGAGCGGCTGGGAGCCGCGCACCTTCGATGAGGACACCAGGCAGACGCTGATCGGGATGGTCGATTCCCGGATCTCCAAACTCGCCGTCCGGAAATCACCGGTCGGCGTCGTCGCCGCGGTCCCGGGAAACGACCTGATCGAGCTCAAGGCGGGTGAGCCGACCGTAACGATCACCGGCGAGCCGGGGGAGATCCTCATCTGGCTCTCCGGCCGGGACGCCTGCCGGGTCGAGCTGACGGGTGATCCGCAGGCCGTTCGAGCACTCGAACAGCTCAACCGCGGCCTCTGAGGGCATCGCTTTTCCCGGTCGCACCGGGTCGTGGCCGAGCGGGCTGCCCCGGGCCGGTAGGTTTCTCAGATATGACGACGCTCATCGCCGGCCCCGCAGGGCGGCAAGGTCGACCGTTCGGCACAGTCCTGACGGCAATGGTCACACCTTTTACGGCGACCGGCGAGCTGGACGTGAAGGCCGCCGGCCTGCTGGCCGAGAAGCTCGTGGACGAGGGCAACGACGGCCTGGTGGTGAACGGCACCACCGGCGAATCGCCGACCACCACGGACGCCGAGAAGGAGCAGGTCATCCGGGCGGTCGTTGACGCCGTGGGCGACCGCGCGACGGTGGTCACCGGGGTCGGCACCTACGACACCGCGCACTCGGTGCGGCTGGCCAAGGCGGCCGAGAAGGCGGGTGCGCACGGCGCTCTCGTGGTGACGCCGTACTACTCCCGGCCCCAGCAGGAGGGCCTGCTGGCCCATTTCGCCGCCATCGCGGACGCCTCCGACCTGCCCATCATGTTGTACGACATCCCCCCGCGGTCGGTCGTCGCGATCGCCCCGGACACCCTGCTCCGGCTGGCCGAACACCCGCGGATCACCGCCGTCAAGGACGCCAAGGGCGACCTGCTGGCCGGTTCAGAGGTGATTGCCGGCTCCGACCTGGCCTACTACTCCGGTGACGACCCGCTCACGCTGCCGTGGATGAGCGTCGGCGCGGTCGGGATCGTCAGCATCATCGCGCACGTCGTCGGGCCGCACGTCCGGGCGATGGTGGATGCTGCGGAGGCCGGCGACTACGTCACCGCCCGTCGGCTGCACATGGAACTGTTGCCGGCCCATCGTGCGATGGGCCGCTGCGGGGGAGGCGCCGGCCTGGTGTTCGCCAAGGCCGCGCTACGGCTGCGTGGGTTCGGCGTCGGTGACCCCCGGCTGCCGCAGATCCCCGCCACCCACCATCAGACCGAGCAGATCGCCCGGGACCTCGACGAGATCGGGCCTTTGTTGTGACTCCATCCAGCGGCTCCGCCGCGTACGTACCGCCGACGCCCAAGCTCGACCCGCCGCCGAGGCTGGCGAAGGGAGCGCTCCGGGTGGTGGCGCTCGGCGGGATCAGCGAGATCGGCCGCAACATGACGGTCTACGAGTACAACGGCCGCCTGCTCGTCGTCGACTGCGGGGTGCTGTTCCCCGAGGACGGCCAGCCGGGCGTCGATCTCATCCTGCCGGACCTCCGGCTGGTGGAGGACCGGGTCGACGACATCGAGGCCGTGGTGATCACCCACGGCCACGAGGACCACATCGGCGCCCTGCCGTGGCTGCTCCGGCTGCGCAAGGATCTGCCCGTCATCGGCGCGCGGTTCTCGCTGGCGCTGATCGCCGCGAAGTCCCGCGAGCACCGCATCACCCCCAAGCTGGAGGTCGTCGCGGAGGGCGACCGGCGCACCGTGGGTCCGTTCGACCTGCAGTTCTACGCCGTCAACCACTCCATCCCCGATGCCCTGGCGGTCGGCATCCGCACCCCGGCCGGGACCGTGCTGCACACCGGCGACATCAAGCTGGACCAGTTGCCGCTGGACGGCCGGCTCACCGACCTGAGCGGATTCTCCAAGCTCGGTGACGAAGGTGTCGACCTCTTCATGGTGGACTCGACCAACGCCGAGGTCCCCGGGTTCGTCGCGCCGGAACGTGAGATCGGGCCCGTGCTCGACAGTTTCATCTCCAAGGCCACCCAGCGGGTGATCGTCGCGTCCTTCGCCTCGCACGTGCACCGGGTGCAGCAGATGATCGACTCCGCCTACCGGAACAACCGCAAGATCGCCTTCGTCGGCCGCTCCATGGTGCGGAACATGCAGATCGCCCAGGATCTCGGCCTATTGACCGTTCCGGACGGGCTGGTCCGGTCCCTGGACAAGGTGCTGGACCTGCCGCCCGACCAGGTGTTGCTGATCTCCACCGGATCGCAGGGTGAGCCGCTGTCGGCGCTCTCCCGGATGTCCCGCGGCGAGCACCGTCAGGTCAACCTGCGCTCGGGCGACACCGTCATCCTGGCCAGCTCGATGATCCCCGGTAACGAGACCAGCGTCTTCACCGTCATCAACGAGCTGGCGAGGGTCGGCGTCACCGTCGTCCACCAGGGCGTCGCCAAGGTGCACGTCTCGGGCCATGCGTCGGCCGGCGAACTGCTGTTCCTCTACAACGCCGTCCGGCCGAAGAACGTCATCCCGGTGCACGGCGAATGGCGGCATCTGCGGGCCCAGGCACGGATCGCGGTGTCCACCGGTGTCCCACCGGAGCGGGTCGTACAGGCGCCGAACGGCACCGTGGTCGACCTGATCAACGGCAAGGCCAGGATCAGCGGCCACATCGAGGTCGGCATGGTCTACGTCGACGGCAACGCCGTCGGTGACGTCGGCGAGGACACCCTGTCGGATCGGTTGATCCTGGGCGAGGGCGGGTTCATCTCGATCACCGTCGCGATCGACTCGCACACCGGGCGGGCGGTGGCGTCACCGACGATCTCCGGGCGCGGTTTCTCCGCGGATCCGAAGGCGCTGGACGCCGTGGTGCCGCTGGTCGAGGCGGAACTGGCCCGGATGGAGGCGGACGGGGTCACCGACCCGCATCGGGTCGCGCAATCCGTCCGCCGGATCGTGGGCCGTTGGGTCGGCGACACCTACCGCCGCCGGCCGATGATCGTGCCCACCGTCCTGGCTGTGTGACCCCGTGGGCGCGCCGATCAGTTCCGCGACCAGTAGGCCGATCTACCACTGCAGCCTGGTCAGCGACTGGGAATCGGCGCAGCGGTCGGGCACGTACTCGATCTCGTCCCGGGGCCGCACCCTGGCCGAGGAGGGGTTCGTGCACGCCTCCTACGCAGGGCAGGTTCCCGGTGTGCTGCAGCGCTTCTACGCCGACCTCGAGGAACCGCTCTGTCTGCTGACCATCGACCCGGAGCTGGTGGGGGCGCCGGTGGTGGCGGAGAACCTGACCGGCGGCGACGAACTCTTCCCGCACATCTACGGACCGATCCCGGTCGCTGCTGTCACCGCCGTCATCGAACTGCACCGTGACGACACCGGCTGGCGGGCTCCGGAGCTCTAGGTCTCAGCCGACGCGCGCACTTGCCGGAGCACCCGCGGACGCATCGGCGGGGTGCTCGGTGGTCCGCCGGCCCAGCCGGGCCCATGGCCCGTGTGCTGCGTCGCCCGCCGGCTGGGGCTCGAGAACGCTGCCGCTGTGCGGGGCGAGCGGCCGCTTGGAGAGCCCGCCCAGCCGCATCAGCGGCGTCACCAGTGCGTCGAACACGGCGGGCACGAGCCGGAATCCCAGCACCACGACGTGGTTGGCGACGCCGACGGAGCGGTCGCGCCGGGGTGAGGTGAGCGTCCGGACGATCGCCCGGGCGACCTTCTCCGGCGGGTCGATCGGCGGCGGCGGTCGTCCCTCCCAGCCCGCGTAGTTGGCGGCCTGCAGGTACGCCGGGGTGTTGACGCTGCCGGGGGAGACCACGCTGACGTCGATGCCCGGCGTCTGCCGCGCCTCGATCTGCAGGATGCGGGCCAGCCCGTGCACGCCCCACTTGCTCGTCACGTACGGACTCATGAACGGCACGGCGATCTTGCCGAGCAGGGAACCCAGCAGGATCAAGTGCCCACCGCCCTGCTCGCGGAACCGGCGCAACGATGCCCGGGCGACGTTGGCGGTGCCCAGCAGGTTCGTCACGATCACCCGGTCGAAGACCTCCGCCGGCACGTCCTCGAAGCGCCCGTAGCCGACGGCGGCCGCCGAGTTGACCACCGCATCAACCCGCCCGAAACGCTCGACGGCGGCCTGGAAGGCCCGGTCCACCTCCTCCTGCTCGCCGACATCGGCGGCGGTGACGAGGATTTCGATGCCGAACTCGTGGCAGTCCGCCTCGACCTCGAGCAGACTCTGCAGGGCGCGGCCGACCAGGACGAGGTTCCAGCCCTGCCCGGCCAGGGCGATCGCCGTGGCCCGGCCGATCCCGCTGGAGGCGCCGGTGACGAGGGCTACCTGCCGGCGCGTGCCGGCGCCGCCCATTGCTGATCCGAGTGCCACGAGTTGCCTCTCTGCTGTGCCCGCTGCGCGGATGCCTATGGGCTTTTTACCTGCTCGGCACACCCGGTGGATGCGCGCTGCCGGGTATCGGCCCCAACAGGCGATTGCCCGATCCGGTTGCGTCCGAAACGTTTTCCGTCTCCGGACCGCGGGTACTCGACGGGTGCGACACCGACGGAAGAGGAGTTCGACATGAAGGCATTGACGTGGCAGGGCAAGCGGGACGTCCAGGTGACCGAGGTTCCCGACCCGATCATCTCGCAACCGACGGACGCCATCGTCCGGATCACCTCGACGGCCATCTGCGGGTCGGACCTGCACCTGTACGAGGTGCTCGGCCCGTACCTGGCCAAGGGCGACATCCTGGGTCACGAACCGATGGGCATCGTCGAGGAGGTGGGAGCAGACGTCACGCACATCGCTCCCGGCGACCGGGTGGTCATCCCGTTCAACATCTCCTGCGGGACGTGTTTCATGTGCTCGGCAGGTCTGCAGTCGCAGTGCGAGACCACCCAGGTGCGTGAGAAGGGCAAGGGCGCTTCACTTTTCGGCTACACGTCGTTGTACGGATCGGTGCCCGGTGGACAGGCCGAGTACCTGCGGGTGCCGCAGGCCCACTACGGCCCGATCAAGGTCAGCCCGGACGGGCCGGACGAGCGCTACCTGTTCCTGTCCGACATCCTGCCCACCGCATGGCAGGCCGTCGCCTACGCCGATGTGCCGGCCGGTGACACCCTGGCGGTGATCGGGCTCGGCCCGGTCGGCCAGTTCTCGGCCCGGATCGGCCGTCACCTCGGCAGCAGGGTGATCGGCATCGAGCCGGTGCCGGAGCGCCGGGCAATGGCCGAACGGCACGGGATCGAGACGCTGGACCCGACCGGGATCGAGGACCTGCCTGCGGCGCTGCAGGAGATGACCGACGGCCGCGGGCCGAACTCGGTGATCGACGCTGTCGGGATGGAGGCACACGGCACCGCCGGTGCCACCGCCGGGAAGCTCGCACAGAGCGCCGTCGGGATCCTGCCCGACGCGATCGCCCAGAAGCTGATCGAGACCGCGGGTGTCGACCGGCTGACGGCGCTGCACGACGCCATCGGGATCGTCCGCAGGGGCGGCACCGTCTCGATCAGCGGCGTCTACGGCGGCACCGCCGACCCGATGCCGATGATGGACCTGTTCGACAAGCAGATCCAGGTCCGGATGGGTCAGTGCAACGTCAAGAGGTGGATCGACGACATCCTGCCGCTGGTCGAGGACCCGGCGGATCCGCTGGGTGTCCTGGACCTGACGACGCACGCCGTGCCGCTGGACCAGGCTCCGCAGGCCTACAAGGCGTTCCAGGAGAAGTCCGACGGCTGCATCAAGGTCGTGCTCAAGCCGTAAGCGGCAACGATCCGTCCCCGTGGCCATCGCGAACAGGTGGTCATGGGGACGGTGTCGCGCCACAATCATCGAATGGGTGGCGTCGAATGAGCGGCGAGCGGGCAAGCGGCGAACAGGCAGCCGGCGAGGAATACGGTGGCGGGCGGGCCGGCGCGACCGGCGGTGCCGACCCGGGTGACTGGGAGCGCGCTGTACCGGACATCGACGGCGAGCCCGCAATCGCGGACACCCTCTATGCCGCCACCGAGGAGCTGGAACACGCAGCCCCGGAACTGCGGGCGACCGCGGACTCCATCGCGGAAGTTGTCGGTCCGCTCGTCCACGACTCCGACGCGGCCGCTCTGCTGATCGGCGACCCGGACCCGGCGGCCATGCTGCCGGACGCGGAGGCCGAGCACCTCGCAGGTCTGCTGACCGATGCCGCCGCGCAGGCCACCAGCCTGGCTGCGGTGCTGCAGGACGCGGCGGACCAAGCGGAGGGGTTGGCGGCCGTCCTGACCGACGAGCATTCGACCGACGAGCATTCGACCGAGGACCATCCGAGCAGCGACCACGACGGTTAGCCCGTTTTGCCGCACTTCGTTCCCGATGTTTCCGCGCAATGACAGAAATTACGCATCTGCAATCGCCGACGTAACACGGACGGTTAGCTGCTGAAACATCCGGTCCCGACACTTGCCGGGTGAGCCTTCCCCTCGGCACAGCCGGCCGACGCGCGAGCGCCGCCGGTCCAACCGCGACCCATTGCCCGTACTGCTCGCTGCAGTGCGGGATCCTGATGGTGGCGGGCGACAGGCCGGCGACCCTGCAGCCGCAGGAGGATTTCCCGACAAACCGGGGTGGGCTCTGTTCCAAGGGCTGGACCGCTGCAGAACTGTTGGACCACCGGGACCGCCTGTTGACCCCGTTGGTGCGTGACGTACCCGGTGACCGCTCGAGCCCGCTTCGGCCCGCGTCGTGGGACGAGGCGCTCGCGCTGGTCGCGGACGGGATCCGTGCGGTGCAGCAGCGCTACGGCCGGGACGGTGTCGGTGTGTTCGGCGGCGGCGGGCTGACCAACGAAAAGGCATACACGCTCGGCAAATTCGCCCGGGTGGCGCTGCGGACGTCGGCGATCGACTACAACGGCCGGTTCTGCATGTCGTCGGCGGCAACCGCCGGCAACCGGGCCTTCGGTGTGGACCGCGGGCTGCCGTTCCCGTTGGCCGACATCGCCGACGCGGCTGCGATCCTGTTGGTGGGGGCCAATCCCGCGGACACGATGCCCCCGGCCATGCAATATTTCGACCAGGGGCGGTCGGCCGGCGCGAAGCACATCGTGGTCGACCCACGGCGCAGCGCCACGGCAGACGGTGCCTCCCTTCACCTCTCGCCGGCACCGGGTACGGACCTGGCACTGGCCAACGGGTTGCTGCACATCGCGATCCGCGACGGGCTGATCGATACCGACTACATCGCCGGCCGGACAACCGGTTTCGACGAGGTGCGGGCGGCGGTCGGGGCCTACTGGCCGGACCGGGTCGAGCGGATCACCGGCATCTCCGTCGCTCACCTCCGGGAGACCGTGCACGCCCTCGCGTCGGCGCCATCGGCGATGATCCTCACGGCGCGCGGTGCCGAGCAGCACAGCAACGGCACGGACACCGCGCAGGCCTTCATCAACCTGGCGCTTGCGCTCGGCCTGCCCGGCAGGCACGCGTCCGGGTACGGCACCATCACCGGCCAGGGCAACGGCCAGGGTGGCCGCGAGCACGGGCAGAAGGCGGACCAGCTGCCCGGCTACCGGCGGCTCGACGACCCAGCCGCCCGTGCGCATGTCGCCGCGGTCTGGGGAATCGACCCGGAAGATCTTCCGCGGCCCGGGAAGTCGGCATTCGAGATGATCGACCGTCTCGGCACCGACGGCGGGGTCAGGGCACTGCTCGTCCTCGCGTCCAACATCGTGGTGTCCGCCCCGGACGCGAACCGGGTCCGCAGCCGGCTGGCCGGGCTCGACCTGCTGGTGGTGTCCGACATCTTCCTGTCCGAGACCGCCGCGCTGGCCGATGTCGTGCTGCCGACGGCCCAGTGGGCCGAGGAGGACGGCACGATGACCAACCTCGAAGGGCGGGTCATCCGCCGCCGCAAGGCCCTGCCGCCACCCGTCGGGGTGCTGGACGACCTGCAGATGCTGACCCGGCTGGCGGGCGAACTCGGGCGTGGGCAGTACTTCTCGGACGACCCGGCGGTGGTGTTCGCCGAACTCGGCCGGGCCAGTGCCGGTGGGATCGCCGACTACTCCGGCATCAGCTACCAGCGGATCGACGCCGAGAAGGGCGTCTTCTGGCCGTGCCCCGGCGCCGATCACCCGGGAACGCCGCGGTTGTTCGGCGAGCAGTTCGCGACGCCCGACGGCCGCGCGCGTTTCCTGCCGGTGGCCTTCCAGCCGCCCGGCGAGAGGCCCGATTCCGGGTACCCGTACGTGCTGACCACCGGCCGGTTGCTGACCCAGTATCAGAGCGGCGCCCAGACCCGCCGGCTCAATCCGACCATGGTCCCGGACCCGCACGTGCAGATTCACCCCGACCTCGCGCGGCGGCTCCACCTCGAGGCCAGCGACATCGTCGAGCTCAGGAGCCGAAGGGGCGCAGCGGTTTTCCGAGTGCAACTCTCCGATGCGATCAGGCCGGGCGTGCTGTTCGTGCCGTTCCACTGGGGTGGTGCATCCAACGCCAATTCGCTCACCGACCCGACCCTGGACCCGCTGTCGAAGATGCCGGAGTTCAAGTCCTGCGCGGTGAGCCTGACCCGGGTCGGCGGTCCCGACGAGACCGACCTGCTGGCGCTGCTGCCCAGGCAGCCTTCGGTGCAGCCCTTCTCCACGGCGACCGCAGCCTCGCGGGCCGGCCGACCAGCGATCCCGACCCCCCGGCCGACCCGCCTCCCGACCCGCCGCCTGTCCATTTCCCGCCCGACGAGCCCGAAGGACGTCCGCATGCACACCAAGAATCGATTCCTGCAGGGGATCTACCAATTCACCGGAACCGGTATCGACAAGGCCGCGCCGCTGGATCCCGCGCTGAGCTATGTCGTGCCGGACGGTTCCGTCGCGCAGGCGCTGTACTTCCGCGGCGGCAACACCGCGGACGAGCTCATCGCGCTGGTGCTGATGCGCGACGGCGTCCCGATGCGCTACTTCCCGATCGGCGCCAAGTCCGACGTGCACGTCCCGCTCCGGGTCGTCGAGGACCTCGAGGGCGGAACGGTTGTCGAGCTGCACCTCGCGGCGCCGGACGGCCTCACCGGTTCCGTGATCGTCGACGTCGGCCTCGTGGAGGTCTGATGACGGTCCTCAACCGGGATACCGCAGACGGGGAGTTGAACGACGACCCGATGGCCGAATTCGAGGAGTCCCTGCACATGGACGAGGCAGACACCCGCCGCCACCTGGTGGTGATCGGCAACGGTATGGCCGGCGCCAGGACGGTCGAGGAGATCCTGGCCCGCGGCGGCGCCGAGCAGTTCACCATCACCATGTTCGGCGACGAGCCGTACGGCAACTACAACCGGATCATGCTCTCGCACGTGCTCTCCGGCGAGGAGACCGACGCGGAGATCTTCCTCAACAGCCTGCCGTGGTACGTCGAGAACGACATCACCCTGCACGCCGGGGTCCGGGCAACCCGCATCGACCGGTTCTCCAAGGTCGTCTTTTCAGACGATGGCCAGGTCACCCCTTACGACACGCTGATCATCGCCACCGGTAGCCGGTCCTTCATGCCGGCCATCGAGGGACTGCGCACCGACGACGACCAACTGCTGCCCGGGGTGTTCGCCTTCCGGACCATCGACGACACCCGCGGGATGATCGCCTACGCCCAGCACGACGACCACCGCCGCGCGGTCGTCATCGGCGGTGGGCTGCTCGGGCTCGAGGCCGCCCGCGGGCTGCAGGCCTACGGGTTGCAGGTCGACGTGGTGCACGCCGGACCGCACCTGATGAACGCGCAGATCGGCCCGGCCGGCGGCGACATCCTGCGCAAGAGCGTCGAGGCGCTCGGCATCGAGGTGCACACCAAGGCCCGGACGACCGCGATCATGGGGGAGGACAAGGTCCGTGGGGTCTACCTGCTGGACCATCCCTTGCTCGAGTGCGACATGGTGGTCGTCGCTGCCGGGATCCGGCCGAACATCGACCTGGCGGTCACCAGCGGTTTCACCGTCGAGCGGGCGATCATCGTCGACGACCAGATGCGCACCGTCGACGACCCGGACGTCTACGCGGTCGGCGAGTGCGTGCAGCACCGCGGTGAGGTCTACGGCCTGGTGGCACCGCTGTGGGAGCAGGCGGTGGTGCTGGCCGACCATGTCACCGGCTCCGATCCGGCCGCCGCGTACCACGGTTCGCGGACCGCCACCAAGCTCAAGGTGGCCGGCGTCGACGTCGCCTCGATGGGCGTGCAGGGACCCGAGCGGGACACCGACGAGCACATAGTGTTCTCCGAGCCCCGTCGCGGGGTCTACAAGTCGCTGGTGATCAGGGACGAAAAGCTCATCGGCGCAACGATGCTCGGCGACACGTCCAAGGTCGCGTTCCTGATGCAGGCGTTCGACCAGGGGCTGCCGCTGCCCGAGGAACGGCTGGAGATGCTGTTCAACCTCGGCGCACCCGCGGCGGAGGTGGGCGCCGCCGAACTGGCCGACGACGCGCAGGTCTGCAACTGCAACGGCATCTCCAAGGGCGCACTGGTGGCCTGTGTGGAGAGCGGTGCGACGTCGGTGACCGGCGTGATGGACAAGACCAGGGCGGGCAAGGGCTGCGGCTCGTGCAAGACCCTGGTGTGCCAGATCGTCGAATGGGCGGCGGGTGACAAGGTCGAGGTCGACCCCAGCGCCAATTGGTACGTGCCGGGCATCCCGATGGACAAGCCCGAACTGATGGCCGTCATCCGGGACAAGGGCTTGAAGTCGGTGTCCTCGGTGTTCGCCGAACTCGCCCCGGCGGGCGCGGAAGACGCCAAATCCAAGATGGGTCTGGCCTCGCTGCTGAAGATGATGTGGGCCGACGAGTACATCGACGAAAAGGACGCCCGGTTCATCAACGACCGGGTGCACGCCAACATCCAGAAGGACGGCACCTTCTCGGTGGTCCCGCAGATGAAGGGCGGCGTGACGACACCGGCGCAACTGCGCAGGATCGCCGACGTCGCCGAGAAGTGGAAGGTGCCGATGGTGAAGCTGACCGGTGGTCAGCGGATCGATCTGCTCGGCATCAAGAAGGAGGACCTGCCCAGCGTCTGGGCCGACCTCGGGATGCCGTCCGGCTATGCCTACGGCAAGAGCTTCCGCACGGTGAAGACCTGCGTCGGCAAGGAGTTCTGCCGGTTCGGCGTCGGGGATTCCACCAAGCTGGGCATCGAGATCGAAAGTCGTTTCCAGGGCCTGGAATCGCCCGCGAAACTGAAGCTCGCGGTGTCCGGCTGCCCCCGGAACTGCGCCGAGTCGCTCTGCAAGGACGTCGGTGTGGTGGCGATCGACGGCGGCCGCTGGGAGATCTACGTCGGCGGCGCGGCCGGCGCGCACATCCGCAAGGGTGACCTGCTGACCACCGTCGACGACCCGGAGATCGTCAAGACGCTCACCGGGCGCTTCATGCAGTACTACCGGGAGAATGCCAAGTGGCTCGAGCGGACGTACGCCTTCGTGCCGCGGATCGGGATCGAGCTGCTGCGGGAGATCGTCGTCGAGGACAGCCTCGGGATCGCGGCCGATCTCGACGCCCGGATGCAGGCCTCCATCGACGACTACACCGATCCGTGGCAGGAGGGCGCCGCGCCGGCCACCGCGGGTCAATTCCGTACCTCGTTGCCGCTGGAAGTGCTGCCCCAGGTGCCGGTCCGATGACCGCCCCCAGCGGTCCTGTCACCGTCGACGGAGCGGCACACCGATTGGGCCCCGTCGAGCAGATCCCGATCGGGGAGGGCCGTGCCTTCGGCGTCGACGGCCAGCAGATCGCCGTTTTCCGGCTGCGCAGCGGCGCCGTGCACGCCGTGTCCGCCGTCTGCCCGCACCGCGGCGGGCCGATCGCTGACGGCCAGATCGACGGGTCCATCGTCCTGTGCCCGCTGCACCTGAACGCGTTCGAACTCTCCACCGGATGCTCCACCACCGGGCAGAACCCTTTGCAGACCTGGCATGTCGATGTCGACAGCGACGGGCAAATCCTGCTGCAGCCGCACTGATCTTCTCCGAGGCCGGCGGCGCTTCCCCGCGACAGAAGGACAACGATGAGCACACCCTCCGAGATGACGCCGGTTCAGACCGAGCTGGCGACCACGCCCACCGACCCATCCATTCCGGAAGGGCACCACGGCAAGTACTGGATCGAAGACTGGCGCCCCGAGGACCCGGAGTTCTGGCGCGACAGGGGTGCGCCGATCGCCAAGCGCAACCTGCTGTTCTCCGTGCTCTCCGAACACATCGGCTTCTCCGTCTGGAGCCTGTGGTCGGTCATCGTGCTGTTCATGGGGCCGGAATGGGGCATCGACCCGGCCGGCAAGTTCCTGCTGACGGCGCTGCCCACCCTGGCCGGGGCCCTGTTGCGGCTGCCCTACACGTTCGCGGTCGCCACCTTCGGCGGGCGGAACTGGACGATCGTCAGTGCGTTGCTGCTGCTGATCCCGACCACGCTGATCGGCATCTTCCTCGAGCCGGGGATCTCCTACACAGCGCTGCTGCTGATGGCCACCACTGCCGGTGTGGGCGGCGGCAACTTCGCCTCGTCGATGACCAACATCAACGCCTACTACCCGCAGCGACTCAAGGGCTGGGCGCTCGGGATCAACGCCGGCGGCGGCAATCTCGGGGTACCGGTCGTGCAGCTGGTCGGGCTGCTGATCCTCGCGACGGTCGGGGCTGGCGAGCCCCGGTTGCTCGTCGTCATCTACATCCCGCTCATCCTCGCGGCGGCCGTCGGTGCGGCGCTGAAGATGAACAACCTCACGGAGATGAAGAACAGCAAGCGTGCCATGCGTGACGTGAGCCGGGACCGCAACACCTGGATCATCTCGCTGCTCTACATCGGCACGTTCGGCTCGTTCATCGGGTTCAGCTTCGCCTTCGGTCAGGTGCTGCAGGTGCAGTTCGCCGACACGTTCTCGACGCCGGTCAAGGCGGCCTACCTGACGTTCATCGGGCCGTTGATCGGCTCGCTGATCCGGCCCGTCGGCGGGCATCTCGCCGACAAGCTCGGCGGCGCCAGGGTGTCCTTCGTCAACTTCGTCGCCATGGCGTTGGGCGCCGCGGTGGTCCTCGCCGCCTCCCTGATGCAGTCACTCCCGCTGTACCTGGTGGGCTTCGTGATGCTCTTCGCCTTCAGCGGCATCGGCAACGGATCGGTCTACAAGATGATCCCGGCCATCTTCCGGTCCAAGTCCGGCACCGAGATCATCAACGGCGCCGACCCCGCCGTCTCGATCGCCCGCTCGCAGCGTCACGCCGGAGCCCTGATCGGTATCGCCGGCGCCATCGGCGCTTTCGGCGGAGTGCTGGTGAACCTGGCCTTCCGCCAGTCCTTCCTGACCTACAAGACGGCCGACGCGGCGTACATCGCCTTCATCGTCTTCTACGCGATCTGCTTCGCGGTCACCTGGTTCGTCTACATCCGGGAGTCTCCCAAGAAACTGGAAGGCGTCTGATCACCCGATGACGCCACACCCGATGGCCCTGCCGGTACAGAGCCCGGCGGCCACCCTGCCGCTGCACCTGAGTCTGGCCGGTCGGCGGGTCGTCGTTGTCGGGGCGGGAGCGGTTGCCGCGCGGAAGGTCTCGGGGTGCCTCGAGGCCGGCGCGACGGTCCTGCTCGTCGCCCCGCAGGCGTGCCCGGAACTCGTCGACCGGCATCGGGCGGGAGCGGTCAGCTGGCGTCGCCGGTGCTACCGGGCCGGTGACCTGGAGGGCGCATGGCTCGTCTTCGCAGCCACCGGTGACCCGGCGACCGACGGCGCCGTCGAGCGCGACGCCGACGCGCAGCGCTCGTTCTGCGTCCGCTCGGACAACGCGGCGGCCGGGAGCGCCCGGTCACCGGCCGTGCTCCGCCGGGGCGATCTGGTCGTCAGCGTCGGCACGAGCGCTGCAAGCTCCGCCGGTCCCGCGGCGGCCGATCCGCGGCGGGTGGTCGCCGTGCGCAACGCGATCGGGGAGGCGATCGACTCCGGGTCGCTGCCGCTGCGCCGGTATCGGTCGGGCCCGCCCCGGGAATCGCTACCCGATCGGTGATCTCACGCTGCCGTGCGCTGATCGGGCGGTGCGGGTTTGGCCGGCCGGTGCGTGCGGAACACTGCTGGGATGGACAGTGCGGGAATGGACGACACGGGCCGCGCGGCGGACTCCGACGGCGTCGACACCATCCTGGAGAAGGCCAGGTCGGGCCTGCGTAGGGTCGCGCCGACGGACGTCTCGGCGGCCGTCGCGAGGGGCGCGCTGGTCATCGACACCCGCACCGACCTTCAGCGGCGCCGTCAGGGCACCCTGCCGTTCGGCCTGGTCATCGATCGGACCGTGCTGGAATGGCGACTCGACCCGGCGAGCCCCGACCGGATCCCCGAGGTAACGGGTCACGACATGGAGATCATCGTCGTCTGCCGGCAGGGGTACAGTTCCTCGCTCGCGGCGGCCAGCCTGCGGTCGCTCGGCCTCTGGCGGGCCACCGACATGATCGACGGCGTGGAGGGCTGGCTGGCCGCCGGACTGCCGGTCACGGATGGGCCGGCGGACGTCCGGTTGTGACGACGTCACCTGTCGCAGCGCCGTTTTCCTGATCGTCCGCTTGCTGATGATCCCCTGCGTCGGGTGCTCCGCTGAACATGCCCGGCTGGTCCGAATCCTGGCCAACGGGCCTGCGGGCCTGGTAGCGGCGCCGCAGCCGGCGGGGTAGCCGCGGCGGGTAGAACTCGAGCAGCGCATTGTTGAACTGCGCGCCGATGATGATCGCCATCGACGCGAAGTAATAGAACAGCAGGAACGTGATCGGCGTCGCCAGTGCCCCGTACGTCAGGCCGTGGCTGTAGACGTACGACAGATACAGCCGCAGGGCCGCACTCGCGACGAAGAAGACCGCCGCGGCCAGGACCGCGCCCGGCAGCCCCCGTTTCCAGGTGTGCCGGCGTTTCGGTGCGACCTTGTACAGGGTCGTCAGCAGCACGATCATGCCGATGGCAAGGCCGGGGTAATAAACCCACCCGATGATGGTGCTCACCGTCGGCCGGAGCGAGACGGGAAACATTCCGGGCAGGTAATCGGGCCCGATCGCCAGCAACGGAACAATCAGGATTCCTGCCGTCAGCGCACCGACGTACAGGCCGAGCGCGAAGAAACGCTCGATGACCGGGTGGCGAACCTCGTGCTGGCAGTACGCAATGGTGATCGACTCGATGAAGGCGGACATCGCCGAGGATCCGGCCCACAGGCTGATGATGAGGCCGATCGAGACCACGTCCGCCTGGCCGTTGTTCAGGATGACGTCGACCGTGTTGCCGACCAGATTGTCGGCAACCTCCTCGTTGAAGACGGTGTGCAGGAAGACGGTGGTCTGCTCCCGGATCTCGCCCATCGTCTCCGGGCCGATCCAGTTCGCCACGTAGCCGACCAGCCCGAGCAGCGCCAGCAGCAGCGGTGCGGTGGACAGCGCACACCAGAACGCGGCCTGTGAACTCATGCCGAACAGCGAATCGCCCCAGGCCTTGCTCAACGTCCGGGCAGCGACCTTGCGCCACCGCTTCCGGACCCGGCCGGTGGCCGTCGGCACCGGGCCGCGGCCGGCGAAATGCCATGGCACCCAGTCGGTCACGGCCGGCGACGACCCGGCGATCACCCGGCCGGGCGCCCGTTCCGCACCAGCCGGTTCGCTCGGTTCCGATGCGCCGGCCGGTTTGGTCGGCTCCGCCGGGGACTGTTGTAGATGGGTCACTCCGGTCCGCCTTCCACCCGGGTCTTCGAGTACGGCTGCCAGTGCAGTACCCGTCGGGGCCCGGGCTATTCGTTCGAACAGTTCAGGGGATCGGCTGGTCCTGGAAGGCCAGCAGCGCCCCCACGAGGACGGCGAGCGCGACGAATCCCGCCGTCAGCGCGACCTTTGCGCCGCGCTGCCCGTAGACGGCCTGCCAGGCGCGGTATCGATCGGTCTCGGCCCGGAAGCGTCGCCAGTGCACCAGCATGATCCCGATCAGGACGAGAATCACGGCGAGGCTGACGAAGACCACCACAATCGTCGCAGTTCGCATCGATTCACCTTTCCCGGGTGCCGCAGCCGGTGTTTGCCGCCGCTAATGGCGGGTATCTCTTGTGCGGCCCGACGCCCGTCCCGCCCCATTCTCGCCCCATCGACCTCCCGTCCGGCTGTCACCGGCACGACGGAAACTTATCGGAGGAAACTATGCCGCCATCGACCCGCCGGCTGCGTGCCGGCGCCGCCGCCGTGCTGGCCGCCTTCCTGGTCGCCTCGTGCTCGTCCGGCAGCGAACCGGCGGCGACGTCCGCGACCGGCACCAGCGGCCCGGCGAGCAGCGCCGCGGCGGTGACATCGGCCGGTACCAGCGGCGCCACCGGGTCCGGCGGTGCGGGTTCGGGCAGTGCCGGTGGCTCGGCCGGGGGCTCCGCGACCGGATCGGCCGGCGGCTCCGCCTCCGTCGCCCAGATCACCGGCAGCGGCTCCGGAGAGATCGATGTGGCCACCTACGACGGCGTGATCGCGAACGCGCCGAAGGCCGATGACGCCACCATCGAGGCAAGCCCGTGGGCGAAGGCGATCAAGGACCGTGGAGTGCTGCGCACTGGCGGAACTGAGACGGGCGCACTGTTCTCGCTGCTGGACCTGGAGACCGGGAAGGTGGTCGGGTTCGACGCCGGGCTGTCCCAGATGCTCGCCCAGTACATCCTCGGCGAGCCCACAACGGAACTGACCGTGACGACGGTCGACACCCGGGAGACGCTGATCCAGAACGGGTCGGTGGACGGGGTTTTCGCGACGTACTCGATCACTCCGGAGAGGGCCGAGAAGGTCGCGTTCGCCGGTCCGTACCTGATCTCGGGCGCCGCGATCATGGTTCGCGCCGACAACACCGACATCACCGGCGTGGAGGACCTGGCCGGCCGCAACGTCACTACGCAGACCAATTCGACCTCCCTGACGGCTTTGCAGGACAAGGTGCCGACCGCGAAGCTGCAGCCGTACACCAACGACGCCGAATGCGTCGCGGCACTGACCCAGGGCCGGGCGGATGCGTATGTCATCGACCAGTCGATCCTGATCAGCGACGCCATCAGCAATCCGGACGTCAAGGTGGTGGGGGAGCCGTTCACCGTGGATCCCTACGGCATCGGAGTCACCAAGGACGATCCGTCCGCGAAAGAGTTCGTCGACGCCTGGCTGAAGACCATCCAGGACGACGGTTCGTGGGCCGCGCTGTGGAAGGCCACCATCGGCACCGTGGTCGAGGGCGATGCACCGGCGCCGCCGGCGATCGGGTCCGTGCCCGGATCCTGATCCGCCCGCCGGCCGGGTGGTCCGGCAGAACCGAGGGAGTAGACGCCCGTGACGATCGTGCTGTCCAACCTGGCACCGTTGCTCGACGGCCTGCGGATCACGCTGTCCATCGCGGTGCTCAGCTTCGTCGGGGCGATGGTGATCGGCGTCCTGGTGGCCGTCATGCGGATCAGCCCGATCGCCCCGCTGCGGGCGGTCGGGCTGGTCTACGTGGAGTTCTTCCGGAACATTCCGCTGCTCTGCCTGCTGTTCCTGGTGGTGTTCGGCCTGCCGGACATCGGGATCCTGTTCAGCCTCTACAACAGCGCGGTCGTCGCGATGGCCATGTTCGCGGGCGCCTTCGTCTGCGAGTCGATCCGGACGGGTATCAACACCGTGCAGGTCGGTCAGGCCGAGGCAGCCAGGTCGATCGGCCTCACCTTCACCCAGTCGCTGCGCTACGTCATCCTCCCGCAGGCGGTGCGCTCGATGGTCCAGCCGCTGGTCAACGTCTGGATCGGCACGCTGATCGGCTCTTCACTGGCGTCGGTGATCGGCATCCAGGACGTCACCGCCATCGGCCAGGGATTGAACAACCGGTACGCGGGCGGCTTCGCGGTGTTCGCCTCGATCGCCGCTGTCTACGTCGTGATCGCGCTGCTGTCGGGAGCAGCCGGCGGCTGGATCGAGCGCCGCGTCACGGTGCAGCGGTGAGGGTCCCGTCGTGAGTGCCGCGACGCGGGTGCTTTTCGACGAGCCCGGTCCACGTGCCCTGCGGCGCATCCGGATCGCGACCGTGCTGACGCTGCTGGCGATCGTCGCCGTGGTGTACGTGGCGATCGCCCGGTTCGCCGACGCGGGACAGCTGACGGCGGAGAAGTGGAATGTCTTCACCCTGCCGTACGTGCGGTCGTTCCTCTGGAACGGGCTGGTCAACACCCTGAAGCTGACCGTGGTCTCCGGACTGATCGCCCTGCCGCTGGGCGTCCTGTTCGCACTGCTCCGGCTCGCACACAACAAGGCCCTGCGTTGGTTCGGTACGGCATACGTGGAGGTGTTCCGGTCCGTCCCGTTGTTGCTGCTGGTGTTGATGTTCGTCCTGGCGCTGCCGCCGCTGGGCATCAACCTGCCGATCTTCTGGAAGATCTGCGTGCCCATCGTCATGTGCAACGCGGCGGTTCTGGCGGAGATCTTCCGGGCCGGCGTGAACGCGCTGCCCCGCGGCCAATTGGAGGCCTCGCTGGCCGTCGGGCTGACCTACTGGCAGGCGATGCGGCTGGTGATCTTCCCGCAGGCGATCCGGTTGATCATCCCGTCGCTGGTGACCCAACTGGTCTCCCTGCTCAAGGATTCGACTCTCGGTTACGCGGCCAGCTTCCCGGAACTGCTGCGGACGGCGAACGTGTTGACGGCGCGCACCCACACGCTGATCCAGGTGTACATCGTCATCTCGCTGATCTACGTGGTGATCAACCTGGCGCTGTCCTATCTGGCCAGGGTGTTGGAGCGCCGGCTGAACCGGTCCAGGGTCAGCGGAGTCGCGACTGAGCCGGTGCAGGACGAAGCCCCGGGCATGGTGATGCCGATGGAGACCGCCGCCGGTGGCTCGATCACACTTCGCGACCAGCGATAGGGCGATTCAGCGGGCCGCACGGCGCGGCGCCGTTTATGGTCACCGTGGCGGACGCCGTCCGAGGCCCGAGGGGGTGTCGTGAATCTCGAGAAGGTCATCTTCGGTTTTTTCGTGCTGCTGGCCGCCACGCTGAACTTCGGGTTCTTCATCGGCGACATCTCCATTCCGGAATTGCACAACGAGTACGAGCTGTTCGCGGCGCTGGTGGTCAGCCTGATCGCGACGGTGCTGAAGTTCGGTGATCGCACCCAGATCGGCGCCGTTCACCTCGCGACGAGCCTGGTGGCGGACCTGCAGCTGTTGGCCGCGGCCCTGGCCTGGGGATACGCGGCCAACGTATCCGCGGCCGGTGTCGACGCCCATGCGATGTCGAGCGTGGTGTCGCTGTCCGGCGGAGCGTTGCTGGCCAACCTGGTGTCCGTCGTGCTGCTGGTCGTCGAGACCGTCTCCTTCCATCGCCGGTGACGCGGTGTCCGCGTGAGTAACGTCCTGCTCGTCTTCTGGAAGCAACTGTTCGGCGAGGACGACGAGGAACGCCCGCGGGTCAGCTGGCGGGCCCGGCTCGGCACGGGGGACCAGTCGTCGGAGACGATCTTCGTGATCATGCGCCGGATGCGGGCGCCGCTGATCACCTTGATCGTGATCTTCGCCGTCTCGGTGCTGGGACTGGTGCTCATCCCGGGCGAGGACCCGGCGGGCGAACCGTTCCACATGACGTTCTTCGACGCCTTCTACTTCATGAGCTACACCGCGTCGACGATCGGTTTCGGCGAACTGCCGTATCCGTTCACCGACAACCAGCGGATGTGGGTGACCATCTCGATCTACCTGACGGTGATCGGCTGGGCCTACGCCATCGGGTCGCTGCTCACCTTGATCCAGGACCGGGCATTCCGCAATGCGTTGGCGCTGCAGCGCTTCCGCCGGAAGGTCAAACGGCTGCGGGAGCCGTTCCTGCTGTTCGCCGGCTACGGCCAGACCGGAGAGCTGCTGGGCCGGTCCTTCGATGCGCTGGGCCAGCAGTTCGTCGTCATCGACCAGTCACCGGAACGGATCGACTCGCTGGACCTGGTCGCCTACCACGCCGATATCCCGGGTCTGGCAGGGGATGTCCGCAACCCGCACCATCTGGCCATCGCCGGGCTGGACCACCCGTTCTGTTCCGGCGTGCTCGCGTTGACCAGCGATGACGAGGTCAACCTCGCGGTCACGATGGCGGCGTCGCTGCTGCGACCGGAGCTGCCGGTGATCGCCCGCACGGTGTCGCCGGCCATCGAGTTCCGGATGCACGCGTTCGGGACACCGTCGGTGGTCAACCCCTTCGACAGGTTCGGCGATCACCTGCGGCTCGCGCTGCGGGCTCCGGCGTCCTATCAGTTGCTGACCTGGCTGGAGAGCGGGCCGGGTGCCGAGCGTCCGAAGCGTGGCCGGCCGCCGACCGAGGGCCGATGGGTGATGTGCGGCTACGGGCGCTTCGGCAAAGAACTGACCGCGGACCTGCGCGCTGAAGGACTCGAGGTCACCATCATCGAGCCGGCCGCGGTGGCGGACCCGGACCCGTCGATCCTGATCGGCGACGGGTCCGAACCGACCGTGATGGCGAAGGCCGACCTCGCCACGGCGGTGGGCTTCGTCGCCGGCACGGACAACGACACCACGAACCTGTCGCTGATCGCCGCCGCCCGCCGGATCAACCCTGGGCTGTTCGTAGCGGCCCGGCAGAACTCGCAGACCAGCGCGCCACTGTTCGCCGCGGTGACCGTCGACTCGTTGCTGGTGCCGACGGAGGTTGTCGCGCACGAGATGTATGCGCAGCTGAGCACCCCGCTGCTCTGGCGCTTCCTGCAGCAGATGCCGGCGCGGGGAGACGAGTGGGCGTCTGAGCTGCTGGGCAGGATCACCCAGAATTGCGGCCGGCGGTTGCAGGAGCTGTGGAAGATCAAGCTGCGGGATGCTCAGGCGCCGGGGGCGCGTCAGTGGCTGGCCGGAGACGGCCCGTTGCTCGGTGATCTGCTGCGCAGTCCCGATGACCGGGACAGCAGGCTCGCCGTCGTGCCACTCCTCCTGCAGCGCGGCGAGGACAGCACGCTCACCCCGGGCGACGATTTCAGGCTGCAAGCCGATGACGAGATCCTTTTCGCCGGCAGGGGTTCCGAGCGTCGCTTGCTGGAGACCACGCTGTACGACGACTCGACGAGCGAATACGTCCTGCACGACCGGCATGTCGCGTCCAGCTGGGTCTGGCGGCGGATCGGCACACGCAGCCGGTCCGGAGAACGGCAGCCGTCGGCGCAGTGACCCGAGATCACGCGAGTGTTGTTGCTGCGGGCGTTGTCTCGACTCCGGCTGGCCGAGAAACTGCTGTCGAACCCTTGCGTGCCGATCTCGGCGGATGTTATAAGAAGAGGACACCAGGTGACACACATCAACGCCCTGACGATGACCGTGGCAGGTGGTGAGAAGCGATGGGTCACGCCGACGCCCAAGCAGAGAATGTCGACGCAGTGCTCGGTTCCGAGACTGTGGACGCCCAATTCTGGGCGCTGGTCTGTGACGACGAGGAGTGGCTGCGCGCCGAGTTCGACGGCATCGTCAGTGAGGCCGCGGAGCTTCGCACACCACCACCGGCCAGGGTGACGGTGTCGGACGCCCCCGACGGTGGACGATCAGGGGCGGCCGCACAGGGGACGCGGAGGACGCGAACGCCGCCGTGGGGCCGGCAGGTGCCACCCGGACGTGCGTGGCGCCGGCAGCGGGGGCCCCCGGCACTCCCGCTGCAGCACTGCTGAGACGACATAATCGCTCATCCGTCGGAGATCGCTGGACCCCCGACCCTCGCGACGGAAGGATGGTGGTGCGGAACAGGACGTGTACTTCTTCAGCCCGATGTGGTGAATGCTGCGGCCCGCTGATGTGATCGACCTCGATGCGGACAACCCGGCGAACCGCCGTGGTGCGGTTCGTCAGCGGGACAACCGGATCAGGCGTCTCGTGACGCGCGATCCCCGGGCCGCAGCCGCCACCGGACGTCGGGTGGATTGCCGTGCACCATCGGCCACACCACCAGGCGGTGGGAGAACGCGTTGACGCGCGTTACTTCGGCAGTCGCGCCGTGAGCCGGATCGTCACTGAGTCGCCCGTCGTCTTCTTGATCTGATCCCGGATCGCCGCGCTGATCGGCAGCTTGTGCGTGCCGTCGCCGAGGGCCATGAAGGAACTGCGAAACGGGTGTCCGTCGACGGTTCCGACGACCTTGACCAGGCCGCGGGTGCCGAAAAATTCGGCCGTCCAGTCCGTGACGACGAATGTCCAGCCGCCTTTGGCGTCGCTCTTCTGCAGGGTTGCGGTGAACGTCTTGTCCAGCGGTGTTTCCGCGCCGGCAACAACAGTGGCGTCATTCGTGGTCATTCGGGCACCCCGACGATCACGAACCTGTTCCCGTCGGGGTCGTCGAAGGTGAACATCGGCGGGACGCCGTCCCATCGCATGATGTCGCTGACGTCGATTCCCCTCGCCCGCAATGCGGCATGCTCGGCCGCCGCATCGGGGACGGTGAACCGGACGGCGGTGTCGGTGCCGCCGGTCGGATCCGGCGTTCCGCTGACAAGGGCGATCGATGTACCGGCCCCGGGTGGTGCGACCTCGATCCAGCGCATTGTCGGGCTGATCGGGGCATCGAGGCGCTTTTCGAATCCGAGTCCGGCCGTGAAGAATTCGAGGGCCCTGTCCTGATCGGCGACGGTGATTCCGATCGTGCGGATGTCGGTGATGGTGGTCATCGGCATGGCATTCCTTCCTGGCTTGTTGGACGAGCTGTCGTGGGTCGGGCGGTGGTGGTCGACAGTCGTTGTCGGGTCTGCGCTCTCACCTTCCGTTGTCGGGCGAGCCGTACATGAGTGAGCCGGGCGTGGTGAGTGTTTCGCCCGTTTCCAGCCAGGTCTTCAGGCCGGAGAGGATCATCGGCCACCCGCCGTAGATCTCGGGTGGCGCGGTTTCGCTGAGCTGGTCATGGGTCACTGTCAGCCTGCAGGAATCTCCGACGGGTTCGATCTCCCAGCTCACCCGTGACGTGCCCTCACGTTCTGCTTCCTCGCTCCACAGGGTGTGCATTGTCTGCACGAGTCTTCGCGGCGGCTCTACGACCAGGTTCTCGCCCTCGGCGAGCGGGCCGTCGGCTCCGGGATGTTTCAGCTCGTACCGCGAGCCCGTGGTCCATTCCGAGGCGATGCCGGCACCGAAATGGTATTTCGCGCGGATCTCCGGGTCGGTGATGGCCCGCCACAGCCGCTCCGGGGTGGTCCGGATATAGATCTCGAACACCTTCTCCATGGAATGCTCCAATTCGGCTTTCAGGCCGGCGAGACCGGCGGCCCAGGGCTCGGTGTACTTGCTGACCCAGCGGTCGTGCAGGAGCCGGATCGGAACCGTGTTCAGGTAGTGGACCTTCTCCCGGCCCCGGCGTCGGCTCACCACCAGACCTGCCTCCTCGAGCAGTCGCAGGTGCTTCGCGACCGCGATCCTCGTCATGTCGTGCGGAGCCGTCAGCGCGACCAGTGTCTGCCCGTCCTGCTCGAAGAGCGCGTCGAGCAACGCCCTCCGAGTCGGGTCGGCGAGCGCCCGGAACACCGTCTCCACGGGTCGAGTATAGGAAACCAGATGGTTTCCTATCAAGAGTCTCCGCAGGGTTCTTGGTGGCCAGGCACGGTCGCTCGACGGATCTGGCCTGGCTCTTCAGGTCGGCTGACGGCTCAGCAGGGAAATCGGCGCTGTGGAGCGTCGGAAACCCTGCTCAGGCGTCTCTCGACGGGGGGAGACCACGCCGCACCGACCGCCCCGGATTTCAGCCGGCGGGCTGGTTGGCCGGCGAGAAGGTGTGGGTGCGGGAGGCGTGCTCGGCGCGGATCAGGTGGGTGACGGCGTTGATCAGCGCGAGGTGGGTGAGGCCCTGCGGGTAGTTGCCGAGGTGGCGCCCGGTGACCGGGTCCAGCGCCTCGGCATACAGGCCCAGCGGGGAGGCGTGCGCGAGCAGTCTTTCGCACAGCGCCCGCGCTCTGTCGATCTCGCCGATCTCGGTGAGCGCGGAGACCAGCCAGAAGGAACAGAGCAGGAACGGCGGTTCCCGTTCGTCGAAACCTTCGGCGTCACCGGCAGTCCCGTACCGGCGCGGCAGGCCATGGACGCCCAGCCGGTCGGCGATGGCCAGCACCGTTGCCCGGATGCGCGGATCGTCGGCCGACAGGAAGCGGAACAGGGGAGCGAGCAGCAGAGCGGAATCAAGAGTGCTGGAGCCGTAGTGCTGGGTGAACACGCCGTTGTCGTCGACACCGTTCAGGAGGATGTCGGCATGGATCTCGTCCGCGATCAGCTGCCACTTGTCCGCCGTGCTGTGCGAGTCGTGTAGCCGCGCCAACCGCACCCCGCGGTCGACGGCCACCCACGACAGGATCTTCGTGGCGGTGTAGTGCCGCGGTGCACCGCCGATGTCCCAGATTCCCTGGTCGGGCTCGGTCCAGTGGGCGGCCGCCTGCTCCACCTGCGCGATGACCAACGGCCACAGTTCCTCGGGCAGCTGGTCACGGGTTCGGGTGTGCAGGTAGATGCAGTCGAGCAGTGCGCCCGAGGGTCCGTACTGATGGTGGGTGGCAACGTCGTTGCCGATCCGCACCGGCTCCGAATTCTGGTAGCCGGTGAGGTGGTCCAGGGAGGTGGCACCGGGTGGGCGATCTCCCCTGACGTCGTAGATGACCTGCAGATCCTCGGGATGCTCGTGGCAGGTGTCGTGGATGAAGTAGAAGAAGTCGTTCGCCTCCCGATCGAAACCGAGGGTGTACAGACCCCACAGCGCGAAGGTGGCGTCCCGGACGAAGGTGTACCGGTAGTCCCAGTTCCGATTGCCGCCGGGGACCTGTGGCAGCGACGTGGTTGCCGCCGCGAGCAGTGCCCCGGTGGGCGCGTAGGTCAGGCCCTTGAGTGCGAGCGCGGACGACTGCAGATAGCCGCGCCAAGGATGATCGGGAAAACGGCCCTGCGCCAACCACTGTCGCCAGTACTGGTTGGTGTGCTCGAGCCATTCCAGGGCCTCGCCGGTGTCTTTCGGCGCCGGCAATTCGGAGAACGTCAACGCGACATGGTGCACCTCTCCGCGCCGCATCGTCGTGCGGCCGATGACGGCGCGTCCCTCCACTCCCATCCGCAGGGAGCCGGTCAGCCGCAACGCCGGCTGACCCTTCGCCGTCGCGACGACCTCGGTGTAACTGTCCGTCGGGTACCGCCAACGGGCCGCCTTACGGGCGTCGCTGAAGACCGGCTCGCAGCTGACCGAGAGGTCGACGGTGCCGTTGAGGCAGCGGATCGTGCGGAGCAGGCAGTGCGCGGCGTCGTCGTCGGTCGGGGTCCGCCGATGCGTCGCCGAACGATCGTCGGTGTTGTGCCAGGGCGACATGATCAACGCGTCCTGGACGACGAGCCAACCGGTCGGGGTCTGCCACGTCGTCTCGAGGACGAGTGTGCCGGGCAGGTACCGGCGCGCGGTCGGCACCGTCACGCCGAATGGCGCCACCCGGAAAGCTCCGGCGCCCCGGTCGAGCATCGTGTTGAAGACACTGGCGGAGTCGGGTCGCGGCAGGCACATCCACTCCACCGCCCCGGACGGTGCAATCAGGCAGTTGGTCTCGCAATCGGACAGGAACGCATAGTCCGCGATCGCCGGGAACATGCCCGAGCCGGCCACCCGGTTCTTCCCGACATCGTCGACGACCACGTGTTCTTCGTCCACCAGCGACCATCCCCCGGGTGATCTGTGCTGACCGGTCAAGTGCAGGCTCTCATCGTTCCACGGATACCGCAGGTTCGGTCTCGACCGTGACACCGCCTCCACCCGTCGGGGTGTGTTCGGCGAGGTTCCGTGACGGGCTTCGAGGACACGAAGGCGTCGCGCGGCCACCTGTTGGACCAATTGGGGCGATTCCTGGTCGCTCGGGCGAATACAGTGTGTCGTGTCGTTGCTTTTTCGGGACTTGTGGCAACCGGGGCTGGTGACAGGTATGGACTCAGCGAAGAGTTTCTTCGCCGGCCCCGGCCTGATGCGCGGTCTATGCCGAGGACTCGACTGGGCCGCGACGTCCCTGGGTCGGGTCGACACCTGGTCGGCGGCGCTGAGGTCGACGATGCAATTCTGCCTGGACTCGCCCGGGCCGACGCTGGTCGCATGGGGCCCCGACCTCGTGACTGTCTACAACGACAGCTTCGCGCCCCAACTCGGTGATCAACATCCTCGTGCGCTCGGCCTCGCCGCCCGGCAGTGTCCATTGCACCTTTCCGGCCGCATCACTATCGGTCTTGACGCTCCTGCGGATCTCGCCGTCAGCAGTCGTCCGGACGAACAGCTGATCCTCGTGCAGGACAATTGCCCGGAGGAATCCTATTTCTCTTTCTCCGGCACGCCGATCCGGGACGGCGACGGTGCCGTTCTCGGCCACGTGATGACATCCAGCGAGACCACCGCTCAGGTCCTCGGCAAGCGGCAGATGGAGGTCGTCCGGGACGTCGGGGCGGTCCCGGTCCTCCAGGGCCGGACAACCGGCGAGACCTGCGCCGCTGTCGTCGATGTGCTGGCGCAGCACCGCGAGACGGCTCCGTTCGCCATGGTCTACCTGCGTGGGGACGGCCAACGCTGGGACCGCGTTGCCCAGTACGGGATGGTTCCCGATTCCGTGCAGGCAACCGGTGATGCGTTGTTCGAAGGCGTCATCGATTTGGTCGTCCGGACCGGAAGAGGCGCGCTGGAGGGTGGTTTGCGTCGGCGGATGGACGGACTGCTGCTCGCCGGCCCGATCGGCCCGCTGACGCCGGATCAGGCATTGGTGCTCCCGCTGACGCCGCGGGGGCAGGTCGGCCCCGCCGGCGCGCTCGTCGTGGGCGTCAATCCCTACCGCCCCCTCGACGAGCAGAGTGATCTCTTCCTCTCGCTGCTCATGCGCCAGGTCCGGGTGGTCATCGTCGACACAGCGACCTTCCAGTCCGACGGTGAGCAATCCTGGTCCCTGCCGGATCAGCGGAGCGTTCCCAGCATCGAGAAGACCGGACGACAACCAGCCAATAGCGGACACCCCCTGTCCGGGACTCGTGTCACGGTTGATCATGACCCCTGCTAAAGGAGAGACATGATCGACCGTTCCGGATCCCGCATCGACCACCTCAACATCGCCGTCCCCGACCTCGGTGCCGCTGTCGCTTTCTACGAACCGATCCTGGCGTCCATCGGGATCACCAAGATGCTGGAAATCCCGCCCGACGACAGCAAGGACCAGCCGGCGATGACCGGCTTCGGTCTCGCGGAGGTCAAACCCTATTTCTGGCTGATCGACCGGGGTGTTGTCGGAACCAACATGCACGTGGCATTCACGGTGGATTCCCGCGCCGACGTCGAGACGTTCTACCGAGCCGCACTGGACGCTGGGGCGACAACACGGGAACCACCGGGGGTCCACCCCGAATATCACGTCGACTACTACGGCGCGTTCGTCGACGATCCGCACGGGATCAATCTCGAGGCTGTCTGTCACCGGCCGGGGTGACCGGGCCCGATCGAATCCGAGCCCAGGGCGATCAGGCTTTCTCGGCTGACTCCCGGCCGGCCTCGGTGGTCTTCTCGCGCTGATGTGACGGACCACCGGCGGCGGACAGGTTGCGCGCCGTATTGATCAGCGGGACATGGCTGAACGCCTGCGGGAAGTTGCCCACCAGCCGACCGGCCGCCGGGTCGTACTCCTCGGCGAGCAGGCCGACGTCGTTGCGCAAGGCCAGCAGTCGCTCGAAGATCTCCTCGGCGTCCGCCTGCCGCCCCATCAGCGAATAGTTGTCGGCCAGCCAGAAGGTGCAGGCCAGAAATGCGCCCTCGCCCGGAGGCAGGCCGTCGGTGCGTGTCTCGTGGTCCTGGGTGTAGCGCTGGACGAAACCGTCGACCAGCAAATCTTTTTCGATGGCCGCGACCGTGCCGATCACCCGCTCGTCGTCGATCGGCAGGAACCCGACCAGCGGCACCATCAGCAGTGCCGCGTCGAGTTCGGTGGAGCCGTAGAACTGGGTGAAGGTGCGGCGTGCGGCGTCGTAGCCGTGCTCGAGGATGTCGGCGGCGATGTCGTCCCGAAGGCTGCGCCATTCGGCCAGAGGTCCGTCCAGGCCGAACTTTTCGACGCCGCGAACGGCCCGGTCGGCCGCCACCCAGGCCATCAGTTTGGAGTGGGTGAAATGCCGGGAGCCGCCGCGCACCTCCCAGATGCCCTCGTCGGGCTCGCGCCACCGATCCGCGACGATCTTCATCAGCGCCTTCTGCAATGCCCAGGTACTCGCCCCGCCGCTGAGGCCGGTTGCCCGTGCCTGGTAGAGCGCGTCCATCACCTCGCCGTACACGTCCAGTTGGAACTGATCGACCGCCTCGTTGCCGATCCGCACCGGGTTGCCGTCGTAGCCGGGCAACCAGTCCGCCAGGTATTCGGGCAGCCTGCGCTCGCCGGCCACCCCGTACATGATCTGCACCTCCGCCGGGTCGCCGGCGATCGCCCGCAGCAACCACCTCCGCCAGTCCCGTGCCTCCTCCTCGAAGCCGGCGTACATCAGGGCCTGCAGGGTGATCGTCGCATCGCGCAACCAGCAGAAGCGGTAGTCCCAGTTCCGCACACCGCCCAGCTTCTCCGGCAAGGAGGTCGTCGGTGCGGCGACGATGCCGCCACTGGGTGCATACGTGAGTGCTTTCAGGGTGATCAGCGACCTGATCACGGCCTCGCGCCACCGGCCGTCATACGTGCAGTGCGCCAGCCACCCGGCCCAGTACTCGCGGGTGTCCCGCAGCGCGTGGTCGGCGTGGATCGGAACCGGTGCGCTGGCGTGGGACTCGCGCCAGGTGAGGACGAACGGCACCCGATCGCCGGGCTCCACCACGAACTCGGCGACCGTGGCCAGATCCTCGCCCCGGGTCTCCACCGGCGTCCGCAGCCAACATGAGTCGGGCCCGGCGACGGCGGCCAGTGCACCGTCCTCGCGCCGCACCCAGGGCACCACCCGGCCGTAGTCGAACCGCATGCGCAGGTGCATGCGCATCCGCACCTGTCCCGACACCCCCTCGACGATCCGCACGACGTCCGGCGCCTCACCGCGGGGTGGCATGAAGTCGATCAGCCGCACGGTCCCGTCCGCCGTGTCGAATTCGGTTTCCAGGATGAGGTTCTCGCCCTCGTACCGGCGGCGGGTGGCGGTCACCGGAGCGTCCGGGGCGATCAGCCAGCGCCCGTGCTGCTCGGTGCCGAGCAGGGCCGCGAAGACGGCGCCGCTGTCGAACCGGGGGAAACACAGCCAGTCGATCGAACCGTCACGTCCGACCAGCGCGGCGGTCTGGGTGTCCCCGAGGAGCGCGTAGTCCTCGATCAGCAGGGCCATCAGGCGCGCTCCGGCAGATCGCTCCCGGCCGTGTCTGCGCCGTCGGGCGAGGTGCCGCCACGGGCGCTGTCGGGGTCGAGCGCCTCGCGGTCGTACCGCTCGACGTCACCACCGGCGAACTCACCGCCGCTGTACACGCCACCGCCGTGGTAGGCCGCCGCCTCGGCGTGATCGCCGCGCTCGGAGAACGCATCCGGCTCGCTGGTCGACATCTGCGCCCGCCCTTCGCCGGCCGCAGCAGGGCCGCTCGATCGACTGATTCGCTGGCACAGTGCCCGTGGCCGGCGACGCCCAAACCCGGCGGCTGGGCCGGAGCCGGTGTGGCGGGTGGGGTTCCTGGGACGGAACGGATAGCGTGCTCGCCATGGCCGGAAAGACGTCCGCACCACCCCCGCGCGCCAACTCCCGATCCGGAGGGCGCGCCGAACCGCGTGCGGCCGGCTCGGCCGGTCGGGCGCCGGCGAGGGGTTCCGGTCCCAAGACGGGCGCAACTCGCAGCGGCAGCACCCGGGCTCCGGCCCGCACCGGCTCACGAAGCGGATCCGGCGGCACAGCACGAGCATCCGCTCCGCAGCCGTACGAGCCGTCGCCGCTCGTCACCGCCGTCAAGGGCATCGGGCGCGGGCTCAAACGGCTGTGGCTGGTCGCCGCGCGTTGGCTCGGCGGCCTGGTGCGGGCCATCGGCCGCGGAGCGGCCGCTACCAGGGACATCGATCCGGTGCACCGCCGGGACGGCATCGCGTTCGGCCTCATCGCGCTCGCCGTTGTCTGTGCCATCGGGACCTGGCTGCAGGCCGCCGGCCCGGTGGGCGGTCTCGCCGATGACGCGGTGCGGGTCTGGATCGGCGCGATCGCCGTCGTCTTCCCGATCGCTCTGGTCGTGATCGCCGTCGTCCTGATGCGCACCGAGCCGGACCCCGAGCACCGCAGCCGGCGCATCGTCGGCACGGCGGCGGTCACCATGTCGGTCGCGGGCATCCTGCACGTCCTGCACGCCGACGACCTCCCCGACGGCGCCACGGACTCCATCGGCCAGCGAATGAACGCCGGGGGCACCGTCGGTTGGCTCGTCGGTCAGCCGTTGTACATCGGTGTGACGACCGTGCCCGCCATCCTGCTGTTGGTGCTGCTCGGTGGGTTCGGCGTGCTGTTGATCTCCGGGGTGCCGCTGGTCGAGGTGCCGAGCCGGATTCGGGACAACTGGAGTCGGGTGCGGGAAGGCCGGGCCGCGCCGGACGGGAACACCGACGCTCAGGATTACCGCGCCGGCGGGGAGGTCTCCCTCGATCCGGACGCCGATCTCGCCACCACCAGGCTGCGCAGGCCGGCCCGCCGCCGGCAGGCCGCCAACGCCGACGATGCGGCCGACCCGGACACGGTCGTCGTCGATGCCGGTGCCCCGACCACCCCGCTCGTCGCGCAACCGGCCGCTCCGGCGACGGCTCCGCGCGGCGGTCGTGCGCGAGTGGTTCGCCCGGCGGTGCCGGACCCTGACGCGGGCACCCAGGTCACCGAGCCCACCCAGTTGCGGCTCGACCAGATGGGGAACGCCTACCAGCTGCCGCCCGCAGAACTGCTGAAACTCGGTGCGCCGCCGAAGGTCCGCAGCGCCGCCAACGACGACATGATCGAGCGGATCACCGGCGTGCTGGAGCAGTTCAACGTGGACGCCGCCGTCACCGGGTTCACCCGCGGCCCGACGGTCACCCGCTACGAGGTCGAACTCGGTCCGGGCGTGAAGGTCGAGAAGATCACCGCGCTGACCCGCAACATCGCCTATGCCGTCGCCACCGACAACGTGCGGTTGCTCGCACCCATCCCCGGCAAGTCGGCCGTCGGCATCGAAGTGCCGAATTCGGATCGCGAGATGGTCCGGCTGGGCGATGTTCTCGCCGCCCCAGCGGCGCGGGTTGATCATCATCCGCTCGTGGTCGGGCTGGGCAAGGACGTCGAGGGCAACTTCGTCACCGCCAATCTCGCCAAGACCCCGCACCTGCTGGTCGCCGGCGCAACAGGTTCGGGCAAGTCCAGCTTCGTCAACTCGATGCTGGTGTCGTTGCTGCAGCGCGCCTCACCGGCCGAGGTCCGGATGATCCTGGTCGACCCGAAGATGGTGGAACTGACGCCGTACGAGGGCATTCCGCACCTGATCACGCCGATCATCACCCAGCCGAAGAAGGCCGCCGCCGCGCTGGCCTGGCTCGTCGAGGAGATGGAACAGCGCTACCAGGACATGCTGGCGCACGGAGTGCGGCACGTCGATGACTTCAACAAGAAGGTGCTCAGCGGCGAGATCGTGACGCCGCCCGGATCCGAGCGGGTGTACCGGCCCTACCCCTACATTCTCGGGATCATCGACGAGCTGGCCGATCTCATGATGACGGCGCCCCGCGACGTCGAGGACGCGATCGTCCGGATCACCCAGAAGGCGAGGGCCGCCGGGATCCACCTGGTGCTCGCCACCCAGCGGCCGTCGGTGGACGTGGTCACCGGCTTGATCAAGACCAACGTGCCGTCCCGGCTGGCGTTCGCCACGTCGTCGCTCACCGACTCGCGGGTCATCCTGGACCAGCCCGGCGCCGAGAAGCTGATCGGGATGGGGGATGGGCTGTACTTGCCGATGGGGCAGTCCCGGCCGATTCGGATCCAGGGCGCCTACGTCAGCGACGCGGAGATCCATGCCGTGGTCGAGTACGCGAAGTCGCAGGCCGCCCCGGACTACAACGAAGGCGTGACGGCCGCGAAGGCGGACGCCGCCATAGATGTCGACCCGGACATCGGCAACGACCTCGACCTGCTGATCGAGGCGATCAATCTGGTGGTGACCTCGCAGCTCGGCTCGACGTCGATGCTGCAGCGCAAGCTCCGGGTCGGGTTCGCCAAAGCGGGCCGGCTGATGGACCTGATGGAGACCCGCGGCATCGTCGGGCCGTCGGAGGGTTCGAAGGCGCGTGAGGTGCTGATCCGGCCGGACGAGCTGGACGAGGTCCTCATGACGCTGACCGGCGCGAGCGCCCCGGTGCCCGACGAGATCTGATCCGCCGACGGGCAGCGTGGCTGTCCCCTTGTGACCGAATCGACCACCTGTCAAGTTGTAGCGGTGGAGCAGGCTCGGACCGGTCAGGAACCGCTGTGGGGGATCGCAGCCGGGTGCGCGGCGCTGCTTGCCGTCGGTGCCTGGTTCCTGGGCTGGCGGGCGTTCACGCCGGCCGAATGCTCGACGGTGTTCCCGGCCGCCCAGCAGTGGTCGGCACTCGGCGTCAGCCCGCAGGCGGTCGGTGATTGTGCTGTGCCGGAAACGGCCGTCGTCACTGCGGCAACCGCGCTGGGTGATCAGGTGTCGATGACCATCGTGGACAACGGCGCGGTCAGCGTGCTGACCGTACCCATGCGGGCCTCGGGCGTGCCGTCGCTGCTTGCGGGATCGTGGTCCACGATGGCGTTCGTCATCGCACTGTTCGGTATCGGCTGCTACGCCTTCGGACGACGCCGCGCGGATCCTGCGGCCGGCGCCCTGCTGTTGCTGTCATCCGGATTGCTCGCAAGCACCACCACAACGGTGCTCGGCCTGCCGGTGCACTCCGTGTTCGGCGGCTTCCCGAGGTGGCTCTTCCTGGCCAACGTCGGGGCAGCGTATTCGGTGTCCTGGGGCGGGCTGCTCGCTTTCGCCGCCCTCTTCCCGACGGCATGGCACCGTGTCGCCGGCCGGGTCATGCCACGGATGGTGCTGCAGACCACTCCGCTCGCGCTGTGGTTGGTCGGCGGGGCCGTCCTCGGTGCCATCTCGCTCGCGGGTGATTCGACGTTCACCGGCTGGGTGCACGGGACGATCGTCGTCCAGTCCCTCATCACCGTTGGCTGCCTGCTGACCGGTCTGGGTGTCTATTGCTCGAGGATCTTCCGATCACCTCCCGGGCGAAATTCCATCGAGCGGCAGCAACTGTTGTGGGTGGGAGCGTCCGGAACCGCATCGATCCTACTGGTTCTGGCGTTCTGGATGATTCCTCAGTTGATCACCGGGACACCGCTGCTGCCGGCCGGTGCGATCGGTGTACCTGGCCTGCTCTTCGTCGGTGGCCTGACGGTGGCACTGACCCGTTTCCGGCTGTTCGACCTGGACGCCCTCCTGGGTCGGACGTTGGTGTACTCGGCGCTCACGGTCCTGGTGGTCGCCCTCTACCTCGGCGTTGTCTCAGTCCTGACCGCGGCATTCTCGGCGCCGGCAACGACGCCGACAGCCGTGGCCGGGGTGGCCGTGGTCGCGGTCGTGGTCAACCCGCTCCGGGTGGGGCTGCAGCACGCGGTGAACACACTGCTGTACGGCGACCGGGACGACCCGTACACAGCGCTGAGTCGTGTCGCCGAGCAGTTGACCGCCGCAGCCCGGCGGACCGTGGTCCTGCCAGCTGTCGCCGTCGACGTCGCGAGGGCGCTGCGGGTGCCGTACGTCGGTATCGTCTGGCACGGCGAGGACAACCCAGGGGAAGCGTCGGTCGGGAGCCGACCGGCGAACGACGCACTGCTGTACGACGTACCGCTCCTGTTCCGAGGCGAACAGGTGGGGCAGCTGCGGATTGCTCGAAGAGCTCCGACAGAACACTTCTCATCGTCCGAACGCAGGCTCATCGCCGACCTTTCCAGGCAAGTGGCCGCGGCGGTTCGCGAGGTGCTGTTGTCCCAGGAACTGCAACGATCACGGGAGCGATTGGTCCTGGCCAGGGAAGAGGAACGACGCGTCCTGCGTCGCACGCTGCACGACGAGATCGGACCCACCGTCGCCGGAATTGCGCTGCGCGCCGAAACAGCGCGCCTGCTCGTCGAGCAACCGGATCGGAGGGCAGGATTCGCCTCCGCACTCGCGGCCATCGGCCGCGACGCCGGCGCCGCGGCCCGTGCCCTACGGGCGCTGTCCTACGACCTGCGTCCACCCGCGCTCGACGATCGTGGACTTGTTCTCGCGTTGCAGGACCGTGCCGCCGAACTGTCCCCCCTCGAGGTCGTCATCGACGCGGGGGACATCGATCGGCAGGCAGGCGGACGTGCACTCCCCGCGGCCGTCGAGGTGGCGGCGTACCGCATCACGATGGGTGCGATGACGAACGCGGCACGGCATGCCCAGGCAACGCACTGCTGGGTGCGTCTTCGTCGCACCGGGACGGAGCTGTCAGTGGACATCGATGACGACGGAAGTGGATTGCCGGCCGACTTCCGTGCCGGGGTCGGCGTGACGGCGATGCGCGAGCGCGCCCGGGAATTGGGCGGTGACTGCCGGCACCTGACGCGTCCGGACGGCGGAACGCGTGTCGCAGCGGTGCTCCCACTGTCCGAGGATCTGTGATGGTCGACGACGGCCGGGTGCGGGTCCTGCTCGCTGACGATCATCCCGTCTACCGTGACGGGTTGACCGGATTGCTCTGTGCAACAGTGGATCTCGCCGTCGTCGGGCAGGCAGCCACGGGATTGGAGGCGGTCCGGCTTGCGGAATCGCTGTCGCCGCAGGTGGTTGTCCTCGACCTCAACATGCCCGAGCTCAACGGCGTGGACGCCGCCCGTCGCATTTTGCACCAGGCCCCGAACACCGCGATCCTCATCTTGACCATGTACGACGACGATGCCCTGGTCTTCAGGGCCATGCAGGCCGGCGCCCGCGGCTACGTGGTGAAATCCGCAGAGCCCGACGCCATTCTGGCCGCCATCCGGGCAGTTGCCCGTGGTGAGGCGATCCTGGGAGCGGCCGTGGCTCGCCGGCTCCCAGGGTGGTTTCACGAAATCGCTGATGACCGCGGGCCTTTCGTCCAGCTGACGCCACGGGAGCGGGAAGCATTGGACCTGCTTGCACGCGGCTGGGGCAATCCGGCGATCGCCGGCAGCATGGGCATCAGCGAGAAGACCATTCGCAATGTCGTCTCGAACATCCTGGTCAAGTTGCAGGTCGCGGACCGCGCCGGCGCCATCGCAAAGGCACGCGACGCCGGTCTCGGCGGAATCGCGTAAATCCCTGGTCCTGGGGGGCGGATGTCCCGTGACGCCCGGGACATTGCGCCGCGATGCTTCCAGGAGTCGTCGATCCCAGGAGTCGTCATGCGCAAGGTCTATGTCGCCATCACCGGCCTACTGATGGTGTCCGTCATCCTCCAGTTCTACTTTGCCGCCTTCGGTGTCTTCACGGCTCCGGACAACGACTCACAGTTCATCCTGCACCAGATGAACGGCCGGATCGTGCTACCGGTGTTGTGCCTGCTGTCCATCGCGGCAGCAGCCGCGGCGAGGGCGCCTGGCCGGTTGATCGGGCTGACAGCGATCCCGTTCGGTCTGCTCATCCTGCAGACGGTGCTGTTCATCATCGCCGGTCTGGCGGGCGCGTCGGAGGACCGGACCAATCTCGCCGGCCAATTGATTCTCGGTCTGCATGCGATCAACGGTTTGTGCGTCCTGGGCACCAGCATCCTTGTGTTCCTGCGGGCCAGGCAGTTCGCCCGGTTGGGCACCGGTCCTGTTCTCAACGCACCGGCGACCGAAGATGTGGAGACTGCCGCCGTGACGCACGATTCAGATACTGCCGCAGGGCTCCGTCCGCGTGATCGCGACATCGCCACCTCGTGATTCTCCGGCGAGTTGACCGGACCTGGAAGGGCAGCCACCCGTGACGACGCAACAATTGTCGGCGCTCGACCTGCTGCTCCTCGTGCTCGCGACGGGGCTGTTCGTCGGCGCCGCGTCGCTCCTGCTGTCGCTGATCGGCGGCACTACCCGGAGGCGGGCGATCGCCGCAGTGGCCGTCGCCGTGGTGGCTGTGGTTGCCGTCGTGGGACGCGCCACCGTCGCTGTCGTGCTGCTGTCGCGGGGGTGGTGGTTCACGGCCGAGAAGGTGATGCTGGCGGTGCCGCTGGCGTTGGCCGGTGCGGGCCTGGCTATCGCACTCGCCGGTCCGGTCCTCCTTCGTGAAGTCGGCCGTCGTACTGCCCGCGACGGGGGCCGGGCCAACCGGATCAGGAGGGGCGCCGCCGCGCTGTTCGCAGCCGGTTTCGCCAGCGCCGGTGGAGTGATCACCACCTTCGCCGTGGGTTACCCGCTCACGCTCACCGCTGCAGTCATCGTCCTCACCATGCTGCTCGGAGTGACCGGACTGACCTGGCTCAAGGTCACCGGCCGCCACCGGCCCAGGGTGGCGGCGGCATTGCTGGTGCTGTGCCTGCTGCCGGTCGCCACCGGTGTTGCATTCGGCTTGTACCGGGACCTGCAGCCGGTGCTGATCGGCGCGACGGGTCATCCGCACCAGGGGACCGGCAGTCCGACGAGCGTGGCTGCAGCACCGGGCATCTCCGTGGCAGACCTGCGGGAGGCAGCCCCCGACGACGCACGGATCCGAACGTTCACCCTGACTGCGCGGCAGCAGCCGTTGACCCTTCCGTCCGGCCGTACGGTCGAGGCATGGACCTTCGGGAGCGTTCCCGGACCCGAGATACGTGTGCAGCGGGGTGATTTCGTCGAGGTGGTCCTGCGCAACATCGACATTGCCGACGGTGTGACAGTGCACTGGCACGGGTACCCGGTCCCGAACGGTGACGATGGCGTGGCCGGAGTCACCCAGGACGCCGTGGGACCGGGCAAGGAATTCACCTACCGTTTCCCCGCAACGGTGTCGGGGACGTTCTGGTACCACGCACATCAGGTGTCCTCCGAGGCGGTCGGTCGCGGTCTGTACGGGGCGCTCGTCGTCGAGCCGTCCGGTGGCGCCGTTGACCGGACCAGCAGTGGAATCGATCTGGTCGTCGAGGCACACACGATCGAGGGCATCCCGCTGATCAACGGTGGCGACGGGGTGGACCGCCGGACCGTCACACCGCACAGCGCGGTCCGGCTCAGGTTGATCAACACGGATTCGGTGCCACATCGGTTCTCCCTCGGCGGAACGGCGTTCACCGTCGCCGCTGTCGACGGTGGCGATCTCGTCGGCCCGACGCAATTACAGGGCACGACTCTGCGAATCCCGGCCGGCGGGCGGTACGACGCCACCTTCGAGATGCCCGGCAACCCGGTGTCACTCGCCATGGAGGGTGCAGCGGAAACCGGGCTGGAACTGGTCCCGAACGCGGATCCACCTCGAGACCGTCTGCAGTTCATCGACGGCTCCGACCTCGACCTGCTGTCGTACGGCCGTCGCGCTGCTGTGCCTGGGTTCACCGACCGTCCAATTGACCGCGACCTGACTCTGGTGCTGGATCGACAGTTGCGATTCCTGGGTGGCGTTCCCTCTTTCGCGCAGACCGTCAACGGCGAGGTGCATCCGCATGTGCCCGCGATGGTGGTGCGCCCAGGCGAACTTGTCCGGCTGACGGTGGTCAATCGGGGCTCCGAGACGCACCCGATGCATCCGCACGGTCACCGGGTGCTGGTGCTCTCGCGGGACGGCGTGGCGTCGAGTGGAAGCCCACTCTGGCTGGACACGTTCGACGTTCGCCCCGGCGAGGTATGGCAGGTACTTCTCCTGGCGGACAACCCCGGAATCTGGATGGCGCACTGCCACAACCTTGAACACGCGACCGCTGGGATGGTGGTGCACCTCGTGTACGAGGGCGTCTCCAGCCCGTTCCGGCTCGGCGGCGCGGCAGCCAACCGGCCGGAGTAACGGAGAAATGGTGCCATGAAGCACCTGTTGAGCCGTCGAAGGACTGCCATCTTCGCCGTGATCAGCGGCGTCTCGGGGATCGTGGCGAACGTGTCGCTGGCCGGGTTCTTCGCGATGGCCGCGCCGTGGTCCGATACCCCGAGTCGGTGGGCGTGGCTGGGTCCCGTCAACGACGTGACCGGCGCGATCTCCATGGCGGCGCTGATCCCGGTCGCGATCCACCTCCGCCGGACGGTCCCGCCGTCCGAATTGCTGAGGCTGCTTTCTGGCGGCGCTGTCGCGGGGATGGGAGCGTTGGCGGTGGTCGCCCCGCTGATGCTGTCCGGGGTGGTGTCGCTGACCGCGCAATTCGCTGTGGCCGGTGTGGCTCTGCCGGTCATCTTCGGCTGGCTCGTCGTGGTCAACCGCGCCGGTCGTCGGGCGGGCGTGCTGCCCGACACCGTCGCCGTATTCGGCCGGACAGTGGGTGCCGCGGCGCTGGTCGGCACTGCCCTGGCTGCCGCCGGCGCGCTCGCACCGGCGGCGTCAACGGTGCAGCAGGTCCTGCTGGCGGCCGCCGCGGTCATCGGTCTGCCGGCCTACCTGGCGTTCCCCGTCTGGCCGATCCTGTTGGCGCGCAGGGTGCTTGGCAGGAAACCACGCCGAGTCGCAGCCGGCGACTCGTTACGAACCAGAAGGGAGACGGTGAGATGAGAATCCTGTTCGCGTGTCTGGCCGCAGACGGGCACTTCAACCCGATGACCGGCATCGCGGTCCACCTTGCCAGGACAGGCCATGAGGTTCGCTGGTACACCGGCGCCAGCATGGCCCCCCGGCTGGAACGCCTTGGCATCCCGCACGAACCGTTCGACCGGGCGACCGAGGTCACCGGCGCGACGATCCCGGAGTTGTTCCCGGAGCGGGCGTCCCTGCGTGGGCCGGCGTTGATCAGGTTCGACGGCGAGAAGATTTTTCTCTCCAACGTCGCTGCGTTCCTCGAGGACGTCCGTCAGATCAATGAGCGGTTCCCGTTCGACCTGCTGTTCTGCGATGGGGCCTTCTACGGGGCCCGGTTGATCCGGGACGTGCTCGGCAAGCGGGTCTTCACACTCGAACCAGGGTCGGAGTCACCCGTGGACGCCCCGCATCTCCCGCCGGGGTTCCTGGGTCTGAAGCCGGTGCGCTCCGCAATGGGCCGGGCTGTCTACCGGGGGGTGAGGTACGGGATGAACCGAATGGTCTACGACCATCTGCGGGCCGTCTACAATCGGACACTGGCCGATTTCGGGGTGCCGCCGATCAGCTGGTCGGTGCTGGAGGAATCCGTGCGGGTCGCGGATCGCGCCTTTCTCAACGGCGTTCCGGGACTGGCCTACCCGCGGGAGCAAACCGACGCCTCGATCCACATCGGTGCCTGTCATCCGTACCGTGACCCCAACCAGGTCGCGGACCTGCCGCCGGAGATCGGGCGCTATCGCTACACGGTCCTGGTCTCACAGGGAACCGTCGACAACATCGACCCCGGCAAGTTGATGATCCCGGCACTCGAGGCTCTTTCCGAGACGCCGTGCCTGGTGATCGTGGCAACCGGCGGGCACGGCACCCAACGCCTGCGGCGCACCTGGGCTCGGCCGAACGTCGTGATCACCGATTGGATCGACTTCGATGCCGTCCTGCCGAAGGTCGACGCCTTCATCTGCAATGGCGGCAGCGGCAGCCTGCTGCTGAGCATGAGCCATGGGGTTCCGGTGGTCGTGGCGGGCACGCGAGAAGGGAAGAACGACAACAATGCCCACGTCGAATACCTCGGCTTGGGAGTGAATCTGCACACCGAACGGCCGAGCCCGCGCAGGATCAGACGTGCAACGGTCAGAGTGCTCAGGGAGTCGCGCTACCGGGACAACGCGGCGCGAATCCGCGACGAGATCGGTCGGTACCGTCCGCTGGCGATCATCGACGGGCAGCTGGCGGCGTTGCAGCCGAGCCACTGAATCGTGCATGTGCGGCGCCCGTGACGCAACAACGTCCGTGTGTACCGGACAACCTCCGCGGAGGTTGTCCGGTGCACACGGACGTTGTTGCGATGCGCTGATGGTGGGCGCCGAACCCGGCTACCCGGGATCAGATCAGGCCGAGACCCTTGACGGCGTCACGCTCTTCGACCAGTTCCGCCACCGAGGCGTCGATCTTGCCGCGCGAGTAGTCGTCGATGTCCAGGCCCTGGACGATCTCCCAGGAGCCGTTCTTCGAGGTGGCGGGGAACCCGGAGATCAGGCCGGCCGGGACTCCGTAGGAGCCGTCGGAGACGATGCCGGCGCTCACCCAGTCGTCGGCCGGAGTTCCCAGTACCCACGAATGCACGTGGTCGATGGCGGCGTTGGCCGCCGAGGCCGCCGACGACGCGCCGCGGGCCTCGATGATGGCCGCGCCGCGCTTGGCGACCGTGGGGATGAAGGTATCCCGCAGCCAGGCACTCTCCACCTGGTCGGCGACCGGCTTGCCGTTCACCTCGGCGTGGAACAGGTCCGGGTACTGGCTGGCCGAGTGGTTGCCCCAGATGGTCATGTGCCGGATCTCGGTCACGCCGACGCCCAGCTTCTTGGCGACCTGGGTCAGCGCCCGGTTGTGGTCCAGTCGCATCATCGCGCTGAACCGCTCGGCCGGTACGTCCGGCGCGTGGGTCTGCGCGATCAGTGCGTTGGTGTTGGCCGGGTTGCCGACCACCAGCACCCGGACATCATCGGCGGCAACGGCATTGATCGCCTCACCCTGGGGCTTGAAGATCCCGCCGTTGGCCTGCAACAGGTCTGCGCGTTCCATCCCCGGGCCGCGCGGGCGTGCGCCCACCAGCAACGCCACGGACGTGCCGTCGAACGCCACTCTCGGGTCGTCGGTGATGTCGATACCAGCGAGCAGCGGGAAGGCGCAGTCGTCGAGCTCCATCGCGGTGCCCTCGGCGGACTTCAACGCGGGGGTGATCTCGAGGAGGTTGAGCTTGACCGGGGTCTCCGGTCCGAGCATGGCGCCGGATGCGATGCGGAAGAGCAAGGCGTATCCGATCTGACCCGCTGCGCCTGTGACCGTGACCGTGACCGGCTGCTTACTCATGCGATCTCCTCCTTGAGATGGGTTCTCGCACCGTCCTGTGACGGCACCAGCACTGATTGATCCGGGGCCGGCCGCAACGCCCGGACGGCGGGGCGCGGATGCGGCGGGCTGTGGACCTACGCTAGCGAGCACTCGCAGTCGGCGGGACGACGGGCCCTCCCGTTGTGGTGAGCGTCTCAGGACACCGGCGAACGCGAAATGCCGGCGGGCAACGCCGACGCCGACTGGCGATCCAGCAACCACAACGTGCGCGCCCTGCCGATCGCCCCGGCGGCCGGAAGGGCGACCTCACCGGCGCCGCCCAGCGCCATGGCGACCGCTCCGGCCTTGCTCGCGGCCGCGGTGATGATCCACACCTCGGTCGCCTGCCGAATGGTCGGCAGGGTCAACGAGATCCGGGTCGGCGGGGGCTTCGGGCAGTTCCGTACGGCGACCACCGGCCGGGTGTCGTACACCGCGGGCGACTCGGGGAAGATCGATGCCACGTGGCCCTCGTCACCCATCCCGAGCATGATCAGGTCGAGCCCGTCGCGGCCGTCGACAAGGTCCGCGTAGGCGCCGGCGCCCGCGTCGACGTCGGTGCCGAACGGTCCGTCCGACGCCGCCATCGGGTGCACCCGCGCGGGATCCACCGCGACATGGTCGAGCAGGGCCTGCCTGGCCTGCAGCTCGTTGCGCTCGGGATCGGCCGCAGGGATGAAACGTTCGTCACCCCAGAAGATCTCCACCCGGCTCCAGTCCACCGCATCCCGCGCCGGTGAGGCGTTGAGATGGGCCAGCACGCTGGTGCCGACACCGCCGCCGGTCAGCGCGATGGCGGGAATCCGGCCCGAGGACTGGATGTCGACGAGCTTGGTGACCAACCTTGCGGCCGTCGTCGCCGCCAGGAGTTCCGCTGTGCCGTGGATGACGACTTCCGGCGTCACGACGACCCCGACTTCCGGGCCGCACTGCGGCGCCGGGTGGGCCCGGTGCCTGCACCGCCCGAAGAGCCGCGCGACGCCCGCCGGGCCCGGGTGCGGCCCGCGCCGTCAGCTCCAGGTGACGCCGAGGCGGAGGGCGCGTCGGATCCCGCCGCGGTCATCTCCTCGGTGCCGCCGGGTGCGTCGGACGGTCCCTCCGACGCGGCGACGGCACTCTTCGCAACCTCTTCGCGGTCCGGTGCGGGTTCCGCGGACGCGGCCTTGGCCGGAGCCCTGCGTGACGGCGCCGACTTCCCGGTCTTCGCAGCAGGGGTGCCGCCTTTGGCGGCGGACGCCGTTTTGGCCTCGGCGTACTTGGCCACCAGGGACATCCCCTTGTTCAACACCTCCGCGTAGACGTCGTCAGCGTCCAGGCGGCGCAGCTCCTCGGACAGGCAGTCCCGCAGGCCGCGCCGGGGGAGGGCGATGCGACGCTCGGGTTGGCCACCCACCTTCAACTCGGCCGTGATGGTCTGCGGACGGACCAGGCTGATGTCCCCGGCCTTGCGGCTCAGGACGACCGAATGCAGGCCCGGGCCGGCCTTGCTCGGTGCCTTCACCCGCTCGACCGGCACCTTGAGAGCCAGCGCCAGCCAGGCGGCGAGCAGATCGGCCGACGGCGAATCGGCTGAACCGGCGACGACCGCGGCCGTGACCTTGTCGTGCGGCGGCTGATCGAGGGTGGACGCGAGCAGGCCGCGCCAGCGGGTCAGCCGGGTCCAGGCCAGGTCGGTGTCGCCGGGGCGGTAGGACTCCCGGCGCTTCGCCAGTTGGGCCACCGGACGCTTGGCCGACGCTGCATCGGTCACCCGCCGCTGGGCGAGCTTGCCGATCGGGTCCTCGGCCGGCATGTCCGGGGCCTCTCCGGGCCACCACGCGACAACCGGCGCATCCGCCAGCAGCAGCGGCACGACGACGGAGGCGGCGTGGTCGACCAACGGACCGTACAGCCGCAGCACCACCACCTCGCTGGCCCCGGCGTCACCGCCGACCCTGATCTGCGCGTCGAGCCGGGGAGAGGCGCGCCGCGAACCACGGGCGACCACGATCACCCGGCAGGGATGCTCGAACGATGCGGCGTTGGCCGCGGCGATCGGATCCTCGGTGGCAGCGTCCTCGGTGACGATCACCAGGGTGAGCACCCGGCCGAGCGCGACCGAGCCGCCCTTCTCACGCATGTCCACCAGTGTCTTGTTGATCTTGGACGAATTCGTGGTGGGCAGATCGACGATCACCGGTGGCTCCCCAGATGCGATGCGGCTCGAGATACGAACGGCGCTGTCATGGTCGCCGCCACGCGCGGCCGTCGCGGGCCATCATCGCGTCGGCGCTCGCCGGACCCCAGGAACCGGGGAGGTACTGCTCGGGCTGACCGGCGCTGCGGGCCCAGTGCTTCTCGATCGGATCGAGGATCTTCCAGGAGAGCTCGACCTCCTCGTCCTGCGGGAACAGCGACGGTTCACCGAGCAGGACGTCCAGGATCAACCGCTCGTAGGCCTCCGGGGACGCCTCGGTGAACGACTGCCCGTAGGAGAAGTCCATCGACACATCGCGGACCTCCATCGCCGGGCCCGGCACCTTCGAGCCGAATCTGATCGTCACGCCCTCATCGGGTTGAACCCGGATGACCAGCATGTTCGAGCCGAGTTCCTCGGTGTCGTTGTGCGAGAAAGGAAGGTGCGGCGCTCTTTTGAAGACGACGGCGATCTCCGAGACCCGCTTGCCCATGCGCTTCCCGGTGCGCAGGTAGAACGGCACGCCGGCCCACCGCCGGTTCTCCACCAGCAGTTTGACGGCGGCGTAGGTCTCGGTGGTGGACGTCTTGGAGATGCCCTCCTCCTCGAGGTATCCCAGCACCCTGCTGCCGCCCTGCCAGCCGCCCGCGTACTGCCCGCGCGCGGTGCCCGTGCTCAGGTCCTTGGGCAGCTGGACCGCCGAGAGGACCTTGACCTTCTCCCTGCGGAGGTCCTTGGGGTCGAAGGCGACGGGCTCCTCCATCGCGGTCAATGCCATCAACTGCAGCAGGTGGTTCTGGATGACGTCCCTGGCGGCGCCGATGCCGTCGTAGTAGCCCGCGCGGCCGCCGACGCCGATGTCCTCGGCCTGGGTGATTTGGACGTGGTCGACGTAGTTGCTGTTCCAGATCGGTTCGTAGAGCTGGTTGGCGAACCGCAGCGCCAACAGGTTCTGCACCGTCTCCTTGCCGAGATAGTGGTCGATCCGGAACACGGACTCGGACGGGAAGACGTCGTTCACCAGGGTGTTCAGTTCGACCGCCGACTTCAGGTCGTGCCCGAACGGCTTCTCGATGACGACCCGCCGCCACTCCTCGCCCTTCGGCTCGCACAGCCCCGAACGCTTGAGCTGTTGCAGCACAAGGGGAAACGCACCCGGCGGGATGGAGAAGTAGAACGCGTGGTTGCCGCCGGTGCCGCGGATCCGGTCCAGGTCGGTGAGGGTCTGGGCAAGATTGTCGAAGGCCAGGTCATCGTCGAACGCGCCCTGGACGAACCGGAACCCCTCGGCCAGATGCCGCCAGACCTCTTCCGAGAAAGGGGTTCTCGCGTACTCACGGACCGCGTCGTGGACCACCTTGCTGAAGTCCTCGTCGGCCCAATCCCGCCGGGCGAACCCGACCAGGGCGAAACCGGGGGGGAGCAACCCCCGGTTCGCCAGGTCGTAGATCGCCGGCATCAGCTTCTTGCGTGACAGGTCCCCGGTGACGCCGAAGATCACGATTCCGGACGGTCCGGCGATCCTGGGCAACCGCTTGTCGCGCGGATCGCGGAGCGGGTTGAGCGCCGTGGGAGCCATGGCCGAGGTCCTCTCAGGTCAGAATGCGGGAGCCGAACGGGTGGTGCTCCGCCTGTCTACACCGAAGCATCGTCGATTCGGCGGCGCCGCGTCAGCCCTTGGAGTGCTTGGCCAATTCCTGGCTGACCGACTCCAGCAGCTCGCCCCAGGCCTGCTCGAACTTCTCGACGCCCTCGGTCTCCAGGACCTCGAACACGTCGTTCAGATCGACACCCACGGCTTCCAGTGCGCTGAACGTGGCCGATGCCGCGCCGTAGGTGCCATGGATCGTGTTGCCACGGATGACGCCGTGGTCGGCGACCGCGTCGATCGTCTTCTCGGGCGCGGTGTTGACCGTTCCGGGCGCGACAAGCTCGACGACGTAACGGGTGTCGTCGTAAGCGGGGTCCTTGACGCCGGTGGAGGCCCACAGCGGGCGCTGCTTGTTGGCGCCTGCGGCCTCGAGTGCTTCCCAGCGGGGTCCGGTGAACGTCTGCTCGTACGCCTGGTAGGCGAGCCGGGCGTTGGCGATCGCGGCCTCGCCCAGCAGAGACTGCGCCTCGGGGCTACCGATCGCCTTCAGCCGCTTGTCGATCTCGCTGTCCACCCGGGAAACGAAGAACGAAGCGACCGAATGAATCTGGGTCAGGTCCTGACCGTTCGACTTCGCCTGCTCCAGTCCGGTGAGGTAGGCATCCATCACTGCGGCGTACCGCTCCAGGGAGAAGATCAGCGTGACGTTGACGCTGATTCCCTCGGCGGTCACGGCGGTGATGGCGGGCAGCCCGGCCAGAGTCGCCGGGATCTTGATCAGGACGTTCGGCCGATCGACGATCTTGGCGAGTTCCTGGGCCTGCGCGATCGTCTTCTCGGTGTCGTGCGCGAGCCTCGGGTCGACCTCGATCGAGACACGTCCGTCGACGTGTCCGGACGACTCGAAGGTGGCGGTGAACAGGTCGCAGGCGTCCCGGACGTCGTCAGTGGTCACCTCACGGACGACATCGTCGACACCGGCGCCGCGGGCGGCCAGCTCGTCGAGCTGCTTCTGGTACGAAGCCCCGTCCTTGAGCGCCGCCTGGAAGATCGAGGGATTGGTGGTGACCCCGACGATGTGCTTGTCGGCGATCAGTTCCTTGAGGTTGCCCGAGTGCAGCCGCTGGCGGGACAGGTCGTCCAGCCACAGCGATACCCCTGCTTCGGCGAGATCGGCGAGCGGGTTGTTGGAGCTCTGGGGAGTGGTCATCGCGATCAGCTTCCTTCTCGATGTGTGGTCAGGTCGATGCTGGTGATGGAGTGCAATGCGTCAGTTGGGCGCGGTGCGCTCGGGTCCCGAGGTGTCCGTGCCGGCATGCGCGAGCTGGTCCGGGCTGGACTCGGTGCTCGGTCCGGTCCCATCGGATGCGGCGGCCAGAGCATCCTTCGCGTTCGCGACGGCGGCCTCCGAGGTGATCCCGAATTCCTTGTACAGCGTCTTGAAATCGGCCGACGCGCCGTAGTGCTCGAGTGAGACCGGCCGGCCGTGGGCGCCCAGCCAGCGCCACCACGGCTGGGCGATCCCGGCTTCGATGGAGACCCGCGCCGTGACGGCCGACGGCAGCACGGACTCGATGTAGCTGCTGTCCTGGGTCTGGAACCAGTCCAGGCACGGCATGGAGACCACGCGGGTTCCGATGCCCTGCTCCTGCAACGTCTTTCGGGCTTCGACCGCGATCTGCAGTTCGGAGCCGGTGGCGATCAGGATGACCTGCAGGTCACCGTCGGCGTCGGCCAGGATGTAGCCGCCCTTGGCAACCCCCTCGGCCTTGGTGCCCTCCAGGACCGGGATCGCCTGCCGGGTCAGGCAGATGCCGACCGGGCCGGAGAACCAGTCGTGCTGGCGCTCCAGGATCGCCTGCCAGGCGAAGGCGGTCTCGTTGGCGTCGCCCGGCCGGACGATCGACAGCCCCGGGATGGCCCGCAGTGCCGCGAGGTGCTCGACCGGCTGGTGGGTGGGGCCGTCCTCGCCGAGACCGATCGAATCGTGCGTCCAGACGTAGGTCGCGGGTGCGCCCATCACCGCCGCCAGCCGGACCGCGCCGCGCATGTAGTCGGAGAACGTCAGGAAGGTGCCGCCGTAGGGCCGCGTCGGTCCGTGCATGACGATGCCGGTGAGAATGGCGCCCATCGCGTGCTCACGGATGCCGAAGTGCAGCGTCCGGCCGTAAGGCTGGGCATCCCAGTGCGAGGTCTTCGCGGCCGCGGGCCCGAACGACGGCTCGCCGCTCATCGTCGTGTTGTTGGACTCGGCGAGGTCGGCCGATCCGCCCCACAGTTCCGGCAGCACCGGGGCCAGTGCGTTGAGCACCTTGCCGGACGCCGCCCGGGTCGCGACCCCCTTCGGGTCGGGGTCCCAGCTGGGGAAGGCGTCGGTCCAGCCGTCGGGCAGCTCGCGTGCGGTCACCCGGTCGAACAGCGCCTTGCGCTCGGGATTGGCCTTCGCCCACTCGTCGAAACGTCGCTGCCATGCGGCTTTCGCCGTCTCGCCGCGGTCCACGGCCTGCCGGGTGTGCTTGATGACGACGTCGTCGACGTCGAAGGTGGCGTCCGGGTCGAAGCCGAGAATTTTCTTCACCGCGGCGACCTCCTCGTCGCCGAGCGCCGCGCCGTGCGCCTTGCCGGTGTTCATCAGCTTCGGTGCCGGATACCCGATGACGGTCCGCAGCTGGATGAACGAGGGCCGGTCGGTGACCGCCTTCGCGGCCTCGATGGCCTCCAGGATCCCAACGACGTTCTCGCCGCCCTCCACCTTCTGCACGTGCCAGCCGTACGCCTCGTAGCGGGCAGCGACGTCCTCGGAGAGTGCGATGTTGGTGTCGTCCTCGATCGAGATCTCGTTGTGGTCGTAGAAGACGATCAGGTTGCCCAGCTCCTGGCGGCCCGCGATCGACGAGGCCTCGGAGGTGACGCCCTCCTCGATGTCGCCGTCGGAGCAGATGACGTAGACGTAGTGGTCGAACACCGATTCACCCGGCGCGGGATCCGGGTCGAACAGGCCACGTTCGCGGCGGGCGGCCATCGCCATTCCGACCGCGGACGACAGGCCCTGTCCGAGCGGCCCGGTGGTGATCTCCACACCCTTGGTGTGGTGGTACTCGGGGTGCCCGGGGGTCAGCGATCCCCAGGTCCGCAGCGACTTCAGGTCGTCGATTTCCAGACCGAAGCCGGCCAGGTACAGCTGGATGTAGAGCGTCAGGCTGGAATGCCCGCAGGACAGCACAAACCGGTCCCGGCCCACCCAGTGCGGATCGGTCGGGTCGTGGTCCATCACCCGTTGGAACAGCGTGTAGGCGAGCGGCGCCAGGCTCATGGCGGTCCCGGGGTGGCCGTTGCCGACCTTCTGCACCGCATCGGCGGCGAGGACCCGGGCAGTGTCCACCGCACGGGTGTCGACCTCCGACCAGTCGTCCGGCACATGAGGTGCTGTGAGGGCGGCGATATCGGCAGTGGCGGCTGACATGGTCACGAGCGAGCGACCTCCTGGGCGGGCGATCGCCACAGCAGACGCGGAGGCAATCGCGGAACGTGTCTGATTGGTGCAGATCAACCGAACGCCGGTGGCGATCAGCACATCAACAGTAGTACGGACAGGGTTACCTCCTGATGGGGGACCAAACGCACGGCGTGATCATCGCCGGGAGGGCCGCCGGGGGGACCAACTGTCGGGCGCGCGGTGCTTGCACGGCCCGGTCACGGCGCGCCCGGGGTCGCCCACATAGGATGACTGCGGGTTGCGTCTGTCGCACCGTCGTGCGGACGGGCCGATGCCTGCGTGGCCCGTCGTCCCGAGGTCGAGAAGGAGTGACGTGGAGGTCGTATCGCGGTCGGACCCGGCCGAGCAGGACGGGCCGGACCTGGCTTCTTCCGCGTCGGCGGCCCTCGCCGCCCAGCAGACCGACGGTGCTCCGCAGCCCGGGCCCGCGGTCGGTTTTCGCGACAGGGTCGGCGCCTATGTGGCACTGACCAAGCCGCGGATCATCGAACTGCTGCTGATCACCACCATCCCGGCCATGTTCGCCGCCCAGCGCGGTGTCCCGCCGATCACCCTGGTGATCGCGACACTGGTCGGCGGCACGCTCGCCGCGGGCAGCGCAAATGCGCTGAACTGCGTCGTCGACGCCGACATCGACGCCCTCATGCGCCGGACCCGAGGGCGGCCGCTGGCCAGGCACGCCGTGTCCACCCGAGCGGCGCTGATCTTCGGGATCGTGCTGGGCGTACTGGCCGCGGTCGAGCTGTGGCTGACCACGACGTGGCAGGCGTCGGTGCTGGCAGTGGTCGCAATCCTGTTCTACGTCTTCGTCTATTCCATGGTGCTCAAGCGCCGCACCTCGCAGAACATCGTCTGGGGCGGCCTGGCCGGCTGCATGCCGGTCATCATCGGCTGGTCCGCGGTGACCGGCACCATCGGCTGGCCGGCCTGGGTGTTCTTCGGCGTGATCTTCTTCTGGACTCCGCCGCACACCTGGGCACTGGCGATGCGGTACCGCGCGGACTACGCGGCCGCGGGTGTTCCGATGCTGCCGGTGGTCGCCACCGAGCGGGAGGTCGTCCGGCAGATCGTGCTCTACAGCTGGGCCATGGTTGCCTGCTCGCTCCTGCTGGTGCCCGCCTCGTCGTGGATCTACGCCGCTGTCGCGGTTCCGGTGGGGCTCTGGTTCCTGGCGATGGCGCACCTGTTGCACCAGCGGGTGCTGCGCGGGTCGACCGCGAAACCGATGACGCTGTTCCACTTCTCGAACCTGTACCTGACCGGCGTGTCGGTGGCGTGGGCGGTCGATTCGGTCGTCGCCATGCCGGTTCTCGGCTGGCCCTGGTGAGCACGCCGGCCGGTTCGGCCGGCACCGGCGACCACAGCACCGCGGCGCTGACCGGGTCCGATCAGGCGAAGGTCGGGGAGCTGCGAGATTTCGTCGCCGCGCACGGCGGCAAGGGTGTCGCGGTGATCAATTATCTGGGCCGGGTGGGTGCCCGCATCGTCGTGGTCGCCGACGACGGTGCGTTCGGTGACGCCGTTGCCGGCAGCGTCGAGATCGCCGCGGAGATCTGCGAGCAGGCCGGCATCCCGGTCGCCGACGGCTGGAACCGTGAGCTGTCCGCGACCATCAGCCCGAGCCCGGAAGACCGCGAACGGATGGCCGGAAGAGGTCGCTGACCGGCATCGTCCGAGAGGCGCGGCAATGACAATTTAAATTGTCGTTGACAACTTCCGTTGTCTGGTGCAGTGTCTGTGACGTGGAACTCGACGAGATGTACGACTACATCGCAACGCTGCTCGCGGACGCTGCCGCGGTGCCGCCGACGTCGGACAGCGAACTCGAGTTCGAGCTGACCAAGATCCGGCTCATCTCCCAGGCCAGGCTGGTCCTCGACATCATCGAGGCCCAGTCGGTGCACACACTGCGGTCGTCCGTGCCGCAACCCAGCTACGGCGAGATCGGTGACGCGCAGGGCATCAGCAAACAGGCCGCCCGCATCCGTCACACCAAGTTGGAGCAGGTGCTGCGCGTCCATCAGATGGACGGCCGCCGGCACAGCTTCTCCAAGGCGGTCGTCAGCAGCAAGCACCGCCGGGCGGCGGCACCGGTCCGGCAGGCCCGACGACGTTCCGACAGCTGACCGCCGCTCCCTCCAGCAGTCCCGCACAGCACACCTCCCGCGTACCTCTCTGCCCCGGTACGACCGACCCCGAAAGGTTTGCCATGTCCAACCCCAAGCTGGTCAACGAGCACACGTCCGCGTTCTTCGGTGCGGCCGTCGCCTTCCTGGTGACGACCGCTGCGTGGAACCTGGCGAACATCTGGCTGCTCGACGTCTCCGTGCAGCAGCGGTACACCATCGGCATGGGCATCCTGTGCTCGATGTTCGCCACCGTCGTGGTGTCAAAGGTGATCCGCGACCGCGAGGAATCCCGCGCACTGGTGAACGGGATCCGGCAGGCCCGCTACGAGGAGGTGCTGGCGAACGCGCCGGCTCCGGGGCTCGGCTCGATCTGACTTGATCCAGCACGCAGGGTGACCAGATGGCCTCGGAAGGCTTGTAAAGTGGACAAAAGGTAGTTCCCGAGCGATCCGGGGTCTACGCTCCGCAGCACGGCGTAGCCATATCGGACGCGCCGGGTGAGCCGGGGGGCCAACATGCGACGGTCGTCGTCATCCAGTGCGGTCGGGCTGCTGCTCGTCGTCGGGCTCGTGCTGGGGGCCACCATCGCGCCGCCGTCAGCGGTGGCCGCGACGGCGGTTCCCCGGTACGACCACGTGCTGATGGTGATCATGGAGAACCACTCCGCGGACAGCATCATCCCCAATGCCGCGGCGCCGTACATCAACTCGCTGGCCGGCGAGGGTGCTTCGATGACGCAGTCCTACGGCGTCACACATCCGAGCCAGCCCAACTACATCGCCCTGTTCTCCGGAGGGCTGCAGGGGGTCGTCGACAACACCTGCCCCAACACCCTCACCGCCGACAACCTCGGTTCTCAGCTGATCGCCGCCGGGCTCAGTTTCACCGGGTATTCCGAGTCGATGCCCAGTGCGGGCTACACCGGCTGCCAAGCGACCGGCGGATATGCGCGCAAGCACAACCCGTGGGTGAACTTCACCAACCTGCCGGCGAGCGTCAACCAGCCGCTCACCAGCCTGCCGACCGACTGGGCGACCCTGCCGACGGTGTCGATCGTGGTTCCCAACCTGCTCAACGACATGCACGACGGCACGATCGGGCAGGCGGACAGCTGGCTGCGTGACCGCTTCGACGGCTATCTGCAGTGGGCGAAGCTGCACAACAGCCTGCTGATCGTCACGTTCGACGAGGACGACAACACCGCCGGCAACCGCATCCCGACCATCTTCGCCGGCGCCGGCGTCCGCGCCGGGCAGTACCCGGAACGGATCACGCATTACAACGTGCTGCGCACCCTGCAGGACATGTACGGCCTCGCCCCGCTGGGTGCCAGTGCGACAGCCGGTGCGGTGACGGACATCTGGGCGACATCGCCGACCAATCAGGCTCCCGTACCGGCGTTCTCCGGATCCTGCGTCGAGCTCGCGTGCTTGGTCAACGCCGGCGCGTCCGCCGATCCGGACGGCAGCATCGCGTCCTATGCCTGGGACTGGGGTGACGGCGCGACGTCCACGGGCGTGACGGCAAGCCACTCCTTCGCCGCCGCGGGGGCCAGGACGGTGACCCTGCTGGTCACCGACAACCTGGGTCGCAGTGCATCCCTGTCCAAGGTGATCACGGCGACCAGCGCACCCGGCCAGCCGTTCGCCGTCGACTCGTTCGCCCGCACCAGGGCCAGCGGCTGGGGGGCGGCCGACGTCGGCGGCAGCTGGACGGTCGGCTCGTCCGCGAACTCCGCGGTCGGCGGCGGAACCGGTTCCCTCACGGTGAATCTCGGGCAGACCAACACGGCAGTGCTACCCGCCGTGAGCAGCAGTGACACCGATCTGCAGACCACGTTCGCTGCCGACCGGTTACCGACCGGCAGTGGGGTTTACCTGTCCATCATCGGGCGCCGGGCCGGCCCGAATCTCGAGTACGGCGCCCGGGTGATGGTCCGGGCCGACGGGCAACTCGGGCTGCTGCTGACCTCCCTTGCCGGAACGTCGACCGCCGTCGTCCTCAAGCCGCAGATCATCGTTCCGGCGGTGGCGATGGCGAACGGTGCGGCGGCCAAGATCCGCCTGCAGGTCACCGGCACCGCCCCGACCACCATCCGGGCGAAGGTCTGGCAGGCCACGGCCACCGAGCCTGCCGCCTGGCAACTGATCGCGACCGACTCTTTCGCCGGTCTCCAGGCTCCGGGATCGGTCGGCGTCAGCCCGTACCTGTCCAGCAGCTCGACCGTCAGCCCGATCGTGCTGCGCTTCCGGGACTTCTCCGCGCGGCCGACCAACCAGCCGCCGTCGGCGGCATTCACCTCCGCCTGCACGCTGCTGGACTGCTCGGCGGACAGCGCGGGCTCGGCGGATCCGGATGGCAGCATCGCGTCCTACGCCTGGAGCTGGGGTGACGGGACGACCGGCGCGGGGGCGATCGGCGAGCATACCTATGCGGTCGCCGGGTCGTACACGGTGACCTTGACGGTGACCGACAACCGCGGCACGTCCTCGAGCGTGTCGCGCGTCGTCACCGTCACCGGCGGCGGATCGAACGTGCCGCCGTCCGCCGTCGCCGCGGTGAGCTGCGCACAGCTGGTGTGCACGGCCAGCGGCGCGGGATCGGCGGATCCCGACGGCACCATCGCCTCCTACTCCTGGAGCTGGGGCGACGGCGGCACCGGTACGGGTCTGACCAGCACGCACACCTATGTCACTGCCGGCTCCTACCCGGTTGCGCTGACCGTCACCGACAATGCCGGCGCAACCGCGAGCACCAGCCGGACCGCGACACCGACGGCGGCTCCCACCGGTCCGTTCGCCGCCGACTCCTTCGCGCGCACGCTGTCCGCCGGATGGGGATCGGCAGACAAGGGTGGAGCCTGGACGGTCAGCGGGCTGACCTCGAAGTACTCCGTCGGGGGCGGCGTCGGGTCGATGACCGCGAAGGCGGGCGAGACAGATTCCGCTGTCCTGCAAGCCGTGTCGTCCACGGACACCGATTTCAGGACGACGCTGAAGACGAGCGCGCTGGCGACCGGGAACGGCACCTACATCACGCTGATCGGCCGGCGGGTGGGCACGAACCTGGAGTATCAGGCGGGAGCGCGGGTCCGTGCGGACGGCTCCGTCGTGATCAAGCTGACCGCACTGACCGGCACCAGCACCGCCGTGACGGTCAAGCCCGAGATCGCGCCGACCGGATTGACGATCGCCGGCGGAGGCTCGGTCGCCGCCCGTTTCCAGGTCACCGGCACCGCCCCGACGACGCTCCGGCTGAAGGTCTGGAAAACCGGAACCGCCGAACCGGCGGCCTGGCAGCTCACCGCCACCGACACCACCGCGGCGTTGCAGGCAGCGGGATCGGTGGGCGTCGCCGCCTACGTGTCGAGCGCGTCCACCGTGACGCCGGTGACGGTGCGGGTCTCCGACCTGTCCGCCGGACGGGTCACCGGCTGAGGCCCGCCGGGTGCCGGACCGCGGGTGCGCGTCGCCATCGCCACCGCAGCGGCCGCAGCCGTCAGCACAACAGCACCCAGTACGTGGGCGACGACGAGAACCTCGGGGACACCGGTCGCGTACTGCACCAGGCCGATCAGTCCCTGGCCGGCGGTGACGGCGACGAGCACCCACGCCCGCACCATCAGCCGGCGCGGGGCCCGGACGGCGAGGTAGCCCACCGCCATCGCCACCAGCAGTCCGAGGTAGGCGAACATCAGGTCGGCGTGCACCTGTGCGAGTGCCCGGACCGGGAGGTCCAGTCGCGGGGTGGCGTCATCGCCGCCGTGCGGGCCGGCCGCGGTCACCAGAGTGCCCGCCGTGCACAGCGCGCCGAGGACGGCGACGGTCACCCAGGTCAGCACCTGCAACGGGCGCGGAATGACGGGCACAGGGGGATCGTCGGTTTCACCGAGCCGGACCAGCACCACGATCGAGACGAAGAGCAGCAGCAGCGACACCAGCATGTGCGGCGCGACGGTCCACCAGGCCAGCCCGGTCAGCACCGTGATCCCGCCCCAGACGGCCTGGAACAGCACACCGAGCGGCAGCACCAGGGCGAGCCACATCAGGCTCGGCCGCTTCGGTCGGGCCCGCCAGATCAGCAGGAAGGTGCCGAGCGAGGCGATCAACACGACGCCGGTGAGCGTGCGATTGCCGAACTCGATCGCCTGGTGGAACGACGACAGGTCCGCCCTGCTGATCGGCACGACAGATCCGGGATGGCATTCCGGCCAGGTCGGGCAGCCGAGCCCGGAGCCGGTGACCCGCACGGTCGCACCCGTGACGGCGATCCCGCCGTTGGTCAGCACCGCCGCCCAGGCGAAGATCCGCTGTAGGCGCAGGGAGGGCGACCGGCGCCACCACGGCCGCCCGTCGATGGGCGCCGCGTCGCGGGAAGTGGTCGTCATTGCCATTGGAACCACCGTACGGTGGCCGCCCAGCCCACCGCTGTCCATGCCGCCAAGATCACCACGGCCAGCAGCGGCGGCGGCGCCCCGTCCTGCAGGACCGCCCGCAGCGCCTGCGACATGGCACCGGCCGGGGTCAGTTCGCCGATGGTCCGCAGCGCGGCAGGTGACTGATCCAGCGGCACGATGATGCCGCCGACCATGACGAAAACCAGCCAGATCAGGTTGGCGACGGCCAGCACCGCCTCCGCGCGGAGCGTGCCGCCGATCAGCAGCGCCAGCCCCATGAAGGCGGCCGTCCCCAGCAGGATGATGGCCAGCAACCACAACGGGTTGCCGTGCGGTTGCCAGCCCATCAGCAGCCCGACAGCCCCGAGAACCACGACCTGGCCCGCGATCACGACCAGCGTTGCCGCGCACTTGCCCGCGATGAGCTGCGACCGGCTGACTCCGGCCGCCGCCAGCCGTTTGAGCACCCCGTACCGCCGGTCGAACCCCGTGGTGATCGACTGCGAGGTGAACGCCGAGGACAGCACGGCGAGCACCAGCACACCGGGAACGACGGCGTTGATCCTGGGCTCCGGCAGGCTGACGACGGTGATCAGCGTTCCGCCGATCAGTGCGACCAGCGGTATGACGATCGCCAGCAGCAGCTGCTCGCCGTTGCGCAGCGTCAACCGGAGTTCCAGACCCGCGGTGGCGGTAATCCGCCGGATCGGCGGTGCGGGAGCCGGATCGGCGGCGAAGGTGCCGGGCGGGAACTGCTCCTGCCAGGCCGGGGCGGGTGGTGACGTCATGTTCGGATCCTTTTGCCCGTCAGTTCCAGGTACACATCGTCCAGCGAGCGGCGGCCGACCTGCAGATCGCCGGGCATCACGCCGACCCGCGCGCAGAACGAGGTCACGGTGGCCACCGTCGACGGGACGATGTCGCCCTCGACCAGGTACCGGCCGCTCGAGGTCTCCTGGACCGCGAAGCCGTCCGGCAGCGCCGACCGCAGCAGGTCGACATCGAGGCCTGCGGTGGCCGCGAAGCGCAACTGCCCGGTCGCCCCGCCCGTCAGCTCCGCGGGTGTGCCGTCGGCGACCACCCGGCCGCGGTCGATGATCACCACCCGGTCAGCGAGCAGCTCTGCCTCGTCGAGCAGGTGTGTCGTCAGCAGAATGGCGACACCGTCCGCGCGGGCCGCTCGCAGCAGGTCCCACACCAGGTGACGTGCCTGCGGATCCATCCCCGCGGTGGGCTCGTCGAGGAAGAGCAGTTCGGGCCGCCCGACCAGCGCCATGGCCAGGCTCAGCCTCTGCACCTGGCCACCGGAGAGCCGTCGCACCGGGGTGCGGGCCGCGTCCTGGAGACCGAGAGTGCTGAGCAGCCAACCGGTGTCGAGGGGGCGGGCGGCGCACCGGGCGATGACGTCCAGCATCTCGCCGGCCCGTGCGGCGGCATGGGATCCGCCGGCCTGCAGCATGACGCCGATCCGCGGCCTGAGCGCCGCACTGTCCCGCCACGAGTCGAGCCCGAGCACCCGCACGGATCCGCCGTCGGGCCGGGCGAACCCCGTGCACACGTCCAGGGTGGTGGTCTTTCCAGCGCCGTTCGGTCCGAGCAGCGCGACCAGGGACCCGCGCGGCACGGTGAAGGAGATGCCATCGACGGCGCGGTGAGCGCCGAATTGCCTGACCAGGCCGTCGACGACGATGGCCGGGTTGTCCCGCTGCGCTGATGCCTGGGGCGCGCCGATCGCCCGCTCCGCCGCGGTGGGACCGGGCTGCGGCCGCTCCAACGCGGCGCTGCGTGGTCGGGATTCGGGCGGGTGCGTCACAAGCGCCGAGGATATGCGGCCGGACCGGCGGGCCTGACCCCGCCGGATGTGTCGTTGGTATCAGTGGGGTCAGTATCAGTGGAGTCCGTATCGGTGGAGTCGGCAACAGTGGAGTTCGCGGCAACCGAATCGTGCGGCATGGCGCGCGTCCGCGGCAGCCCGGACCTGCGCAGCGCCCAGAACACGGCGCCGACGACGACCGCTGCGACGATCACCGCCTGCACGATGACGTAGGCCGGGATGGTGGCGCCGTTCGGCATGATCGTCACGGAGAACAGCACGGTCAGCCAGATCGTCACCGTGCGGTAGCGGGGGTCGGCCGTCGCGGCGGCCAGCGGCAGGGCAGCCCACAGCAGGTACCAGGGCTGGATCACCGGCGCCAGCAGCACGAACGCGCCCATCGCCATCCCGAGGCCCAGGACCGGATTGATCCGGCGCTGCCAGCACTGCCACATAATGGCGATCGCGATAACGGAGCCGATCAGGGTGCCGACCGGCTGCATGACGTCCAGCACCGCCTGGGTGTGATCGCCGAGCCCGAGCAGCAGGCCGATCTGACCGGCGCCGACGCCCATGCTCGTCGAGGCGGACAGGAACGACCGCACGGATCCGGGCGCGCTCAGCGCGGCCAGCCATCCGAATCCCACCCCGGAGATCCAGGTGAAGGCAGCGAACGTCACGGCGGCGATCGCACCGACCTGGAGGCCGCAGCGCAACAGGTCACGCCATCGGCCGCCGGCCCGCAGCGCCAGCATGATCACCAGAAAAGCCAGCGTCATCGCCGCGGTCGCCTTGATGCCGACCCCCAGCGTGATCAGCACGACGCCGCCGGCCAAAGTCCGCTCCCAGGCGATGACCATCCCGGCGAGCATCGCGCCCAGCATCAGGGCCTCGTTGTGACCGCCGCCGATCAGGTGGAACAGCACCAGCGGGTTGAGCGCGCCGAGCCAGAGCGCCGCCACCGGGTCGAACCCGCAGATCCGGGCCAGCCGGGGGAGTGCCCAGACGATCATCGCGACACCGATCAGCTCCACCACGCGCTGCAGCAGCACACCCGCGACCAGATTGTCGCCGGCGACCCGCACCACCGCCTGGGCGATCAGCAGGTAGACCGGCCCGTACGGACTGGCTGTGTGCTGCCATCGCACGTCGACCTGGTGGGCGTAGGGGTCGGTGTCCCCGAGGACGTCGTACGGCCCGGAGTCGTACGGGTTGAAGCCGTTCACCATCATCGAGCCGACGGCGAGGTAGGAGTAGACGTCCCGGGAGAACAGCGGCGGGGTGACCATCAGCGGAACGGCCCACATGGCGACCGTGTGACTGAGCTGGCTGCGGGAGAGCCGGCGGCTGCGGCCGGGCGCGGCGAGCCGGCCGATCAGCACCCAGCTGAGCACGATCAGCCCGATGCCGGCGTAGGAGCAGGCGAGCGCGGCCGGCCCGATCCGGGACAGCAACCCGATCACCCGCAGCCCGTCCACCGGGTTCGGGATGGGCGTCGCGGCCCCGTAGGAGGACCCGGTGCCGAGCATCAGCAGCAGGGCGCCGACCGTGCCCCAGCGGCGGAGCCGGCTCAGTTGGCGGCGTTCGGTAGCGTCCAGCGGATCGGCCGGTGGGGGTGGTGTTCCGTCGAGCGGCGGCGCGAATCGCCGGAGACGGGCGCCGACGCTGCTCTCCCGCCCGGCCCGCACCCGCCCGGGTGCCGGCCGAGCAGCATGGGACGGATCAGCAGCTGACCGCTCCGTCGTCACCGCTGCAGTCTAAGGACCGGATCCGACAGGCCAGGGTGGGCGACAGAGGCCTGGACGGAGGCCTCGGGCGGGCCTGTCTTCGGGCGGGGTGGGAAGGCCCACACGCCCCGGTCGGGGAGGACCTTTGATCTTCGCGAGGAAAAAGGTCACACTGGTGTTGTGAAAACATCTGCCGTCGCCGTGCGCGCGGCCGGATCCCCGTCGGGACCGGTCGCGACGAAGGTGTCGGCAGTCGATCGGACCGAGGGCCGCACCCGGGCAGCGGTCGTTGACCTGTTGCTCGCCGACGGACCGCTGACCACCGCGGAGCTCGCCGGCAGTCTCGGTATCTCTCCCGCGGCCGTGCGCCGTCACCTCGACCAGCTGATCAACGAAGGCGCCGTCAGCTACCGCGAGGCACCGGCCCTGCGGCAACGCGGTCGCGGCCGTCCGGCCCGCTCGTACCTGCTGACCGATGTCGGCCGCTCGCGGCTGCCGCACGCCTATGACGAACTCGCGGTGCAGGCACTTGATTACCTCTCCGAGGCCGTCGGGCCGGCGGCCGTCGAGGACTTCGCCCGTCGCAGGGCGGAGGCCGTCGTCGCTCCCTACCGCAGCGAACTCGCCGCGGCCAAGGATGTTGCCGGGCGTGCGACGGTCCTGGCGAAGGCCCTGACCGGCTCGGGCTTCTCCGCCTCGCTGCACCAGGTGGGTGTCGGGCAGCAACTGTGCCAGCACCACTGTCCCGTTGGACATGTCGCGCAGAAGTACCCGCAGCTGTGCGAGGAGGAGATGGCAGTCTTCACCAGGGAACTGGGTACCTACGCCCAGCGGCTTGCCACCATCGCCCGCGGCGATGCCGTGTGCACGACTTTCATCCCGATCAGCACCATCCCACCGGCCGAGTCGGGAACCGACAGCCGAACCGATCAGCACGACAGCGATCTCGACAGCTCGACCCGTCCGAACCGCAGTGACCCATTGGAAGGACCTCGTTGATGACGACCACTCAGGACCAGACGCCGGCAACCGGCGTCGACGCCCCGATCGATACCGCCCTTGCTCCCGTCGCCGCAGCGGTGCTCGCGCCGCCGGCGCCGGCCGAGCCGCTGAGCCAGAGCCTGATCGACCAGGCCGCGACCATCGACTCGCTGGGCCGGTATGCCTTCGGGTGGTCGGACAGCGACGTCGCTGGCGCGTCGGCGAGGCGTGGTGTCGACGAGGACGTCGTCCGGGACATCTCCGAGAAGAAGAGCGAACCGCAGTGGATGCTGGAGCGCCGGCTCAAGGCGCTCAAGCTGTTCGAGCGTCAGCCGATGCCGACCTGGGGCGCCGATCTGTCGGGCATCCACTTCGACACCATCAAGTACTTCGTCCGGTCGACCGAGAAGCAGGCGGCCACCTGGGACGACCTGCCCGACGACATCAAGACCACCTACGACCGGCTGGGCATCCCCGAGGCCGAGAAGCAGCGCCTGGTCGGCGGTGTCGCCGCGCAGTACGAGTCCGAGGTCGTCTACCACCAGATCCAGGAGGACCTCGAGCGGCAGGGCGTCATCTTCCTGGACACCGACTCGGGGCTGCGTGAGCACCCGGAGATCTTCGAGAAGTACTTCGGCTCCGTCATCCCCTCCGGTGACAACAAGTTCTCCGCGCTGAACACCGCGGTGTGGTCGGGCGGATCGTTCGTCTACGTCCCGCCGGGCGTGCACGTGGAGATCCCGCTGCAGGCGTACTTCCGGATCAACACCGAGAACATGGGCCAGTTCGAGCGGACGCTGATCATCGTCGACGAGGGTGCTTACGTGCACTACGTCGAGGGCTGCACCGCGCCGATCTACAAGTCCGATTCGCTGCACTCGGCGGTCGTGGAGATCATCGTCAAGAAGGGTGGCCGGTGCCGTTACACCACCATCCAGAACTGGTCGAACAACGTCTACAACCTGGTCACCAAGCGGGCCAAGGCAGAGGCCGGCGCGACCATGGAGTGGGTCGACGGCAACATCGGCTCGAAGGTCACCATGAAGTACCCGTCGGTCTGGCTGATGGGCGAGCACGCCAAGGGTGAGGTGCTCTCGATCGCCTTCGCCGGTGAGGGGCAGCACCAGGACACCGGCGCCAAGATGCTGCATCTCGCGCCGCACACCTCGTCGAACATCATCTCCAAGTCGGTGTCCCGTGGCGGCGGTCGCACGTCGTACCGCGGGCTCGTGCAGGTCAACCCGGGCAATCACCACAGCCGCTCGACGGTGAAGTGCGATGCGCTGCTGGTGGACAACATCTCCCGCACCGACACCTACCCGTACGTCGACGTCCGCGAGGACGACGTGTCGATGGGTCACGAGGCAACGGTGTCGAAGATCAGCGAGGACCAGCTGTTCTACCTGATGAGCCGCGGCCTGACCGAGGACGAGGCAATGGCGATGATCGTCCGCGGTTTCGTCGAGCCCATCGCGCGCGAGTTGCCGATGGAGTACGCGCTCGAGCTGAACCGGCTGATCGAGCTGCAGATGGAAGGAGCGGTGGGCTGACGGTGAGCCCCGCCCTGAGCAGTCCCGCCCTGACCGACCAGAGTGCACCCGATCTCGACACCCCAGATGGATTGACGACTGACGTGACAGCTGTAGCAACCGATACCCAGCACGGCCTGAAGGAGCACTCGCACATCGGCGGGCGCACTCTTCCGGCTCAGCTCGACTCGCACCTGCACGGGACCGGCTCGGCCGACCTGGCCGATCACCCCGTGCCGTCAGGGCGCGAGGAGAACTGGCGGTTCACGCCGCTCCGGCGGCTGCGCGGCCTCGAGGTCGACGCGCCGTTCGACGGCGTCATGACCGACGAGCACCTGGACATCCAGGCACCGGAGGGCGTGACGGTTCGCCGGCTGGAAGGTGCCGAAGCCGCAGCGATCAAGGGCGTCGCGGGCCAGCTGCCCACCGACCGCCCTTCCGCCCGCGCCTGGGAGGCGAGCAGCTCCGTGCTGCTCGTCGACATCCCGGCCCGGGCCGAGCTCGCCGATCCGGTGGTCCTGACCTTCATCGGGGCATCGGCGGCGAAGGTCTCGGCCGGCCATGTGGTCGTCAGGGTCGGCGCGCAGGCAGTCGCCCAGGTCGTGATGGTGCATGAGGGCAGCGCCACGCTCGCCGACAACGTCGAGATCGTCGTCGGGGACGCCGCCCGGCTCGAGTTCGCCTCCATGGAGGAGTGGGCGGCCGACTCCGTTCACCTCTCGCACCACCACATCCGCGTCGGCCGGGACGCCACCGTCAAGCACACCGCTCTGACCTTCGGCGGGGATCTGGTCCGGGTCGTCGGCACGGTCGTCTACGACGGGCCCGGCGGCGACGCCGAGCTCACCGGGCTGTACTTCGCCGATGCCGGCCAGCACCTGGAGCACCGGCTGTTCGTCGACCACGCACAGCCGCACTGCAAGTCGCGCGCGCTGTACAAGGGTGCGCTGCAGGGCCAGAAGGCGCACACCGTCTGGATCGGTGACGTGCTGATCCGCAAGGCGGCGCAGGGCACCGACACCTACGAGATGAACCGCAACCTGATCCTGACGCACGGCGCGCGCGCGGATTCGGTGCCGAACCTGGAGATCGAGACCGGTGAGATCGTCGGCGCCGGGCACGCGAGTGCGACGGGACGTTTCGACGACGAGCAGTTGTTCTACCTGTTGTCCAGGGGCATCCCACCGGAGGTGGCCAAGCGCCTGGTGGTGCGCGGCTTCTTCGGAGAGGTGTTGCTGCGCATCGGCATCCCGTCCGTCCGCGATCGCGCGTCGGAGATCATCGAACGCGAACTCGCGATCGCCGGCATCTAATCACACGGGGGCTCCGCCCCCGTGGACCCCCGAAAGACGCAAGCGGTACTGCGACAACGAACAGATACACACCACAAAGATCAAAACCCTGGAGTAGCACGCACATGGCAACGCTGGACATCAACGACCTGCACGTCTCCGTCATCACCGACGAGGGACCGATCGAGATCCTGCGCGGGGTCGACCTTTCCGTCGCGTCGAACGAGACGCACGCCATCATGGGCCCGAACGGCTCCGGCAAGTCGACCCTCGCGTACTCGCTCGCCGGGCACCCGAAGTACCAGGTGACCAGCGGTTCGGTCACCCTCGACGGCGAGGACATCCTCGCGATGACCGTCGACGAGCGGGCGCGGGCCGGGCTGTTCCTGGCGATGCAGTACCCCGTCGAGGTGCCGGGCGTCTCGACCTCCAACTTCCTGCGCACCGCTGCGACCGCCGTCCGCGGCGAGGCGCCGCCGGTCCGCAAGTGGGTCAAGGAAGTCAAGACCGCGATGAAGGACCTGGAGATCGACGCCGACTTCGCCGAGCGTTCGGTGAACGAGGGCTTCTCCGGTGGCGAGAAGAAGCGTCACGAGATCCTGCAGCTGTCGCTGCTGCAGCCGAAGATCGCCGTCCTGGACGAGACCGACTCCGGGCTCGACGTCGACGCGCTGCGCATCGTCGCCGAGGGTGTCAACCGCTACAAGGCGGCCGGGGCCGAGGGCGACGGGGTCGGCATCATCCTGATCACCCACTACACCCGGATCCTGCGCTACATCAAGCCGGACAAGGTCCATGTGTTCGCCGGTGGCCGGGTCGTCGAGTCCGGTGGCCCCGAGCTGGCCGACGAGCTGGAGACCAACGGTTACGTGCGCTTCACCGGAGTGCCCGCGGCCGCGGTCTGACCGCTCGATTCGAGGTAGTAACGACAAGCATGGTGATGGGACGGATATGACCGATCAGTTGGAGCTCGGTGCGTTGAGCACCGGCCCGGCCGCCGGTGACCTGCCGGAGGTGAGCGTTGTCCCGGAGGACGACCTGGTCGCGGCGCAGTCCGAGCCGGTCGGTCCGTCGCTGACCGCCGTCGACATCGAGCGGATCAGGGCCGATTTCCCCATCCTGCAGCGCACCGTCCGTGACGGAAAGCCGCTGGTGTATCTCGATTCCGGTGCCACATCGCAGCGCCCGATCCCGGTGATCGACGCCGAGCAGGAGTACGTCACCGGGCACAACGCCGCCGTCCACCGCGGCGCCCACCAACTCGCCGAAGAAGCCACCGACTTCTACGAGTCGGCGCGCGAGCGGATCGCCGCCTTCGTCGGCGTGCACCGGTCGGACGAGGTGATCTTCACCAAGAACGCGACGGAGGCGATCAACCTCGTCGCCTACGCGTTCGGCAACGCCGGCTACTCGACGGACCCGGCCGCGCAGCGGTTCGTGCTCCGCCCCGGGGACGAGATCGTCGTCACCGAGATGGAGCATCACGCGAACCTCGTCCCGTGGCAGGAACTCTGCCGCCGCACCGGTGCGACCCTGCGCTGGTTCCCGGTCACCGACGACTTCCGGCTCGACCTCACCGACATCGACGAGCTGATCAACCCGCGCACCAAGGTGGTGGCGTTCACCCACCAGTCCAACGTGCTCGGCACCATCAACCCGGTCCAGGTGCTGGTGGCCGCGGCGCAGCGGGTGGGCGCGCTGACCGTGCTCGACGCCTGCCAGTCCGTCCCGCACCAGCAGGTCGATCTCCCCGCCCTGGGCGTGGATTTCGCGGCGTTCTCCGGGCACAAGATGCTCGGCCCCAGCGGGGTCGGCGTGCTCTACGGCCGCTACGAACTGCTCGCCGCGATGCCGCCGTTCCTGACCGGCGGTTCGATGATCGAGCAGGTCTTCATCGACCGGTCGACCTACGCCGCACCACCGGCGCGATTCGAAGCGGGCGTTCCGATGACGTCGCAGGCCGTCGGGCTCGGCGCGGCCGTCGACTACCTCGGCAACCTCGGGATGGCGGCGATCGCCGACCACGAGGCCGCCCTGACCCGCTATGCGCTGGAGGAACTGTCAGCCCTGCCAGGGGTACGCATCATCGGCCCGACCGACACCACCGACCGCGGCAGCGCTGTTTCCTTCGTGGTGGACGGCATACACGCCCACGACGTCGGCCAGATCCTCGACGACGCCGGCGTGCAGGTGCGCGTCGGGCACCACTGTGCCTGGCCGCTGCACCGCCGGTTCGGCATCGCCGCGACCGTGCGCGCGTCGTTCGCGGTCTACAACACGCTCGACGAGGTGGACGTGCTGGTCGCCGCGGTCCGCGACGCGCAGCGGTTCTTCGGGGTGGGCTGAACCGTGCACATGGAAAAGCTCTACCAGGAAATCATTCTCGATCACTACCGAACGCCACATCACTTCGGCCTGCGCGATCCGTTCGACACCGAGGTGCATCACGTCAACCCGACCTGCGGTGACGAGGTGACCCTGCGGGTGCATCTCGAGCGGCCGTCGGATGCCGCCGGCGAGGTCCCTTCATCGGCAATCGACGGCATGATCGTCAGCGACATCTCCTACGAGGCAATGGGTTGCTCCATCTCGCAGGCATCGACGTCGGTGCTGACGGACCTGGCCATCGGTCGCCCGCTCGACGACGTGCTGGACACGCTGGATGAATTCACCCGGATGATCACCAGCCGGGGAACTGTCGAGGGGGACGAGGACGTCCTGGGCGACGGCATCGCCTTCGCCGGCGTCGCGAAGTACCCGGCGCGGGTGAAGTGCGCGTTGCTGGGGTGGATGGCGTTCAAGGACGCCGCCGTGCAGAGCATCGACACCATGGACGGCGCGCGCAATGCGGGCGCCGACCCGACAGACAACGCCGGTGCGCCGGTGCCCGCCGATCAGGAAAGGACTTCGCTCTCATGACCGAAACCGTTGCGACATCGAGCACCGACCAGGGCAGGGCAGGTCGCGGCGCCGCCGATCTGGACGCCGCCGTGCCATCCGCGGAGGCCGCGCCGGCACCCGCAGTGGAGGACGTCCAGCTGATCGAGGACATCGAAGAAGCGCTGAAGGACGTCGTCGACCCCGAGCTCGGCATCAACATCGTCGATCTCGGGTTGGTGTACGACCTGCACGTCGACGCCGCGAACGTCGCAACGATCGACATGACGTTGACGAGTGCCGCCTGCCCGCTCACCGAGATGATCGAGGAACAGGTGGCCGCAGCGTTGGTCGGCGGTGACGACGGACTCGTGGACGACTTCCGGATCAACTGGGTCTGGTTGCCGCCGTGGGGCCCGGAAAAGATCACTGAGGACGGCCGCGAACAGATGCGCGCCCTCGGCTTCAACATCTGACGCAGTGCGCCGGCCACGCCCCGTCGGTCGGCGGCTGTTGGCGCCGGCTCTGCTGGCGTGCGTCCTTCTCGCGGGTTGCTCCGCATCCGGTGCCGAGACCACCCCGACACCCGCGGATCCGACCGAACCGGTCTCGGCATCAGCGAACCCGGCCGAAGCCGACGCCGTCCTGGAGGTCGTCCGCGACGGCATGCGGACCGGCCACCTCAGATCGGCGATCGTCCGGGTGACAAGGGATGGTCATGAGGTCGTGACCGCGGCGTTCGGCGAGTCCATGACCGGCGTTCCGGCCTCGGTCGACATGCACTTTCGCAACGGTGCGGTCGCCATCTCCTATGTCGCGACGGCGTTGCTGCAGTTGGTCGACGACGGCACTGTTTCCCTGGACGACACGGTGTCGACCTGGCTGCCGGATTTCCCACACGCGGATCGGGTCACCTTGGGTGACTTGGCCCAGATGACCAGCGGCTATCAGGATTACGTCCAACAACCCGAGTTCCTGGATGCGCTGCAGGCGGCCCCTTTCCGTCAGTGGGATCCCGAGCAATTGCTCGCCTACGTCACCTCGAAGCCGCTCTTCTATCCGCCGGGCACCAACTGGAATTACTCGCACACCAACTATGTGATCCTCGGTCTGGCGCTGGAGAAGATCACCGGTCAACCGATGGAGACGCTGCTGCAGGACAAGGTTCTCGGCCCGTTGGGCCTCGACGACACCGCAGCACCGGGGACGGCGGCGATTCCCGAACCCGTCCTGCACGCGTTCACCTCGGAACGGCGTGAATACTTCGACATCCCGCCGGCGATGCCGTTCTACGAGGAGTCGACGTTCTGGAATCCGTCGTGGACGATCACCCGCGGCGCCGTCCAGACGACCGACATCCAGGACATGACCGCGACCGCCGTCGCTGTAGGTGAGGGCACGCTGCTGTCGGCGGAATCGCACGCGGCGCAGGTCTCCACCGCCCTGCGCGGTTTCGGATCGACGTTGGACGGCTGCGCGACCTGTTTTCCGCAATCCGAGGGTTACAGCTACGGGATCGGTGTCGTCACCACCGGCAACTGGACCCTGCAGAACCCGATGTTCTCCGGCGCTGCGGCCGCTGAGGGCTATCTGGCGTCGCAGAAGCTGGCGGTCGCGGTGGCCGTCACCTTCGCCCCGGAGGCGTTCGACAGCACCGGCGGCTATCGGAACGAGGCTGACGTGCTGTGGCGGATGATCGGCGCGCGGCTCGCACCGAACGATGCGCCGCCGATCAAGAAATAACCCCTGCCGCGGCCGTCTGGTCTTCGTTTCGTAGCCGTTACTGCGATGTTTCCGCTCGAAAGAGCGAGACTATCCATCACCCAATAGAGTCGGCGCAAACCGGGATTGTCGATGCGAAGGCAACTACTTTGTCGACCGTCGACGTCCGGGAGTTCGAGCGAGGTGGGCCGGATTTTCCGGCTCGCGCCATCGAGGAGTGCAACGATGCACCTTCCGCGCGCCAGCCCCACGGGGCGCTGCCGGCTGGCCGTTACCAAGTGCGGTGATGCCCGCACCGTCGCCCCGGTTCCACTCGCCCGATGACCGGGGCGTGCCTGCGCACGCTCACCGTGACGTCATTCGCGCCCTTCGCTCCGCCGGGTGGGAGCGATGCCATCGATCGGTTGGAGTTCGCTCGAAGACTCGCCGAGATGATCAGCGCACTGTTACCGTCTGACTACGCACTGTTATCAATCCCGAGAAACTTCTGCATCGCCGGACGGCCCGTTGCGCGGTCGCCGTTCCTGAAAGGACCTTCATGCGCACACGTCTCGCCGCTTCCGCCGCACTGATCGGGCTGTCCGTCGCCGCCACCATCGCCATCGTCTCCGGGGCACCGGCCGGCGCCGCCGCGCCCTCCGCGGCGGCTGTCGCCGCGCCGGTCTGGAAGACCGAGTTCCGTGACGACTTCTCCGGCACCGGGCTGCCCAACTCGGCGAACTGGCTACTCACGCTGGGTACCGCATACCCGGGCGGCCCCGCCAATTTCGGTACCGGTGAGATCCAGACGATGACGAACGATCGGCAGAATGTCGACGTCCGGAACGGGAACCTCTACATCACTCCGCAGCGTGACAGTGCCGGAGCCTGGACGTCGGCCAGGGTCGAGACGGCCCGGTCCAACTTCAAGCCACCGGCGGGCGGCGTCATGCGGGTCGAAAGCCGTTTGCAGATGCCCAATGTCACGGGGACTGCCGCGCTGGGTTACTGGCCGGCATTCTGGATGCTCGGCGGCCCCTACCGCGCCGATCGTTGGTCGTGGCCCCGTGTCGGTGAGTTCGACATCATGGAGAACGTCAACGGCCTGAACTGGACCTACAACGTGCTGCACTGCGGGGTGTGGGCCGGCGGACCGTGCAACGAGACCGATGGCATCAACAATGGTGTCGACAACGCCGGTGCACCATGCGTGGTCACCACGTGCCAGGCCGGCTTCCACACCTACGGGTTCGAATGGGACACCAGCGGTGCGTCGGACCAGCTCCGTTGGACGCTCGACGGCAAGGTCACGTTCACGGTGAACGAGGGCCAGCTTCCGGCCACCACCTGGACCGAGATCTCCAGCCACATGGGCTATTTCGTGATCCTGAACGTCGCGATGGGTGGCGCGTTCCCCAGCAAGGCCGGACTCGGCGGCGGCCCGACCGCGGCCACCAAGCCAGGTGTCCCGATGGTGGTCGATTACGTTCAGGTGCTGTACAGCGGCCAGGGCGGCTCGCCCACCGCAACACCCACCGCCACGCCGACAGTCAAGCCCACCGTTGTCACGCCGACCGTTGTGACGCCGACCGTCAAGCCCACTGTTGTGACGCCCACTGTCGTGACGCCCACCCAGCCGGTCGCGGGCGCCCCGAGCAACCTGCGGGTCACCTCGTCCACCGCCAGCTCGATCACCGTCGGCTGGGACGGGCCGGCCGCGGCGAAATATGACGTCCTGCGTTCCGGTCAGCGCATCGCCACCGTCACCGGCAACCGGTTCACCGACCTCGGACTGCTGCCCAACACCCCGTACCTCTACTCGATCAGCGGCGGCGGTGTGACCACCCCGGTCATCACCGCGCGGATCGGTGACAAGCCGGCCGGCAGCAGTACGCCGGCGCCGACCCCGCCGGTCACCGTCACGCCCACCCCGACGGCGCCGGCCGGTGCCGGGCCGTCCAACCTGCGGGTCACCGGAACCACCGCCAGCACCATCACCATCGGCTGGGACGGCCCCGTTTCGGCCAGTTACGAGGTCCTGCGGTCGGGCATCCGGATCAACACCGTCACCACGCGCTCGTTCACCGACATCGGCCTGTTCCGGAACACGCCGTACGAGTACTCGATCCGGGCGGGCGGGGTCACCACGCCGGTCCTCACGGCCCGCATCCCGTGACCTGACATGAGGGTAGGTTGACCTGGCAGAACGCCGGGTGCGTCGTCGTCACGACGATGCACCCGGCGTTCTGCTGTCGCCGGCGGAGCAGGCGTCGTAGGGTCGAAGGCATGTTCTCGTTGGCCGTGCAGCTCGTGTGCGCCGTCGACATCCAGCGCGCCCTGAGCTCCTTCCTGTACCCCGATGGCTTGATCGTGACGGGGAGCGGTCAGCCATGACCTCTCCCGATCGCTCACACGACATCCTCGCCAAGCTCCTGGTGGGCTCCGTGACGCAGACTCCCGCGGTGTCGCTACCGGCGGCGTTGTGTCACTCGTGCGCCACCGACCTCCCGATGACGGGGGTCGCGATGGTGCTGCAGAGCAGCGCCGGTTTGGACCGCGTGGTGGCGGCGACGCCCGGGCTGGCCGAGAAGGCTGAGGAGCTGCAATTCGAGTTCGGCGAGGGCCCCGGCGTGGACGCGATGCGCCTGGAGGGCCCGGTGCTTCGGTCCGACCTGTTGACGGCGGCGCGGCAGTGGCCGATGTTCGGGCCGGCCGCAGAGGAGGCGGGTGTCCGTGCGGCGTTCGCGTTCCCGTTGCAGGTCGGCGGCATCCGGCTCGGCGTGCTGGATCTGTACCGGGACGCTCCGGGCCGGCTCATCGACGGGGTGCTGTCGGAGGCGCTGTCCTACGCGGAGGCCGCCACCGCGGTGCTGCTGCATCTGCAGGCGCTCGCCCACCCCTCGGTGCTCCATCCGCAGCTGACGGGTTTCACCGCCGACCGGGCGGAGATCCACCAGGCGACCGGGATGATCGCGGCGCAGGCCCGGGTCACCCTGGTGGAGGCGCTGCTGTTGCTGCGTGCGCGGGCCTACTCGAGCGATCTGACGATGTTGGAGGTGTCTCGCGACGTTCTCGCGCGTCGCCTGCGATTCGATGCCGACAACGAGATGGGGACGGCATGACGGGCCGTCGGGGCCATGGGGGTCCACGCCAGGAAGGCAGGCAGCGATGACGAGACAGGAACGGGTGACCCGGGTTCTGGTGGAACTGGCGGACACCCTGGTGGTGGGCTTCGACGTCATCGACTTCCTGCACACCCTGGTCGAACGCAGCGTCGAACTGCTGGCCGCGGACGCCGCAGGTCTGATGCTGGCCAACCAGCAGGGGCACCTGGAGGTGGTCGCCGCGTCCTCGGAGGAAGCACGGGTCCTGGAGCTCTTCGAGCTGCAGGAGTCGCAGGGGCCCTGCATGGACTGCTTCATCACCGGCGAGCCGCTGGTCAACATCGATGTGTCCGAGATGAACGACCGCTGGCCACTTTTCGCTGCGGCAGCGTCCGTCGCCGGGTTCCGGTCCGCGCATGCGCTGCCGCTCCGCCTGCGCGGCAGCGTGCTCGGCGCGATGAACCTGTTCACGGTCGGGAGCACCCCGCTGGGGGAGGACGACATCTCGCTCGGCCAGGGCATGGCGGACATCGCCACCATCAGCCTGCTGCAGCAACGCCGGGCGCTCGAACAGGACCTGCTGACCGAGCAACTGCAGACGGCGCTCAACACGAGGATCCTGATCGAGCAGGCCAAGGGAATGCTGGCCGAGTTGGCTCACGTCTCCCTGGGTCAGGCCTTCCTGCTCATGCGCTTCACCGCACGACGGACCGAGCAACCCCTGACGTTGATCGCGCACGCGATCCTGGAAGGCACGATCGACCTCGACCAACTGCTGACCTCCTGACGGCCCGGTAGATTCCCGGCATGGATCCACGTCTGGCCCGCCGCTTCGCCGAAACGGACGGGCTCGACGTCGCCGGTGTCGTCGCCGACCCGGCGGGGGACACGTCCTCGCCCACAGACGGCCTGGCCGCCGCGACGGAGGGCGCGTTCCGCGTCGACCTGGAACGGATCAGGTTCTCCCCGTACTTCTCTCGGCTGGCCGCCGTCACCCAGGTCATCTCGCAGGGCGCCGCCGGTCAGGTCGTGCACAACCGGCTGACCCACACCATCAAGGTGACGGCGGTGGCGAGGGCCATCGCCACGTCGGTCCGGTCCGGTCCGGATGCCGCGCTGGCCGATGAACTCGGCGGGTGTGACCCGGTCGTCGTCCAGGCCGCCGCCAGTGCGCACGATCTCGGTCACCCGCCGTTCGGGCACCTGGGTGAGCGGATCCTCGACCGCATCGCGCGGTCCCGGTTCGGGTTGTCGGACGGCTTCGAGGGCAACGCCCAGACGTTCCGGATCCTCACCGAACTGGACGTGCACGGCAGTCACGGTGACGGGCTGAACCTGACGGCGGCGGTGCGCGCGGCCGTGCTCAAGTACCCGTGGGGACGCCTGCACTACCCGTCGCCGCATCCCAGCGACCCGGCAGCAGTGCCGATCGCGCCGCGCGGCGGCGGACCGGGACTGGAGGGCTCCGGCTCCGGAAAGTTCTCCGCCTACGCACCGGACATCGGCGAGATGCGCGAGGTGCTGGCCGCCTATCCGCGGATCGGTCCGATGCGGCAGACCGTGGAATGCAGCGTGATGGACATCGCCGACGACATCGCTTACTCACTGCACGATCTCGATGATTTCCATCGCGCCGGGGTGCTGCAGCACGCGTCGGTGGCGGCGGAGTTCCGGACCTGGATCCGGCGGCGGGCGGAGTTCGCGCGGGGGCGGGCGGCCGGCTTCGCACCCTGGGCGGCGGGATCCGAACGGCAACCGGGTTTCGCGCTCGAGTACCTCCGGCGCCGGCTGCAGTCCAGGGACGGCTGGATCTTCGACGACGACACCTTCGGCGTGGCCGTCGGCAGGGTCGCCACCGACCTGGTCGACGGACTGCTCGCGGTGCCGTTCGACTCGTCGCTGGCCGCTGAAAGGGCCATCAACACCTTCACCGCCAGTTGGATCGAGCACCTGCGCGCCTCGGTCGAGCTCACCAAGGACCCGCCGGTCCGGGCCAGTCATGTCATCCTCGGCCGGCAGGCGTGGCACGAAGTGGCGGTGCTCAAGTTCGTCCATCAGCGCTTCGTCCTCGACCGACCCGACCTCGCGATGTTCCAGCGTGGTCAGGCCGAGGCGCTGACCAGCCTGGTGGCGAACCTGGAGTCGTGGTTGACCGATCCGATCGACGCCGGCCGGGCGCCCCGACGGCTGCTGGACCTCGTCGAGTTGGCGACCGCCGGGTACCGCACACTGGCGCGCGAGGAACCGGAGCTGATGGTGGGTCCGACCGGCGAGTCCGCGTCCTCCAGGGAGGACGTCGCGAGGCTGGGTCGGGGCCGCGGGATCATCGATTACGTCGCCTCGCTGACCGATGACCGGGCCGCCGCCTCGGCGCGAACGATGGTGGGCCTGACCGGACAGTTGTGGGACGCCGGGTCGGGTCTGTGACGGGCTCGACGCACACCGCAGCGCCCGGATGACCAAGCGCCGCACCGTCGCCGGCGGAGGGATCGCCGTCGAAGTGCCGCCCGAACGGCTCGTCGGGTGGGTCAACCGTTTCGCCGGGCGCAATGCCGGCCTGCTCTCGATCACCACCGACGGGACCACCGTGGTCGTCGACGCCGGTGACGGCACGACCGCGGAGCTGACGGTGCCCTTCGGGCCGATGGCGGTCGGCAGCCGGGAGCCGGTCGAGGCGCTGCTCGACCACCTCGGTGGGATCGGTGCGGTCGGGATCGTGCTGGTCCGCGGCGGCGCGCATTCCGTCGGCGTCGCGCGCGACGGTGCGGTACTGAGTTCATCGACCGACCGCGCGTACCTGCAGGGCCGAACCGCGGCCGGCGGCTGGTCGCAGCAACGTTTCGCCCACCGGCGGGTCAATCAACGTTCCGCGTCCTACGACAGCGCAGCGTCGGCCGCGGCGCGGGTGCTCGTCCCGGTGGCGTCGTCTTTGACCGGGCTGGTGCTCGGCGGCGACCGGCGCGGCTTGGCCGATGTGCTGGCCGACAGTAGGCTCGCCGGGCTCGCGGCTTTGCCGGTCCGCACCTTCCCGGACATCGCCGAGCCACGGCGGGCGGTCCTGGAGGAGATCGCCCGGCGCAGTGTGTCGGTGGAGATCACCGTCCGGCCGGCCGCCGACCCGGCCGGGAAAGATCAGCCGGCCGGGAAAGATCACCAGGCCGGGAAAGATCACCAGGCCGGGAAAGATGAACGAGGAGGCCCAGGGTGAGCGAACCCGCCGCAAGCATCTCCGCCCGGATCGCCGGCGAGCTGTCGGCCGCGACGTGGCAGGTCGACGCCGCGGTCGCGCTGCTCGACGGCGGCGCGACCGTGCCGTTCATCGCGCGCTACCGCAAGGAGGTGACCGGCTCGCTGGACGACGTGCAGCTGCGCTCGCTCGCCGAGCGGCTGCAGTACCTGCGGGAGTTCGAGGACCGCAGAGCCGCTGTCCTGGAGGCGATCGCCGGGCAGGGGAAGCTCACCGAGCAGCTCGCGGCGCAGATCGCGGCCGCCGACAGCAAGGCCCGGCTCGAGGACATTTATCTGCCGTTCAAGACGAAGCGCCGGACGAAGGCCCAGATCGCCCGGGAAGCCGGTCTCGAGCCGTTGGCGGACATGCTGATCCGTGACCCGATGCGCGAGCCGGACGCGGCCGCAAACGGTTTCATCTCGGTGGAGCGCGGGGTGCCCGATGCGGCGGCCGCACTGGCCGGTGCCAGGTCGATCCTGGCCGAGAGATTCGGCGAGGACGCGGACCTGATCGGTGGGCTCCGTGAGCCGCTGTGGCAGCGCGGGCGTCTCGTGTCAACTGTCCGGACCGGATCGCAGACCGACGCGCAGAGCAAGGACGCATCCAAGTTCGCCGACTACTTCGATTTCGACCAGCCGCTCAAGCGGCTCCCGTCGCACCGGATCCTCGCCATGTACAGGGGCGAGGCGCTGGGTGTCCTCACCCTGGCCGTCGATCCGGAGCCCGCCCCGCGGGACCCGGCCGACCGTTCGCTGTCCGACTACGAGCGGCGGATCGCCGGCCGGTTCCGGATCGCCGACCGCGGCCGGCCCGCCGACGCCTGGTTGCTCGACACGGTGCGCTGGGCCTGGCGGACCCGCATCCTGGTGTCGCTCGGCGTGGACGTCAGGACCCGGTTGCGGCAGTTCGCGGAACATGAGGCCGCCGCCGTCTTCGCGGCCAACCTGAAGGATCTGCTGCTGGCCGCACCCGCCGGCAGCCGGACCACCCTGGGTCTGGACCCCGGCTTCCGGACCGGGGTCAAGGTGGCGGTTGTCGACGCGACCGGCAAGGTGGTGGCGACCGACACCATCTACCCGCATCAACCGGCCAACCGGTGGGAGCAGTCGCTGGTGACCCTGCAGCGGCTGGTCACCGCGCACGGCGTCGACCTGGTGGCGATCGGGAACGGCACCGCGTCGCGCGAGACCGACCGGCTCGCAAAGGAACTCGCGGCTCGGTGTGCCGGGCTGACGACGCTGGTGGTGTCCGAGGCGGGTGCGTCGGTCTACTCGGCGTCGGCCTATGCCAGCCGTGAACTGCCCGAGCTGGACGTGTCGCTGCGCGGCGCGGTCTCGATCGCGCGGCGGTTGCAGGACCCGCTCGCGGAATTGGTGAAGATCGACCCGAAGGCAATCGGGGTCGGCCAGTACCAGCACGACGTCACCGAGTCGGTGCTGGCCAGGACGCTGGACGCCGTGGTCGAGGACTGCGTCAACGCCGTCGGTGTCGAGGTCAACACGGCGTCGGTGCCCCTGCTGGCCAGGGTGTCCGGGATCTCCTCGACCCTGGCGGAGAACATCGTCACGCACCGGGATTCCAACGGACCCTTCCGTTCCCGCCGTGAGCTGAAGGGTGTTCCGCGGCTCGGCGCGAAGGCGTACGAGCAGTGCGCGGGGTTCCTCCGGATCGCCGACGGCGACGACCCGCTGGACGCCTCGAGCGTCCACCCGGAGGCGTATTCGGTGGTGCGCAAGATCCTGGCGTCCACCGGCGGCACCGTCGGATCGCTGATCGGCAACACCGCGACGCTCCGTGCACTGTCGCCGGCGGATTTCGCGGACGAGACCTTCGGGTTGCCGACGGTCACCGACATCCTGGCCGAGCTGGAGAAGCCGGGACGGGATCCGCGGCCGGCGTTCACCACGGCGACCTTCGCCGACGGCGTGGAGAAGATCGCCGACCTCCGGGTCGGGATGGTGCTGCAGGGCGTCGTGACGAATGTCGCCGCGTTCGGCGCCTTCGTCGATGTCGGGGTCCACCAGGACGGATTGGTGCACGTGTCGGCGATGGCCAGGACCTTCGTCAGCGATCCGCGGCAGGTGGTCACCTCCGGGCAGGTCGTCACGGTGAAGGTGATGGAGGTGGACGAGCAGCGCAAGCGCATCTCGCTCACCCTCCGGCTCGACGACGAGCCCGCACCCAAGGCCGCCGACCGCCGGCGCGAACGGGAACCCTCGGCACGGAAGGCGCCCGCCCAGGCCCAGCGCCCGCAGCCGCGGCCGCCGGCACCGGGAGGCGCGATGGCCGATGCGCTGAAGCGCGCAGGCCTGGGGAATTGACCGGGGCGGAGCCTGCTGACGCCGAACGGGCCGATTCGCGAGTTTTCGCCGGGTAGAATCAGAACACGTGATCACTGCTACCGGTCTGGAACTCCGGGCCGGGACGAGGATCCTGCTGGCCGATACCTCCCTTCGCCTGCACCACGGCGACCGCGTCGGCCTCGTCGGCCGCAACGGTGCCGGCAAGACCACCACCCTTCGCGTGCTGGCCGGTGAGGGCACCCCGCACGGCGGAAGCGTCACCAGGACCCTGCCGATCGGCTATCTCCCGCAGGACCCGCGCGAGGGCGACATGGACGTCACCGCCAAGGACCGGGTGCTGTCCGCCCGCGGGCTGGACGTGCTGGTCGCGCAGCTGGAGAAGGTCCAGATCCAGATGTCCGAGCTCACCGACACGCGGGAACTCGAGGCCGCAACGGAGCGGTACGGCCGCATCGAGGAACAGTTCTCCGGTTTGGGCGGCTATGCCGCCGAGTCCGAGGCCGCCCGGATCTGCTCGAACCTCGGTCTGCCGGACCGGGTGCTGTCGCAGACGATGAACACGCTCTCCGGCGGCCAGCGGCGCCGGGTCGAGCTGGCCAGAATCCTTTTCGGCGCCCGCGCGGAGGACGGTTCGTCCACCGGCATGATGCTGCTGCTCGACGAGCCGACCAACCACCTCGACGCCGACTCCGTCGTCTGGCTGCGTGATTACCTCAAGCATTTCTCCGGCGGAGTGGTGATCATCTCGCACGATGTCGACCTGCTCGCGGCGGTCGTCAACAAGGTCTGGTTCCTGGACGCGGTCCGCGGCGAGCTCGACGTCTACAACATGACCTGGCAGCGGTACCTCGAGGCGCGGTCCACCGACGAACAGCGCCGCCGTCGGGAGCGGGCGAACGCCGAGAAGAAGGCGTCGGTGCTGATGACCCAGGCCGCCAAGCTGGGCGCCAAGGCCACCAAGGCGGCCGCGGCCCACCAGATGGTCCGGCGCGCCGAGAAACTCATGGCGGGGCTGGACGACGTCCGGGTCGCCGACCGGGTCGCGAAGATCCGCTTCCCGCAGCCGGCACCCTGTGGGCGCACCCCGCTGACCGCCAGCAACCTGTCCAAGTCCTACGGCTCGCTGGAGATCTTCACCGGGGTCGACCTGGCCATCGACCGCGGCAGCCGGGTGGTGGTGCTCGGGCTCAACGGCGCGGGGAAGACCACCCTGCTGAAACTGCTGGGCGGCAACGAGAAACCGGACACCGGCGAGGTGCTGGCCGGTCACGGCCTGCGGCTGGGTTACTACGCGCAGGAGCACGAGACGATCGATCCGGAGGCCACGGTCTGGGAGAACACCCGGCACGCCGCACCGGACGCCGGCGCGCAGGAGCTCCGTAACCTGCTGGGCTCGTTCATGTTCACCGGCGAGCAACTGGACCAGAAGGCCGGCACGCTGTCGGGTGGGGAGAAGACCCGGCTCGCGCTGGCGGGGCTGGTGTCGTCGGCGGCGAACGTGCTGCTGCTCGACGAACCGACGAACAACCTCGATCCGGCCAGCCGGGAGCAGGTCCTGGATGCCCTGCGCCGGTACGCCGGTGCCGTCGTGCTGGTGACGCACGATCCCGGCGCTGTCACCGCCCTGCAGCCGGAGCGGGTGATCCTGCTGCCCGACGGCACCGAGGATCACTGGTCTGCGGACTACCTCGACCTGGTGGAGTTGGCGTAAGTCGTTCCACCGGTGGCGGACCCGGCGGTTGTGTTCGATCATGGACGGCAGTCCCGAAAATTCGCCGATGTGACGAGGCATCCGACTAAGGGGTGGCACCGTGGCCACAGATACCAGAGCCGCAGCAAAGAGCACCAAGTCGATCACGATCAAGAAGGGCGCCAGGATCACCGGCGCCGCTCGCGACAAGCTGGCCGCTGATCTGCGAAAGAAGTACGAGAAGGGACAGAGCATCAGAGCGCTCGCCGAAGGGACCGGGCGCTCCTACGGGTTCGTCCACCGATTGCTGCTCGATGCAGAGGTACCGCTCCGCGGCCGGGGCGGCGCCACGCGCACGAAGAAGAAGTGACGGCAGCCGCCTTCCCGAGCATCGACGACGACCTGCTCCACCGCGGCCATGTAGCCGTTCGGATGGACGGGCCGGTGGTGACGGTGACGTTGAACCGGCCCGACGTTCGCAACGCCCAGCTCCCCGAGACGTGGGAAGCGTTGGCGCACATCGGGTCCCAGCTCGGCGACGAGGTCAGGGTGGTGCTGGTCTGCGGCGAGGGATCGTCGTTCTCGGCGGGGCTCGACCGGTCGGCCTTCTCCCAGGAACCCGGATCGTTGCTCGCGGGCCTGGTCGGGGCGCCGCCGACTGTCGCCGATGAGAAGATTGCCGGTTTCCAGCGCAGCTTCAGCTGGCTCGGGGACCCCGGGTTCGTCTCCATCGCCGCGGTGTCAGGGCACGCGGTCGGTGCCGGATTCCAGCTGGCACTGGCCTGCGACCTGATCGTGGTCGCCGATGACGCCCAGTTCCGGATGGCCGAGGTGAGCCTCGGACTGGTCCCGGACCTCGGTGGCACCGGCCGGCTGAGCAGGCTGGTCGGCTACCAGCGGGCGCTGGAGATCTGTGCGACGGGGCGGCATGTCCGCGCCGACGAGGCGGTGCGGATCGGTCTGGCACTGGTCAGCGTTCCGAGCGACGAACTGGACGCGGCGGTCGCCGATCTTGCTGCTGCACTGGTGGAATCGCCGCCGTCCGCGGTCCGGGCCATCACCGCGCTGATCGCGGGTGCCCAGCACAACACGGCCGAGGAGCAGCTCGCCGCCGAACGGGCCGCGCAGCTGCCACTGCTCGCAGACCTGCTCCGGTCGGCGCACCGGTGACGCTGCGGAGTGCGCAGTGGTACGCCGGCACCGATCGCAACTCCTACATCCACCGTGCCTGGATGCGCCGCGGGCTGCCCGCGCACGCATTCGACGGCCGGCCGCACATCGCCATCGCGAACACCGCCTCTGACCTGACGCCGTGCAACGCCCATCTCGACGAGGTGGCGCAGAGCGTCAAGCAGGGTGTCTACGAAGCGGGCGGCATTCCGCTGAACCTGCCGGTGGTCTCGCTGGGTGAGACCCAGGTCCGGCCGACGGCGATGCTCTGGCGCAACATGGCCGCGATGGCCATCGAAGAGATGCTGCGCGCCAACCCGATCGACGGCGTGGTGCTCCTCGGCGGGTGCGACAAGACCATCCCGGCGCTGCTGATGGCGGCGGCCTCCGTGGACCTGCCGGCGGTGGTCGTGCCGGGCGGGCCGATGCTGACCGGCACGTTCCGTGGGGTGGCACTCGGCTGCGGCACCGACGTCTGGCGGTTGTCGGAGGAGGTCAGGGCAGGAACCCTCTCGGAGGCTGATTTCCTCCGCTCGGAATCGTCGATGATCCGCAGCCGCGGGCACTGCAACACCATGGGTACCGCCTCGACCATGGCGGTCGTGGCCGAGGCCCTGGGTATGACGATCCCCGGGATCGCCGGCACGCCGGCCGCGGACAGCACGCTGCTCGAGGGGTCCCACGAGGCGGGCCGGCTCGTGGTCGACCTCGTCGAGAAGAACCGGCGACCGAGCGAGATCCTCACCCGTGGCTCGTTTCTCAATGCCATCGTGGCGCTGGCCGCGGTCGGCGGTTCGACCAACGCCGTCGTCCACCTGCTGGCCATCGCCGGCCGGCTCGGCGTGCCCGTCACGCTGGACGACTTCGACACCACCGGTGCCGACGTCCCACTGTTGGTCGACCTGCAGCCCGCCGGCCGGTACCTGATGGAGGACTTGCACCGTGCGGGCGGGCTGTCCGCCGTGCTCGGCCAGGTGCTGGACCTGCTCGACCCGTCGGCCATCACTGTCACCGGTCGGCCACTGGTCGATCACCTGGTGGGTGCGACGATCTGGGACACCGAGGTCATCCGGCCGCGAATTGCCCCATTGCAGTCGCACGCCGGGATCGCCGTGCTGCGCGGCAGTCTCGCGCCCAACGGTGCGGTGATCAAACCCGCGGCCGCCTCGCCCGGCCTGCTGCGGCACCGGGGCAGGGCGATGGTGTTCGACTCGGTCGAGGACCTGCACGCCCGGATCGACGACCCGGATCTGGATGTCGACGCCGACTCCGTGCTGGTCCTGCGCGGTTGCGGCCCCCGCGGCTACCCGGGGATGCCGGAGGTGGCGAACATGCCGCTGCCCAGCAAGCTGCTGCGCGCGGGGGTACGCGACATGGTGCGGGTGAGCGACGGCCGGATGAGCGGGACGGCCTACGGCACCGTCGTCCTGCACGTCTCGCCGGAGGCCGCCGCCGGCGGGCCGCTCGGGCTGCTCCGCACCGGCGACATGGTCGTCCTGGATGTCGAGAACCGTCGCCTGGACGTCGATCTGCCGCCGGACGAGCTGGCCTCCCGGGTACCGTCCGCCGCGCAGGTGGAGGCGTTCGCCGCGCCGAAACGGGGCTGGGAACGCCTGTACGTCGACACGGTGCAGCAGGCCGAGAACGGTGCCGACCTGGATTTCCTGGTCGGATCGAGTGGCGATCGGGTCTCCCGTGAGTCTCATTGACGCGCCGTACCCCAGAGCTTGCCGGGAGGACAGTTGTTCCTGATGCGAATAGGACCTGCCGGAGCCGAACGGCCCATCGTCCGGATCGACGACGACCAATACGTCGACGTCTCCGATGTGACAATGGATTTCGACGAATCCTTCTTCGGTGGGGCTGCCGGCGGCATCGAGGGGCTGCGGTCGGTGGTCGCCGCCCGGACGGCCGCCGGCGCGGTGAGCCGGTTCGCGGGGGAGCGCATCGGGGCACCGTTCGCCCGGCCGCACCAGATCCTCTGCATCGGCCTGAACTACCGCGACCACGCCGCCGAGACCGGTCAACCGGTCCCGCGGGAGCCGATCCTGTTCACCAAATCGCCCAACACGCTCGTCGGTCCCGACGACGACATCCGGACCCCGCGCGGTTCCACCAAGCTCGACTGGGAGGTGGAACTGGGCATCGTCATCGGCCGGCGGACCAGCTACACCGCCGACGAGCGCGAGGCCGAGGCGGCCATCGCGGGGTACGTGCTCGTCAACGACGTCAGTGAGCGGGCCTTCCAGATCGAGCGGCACGGGCAGTGGAGCAAGGGGAAGTCGGCCGAGACGTTCAATCCGGCCGGACCGTGGCTGGCGACCACCGACGAGATCGCCGATGTCCTCGACCTCGGCATGTGGCTGGACGTGAACGGGGTCCGCCGGCAGACCGGGTCCACCTCGACGATGGTGTTCGGTCCCGCCTTCATCGTCCATTACCTCAGCCAGTTCCTGGTACTCGAGCCTGGCGACCTGATCAACACCGGCACCCCGCCCGGAGTGGGACTGGGCATGCACCCGCCGGTCTGGTTGCAGCCCGGTGACGTCGTCGAGTTGGCGATCGACGGACTGGGACGTCAGCGGCAGACAGTGATCCCACCCCGATGAAAATGCCGCGGTGACCCGGTGAGGGCATTCGTGGTGACCGGCCCCGGCCGGTCCGCCGTCCTGGACGTCGAGCCGCCGCACGCTGCCGCCGGTCAGGTCGTCGTCGACGTCGCCCGGGTCGGTGTCTGCGGCACGGACGCGGAGTTCTTCAGCGGTGAGATGGCCTACCTGCACCAGGGACACGCCTCCTACCCGCTGCGCCTGGGGCACGAGTGGTGCGGCACGGTGTCGGCGGTCGGCCCGGAGGTGGACAGCGACTGGATCGGTGCGCGGGTCACCGCCGACACGATGCTGGGCTGCGGGGGCTGCGAGCGCTGTCTGGGCGGTCGCCAGCATGTCTGCGACGATCGGTTCGAGATCGGCATCCGCGGCGGCTTTCCCGGCGCGCTGGCGGAGCAACTCGCCGTCCCGGTGAGCGCGCTGCTCCGTCTGCCGGACGAGATCGACGACACCGCAGGGGCGATGGTCGAGCCCTCCGGGAACGCGCTGCGGGCGGTCCGGGCAGCGGCCCTGCGCCCCGGCGACCGGGTGCTGATCCTCGGGCCCGGGACGATCGGCCTGCTGGCCGCTCAGTTCGCGCTGGCCGGCGGCGCGCGGGTCCACCTCATGGGTCTGCCGGGCCGCGGGCTCGAGTTCGCCCGGTCGTTGGGTTTCTCCGCCGGCACCCGGGACGAGCTTCCGGCGCTGCCCTGGGACGCGGTGATCGATGCGTCCCACTCGGCCGACCTTCCCTCCTTCGCGCTCGACCGCGTCGAACCGGGCAAGCGCGTCGTCTACATCGGCCTGTCGGGCACCCCGAGCGCGATCGACACCCGCACGATGGTGATCAAGGACGTCACGGCGGTCGGGATCCTCAGCGCCTCCGGCGGTCTGGAGGGGGCCGTCGCCGGCGTGGCCGGCGGCGACGTCGATCCACGCCCGCTGGTGGCCGCGACCGTCGGGTTGGACATGGTCGGTGAGGTGCTTGCCGGCCGGCGTCCGCCGGACGCCGGGGCGGGCCCGAAGATCCACGTGGACCCGCGACGGTGAGCTCCCGGACCGAAAGGCTGCCCTGATGACCGAGTTCGGCGATCTGGTCGCTGTGGTGACGGGCGGGGCAAGCGGCATCGGCGCCGCCACCGCGGCGATGTTGACGGCCGGCGGAGCCCGTGTCGCCGTACTGGACCGGAGCGTCGACGGGGTGCGGGACGGCTCCTCGATGAACCTGGCGTGCGACGTCACGGACGATGCCGGTGTGCGGGCGGCGATCGAAGCGGTCGCCGGGCGACTGGGCGGCATCGACATCCTCGTCAACAACGCCGGCATCGGCGCGGTCGGCGACGTGGCAGCCAACGACGACGACGAGTGGCACCGCGTTCTCGACGTCAACGTCGTCGGGATCGCCCGGGTGAGCAGGGCCGCGCTGCCGTACCTGCGCCGGTCGGGCCACGCCGCCATCGTCAACACCTGCTCGGTGGTGGCGACCACCGGTGTCCCGCAGCGCGCGCTGTACTCGGCGAGCAAGGGTGCTGTCGCCGCGCTGACCCTGGCGATGGCGGCCGATCATGTCCGGGAGGGCATCAGGGTCAACGCGGTCACTCCCGGCACGGCCGACACACCCTGGGTGGGCAGGCTTCTTGATCTGGCTCCGGACGCGAACGCCGCGGCTGCGGCACTGCGCGCCCGGCAGCCGATGGGCAGGCTGGTGTCCGCGGACGAGGTTGCGCACGCCATCTGCTATCTCGCGAGCCCGCTGGCCGGGGCGACGACTGGCACGCTGCTGGCGGTGGACGGCGGGATGGCCGGCATCCGGGTGTCCTGACGGCCCGATGCAGCCGTCATTGGGGAGCGTTACCGGTGGCGGCCCCGGCCCGGAACGGCGTCATCACACCCTCGTAGCCCACCATCAGGTCCATCCCCGCCGCGGCATGGAACCCGTTGTGGCAGTGGAACATCCATAGGCCCGGGTTGTCGGCCCGGAAGGCCAGCACGACGGACTCACCGGGCGCCACCTCGATGGAATCGAGGCGGAGCGGACTTCCTGAACGGGCTTGGTCGTTGCGGGCCAGCACGCTGAAGAAGTGGCCGTGCAGGTGCATCGGGTGCGAGACGAACGATCTGTTGATCACCGTGACCTGGGCGAGTTGACCAGGCCGCACCATCAGCATCTCGCCATCCGGATACAGCCGTCCGTTCAGCGCGACCCGGGCGCCGAACGCGCCGTCGTACCAACCCAGCCTGTTCTCGGCGACGACCTGGAACCTGACGTCGGGCTCGGCGCCGCGGGTGACGGTGTCCGTCGTGTTCTCGCCGTAGGTCATCGGATCGAAGACGGCGTTGCTGATGCCGCCGGGGGCATCGGCGTCCGCGGGTCCGCTGCGGAACGCGGCGTCCCCGCTGCGCAGGGCCACCGGTGTGGCCGGCTGCTCGTAGCTGAGGTCGACCCTGCCGCCGGCTGGGACGTCGATCGCCGTTTCGGTGATCGGTGCCGGCCCGCTGAGGTCGTGGCCGTCGAGCGCGACCACCCGGAAGCTCGCGCCGCGCAGGTCGATCCGGTGGGCGATGTCGTCGGTGTTGATCACTCTCAGCCGGACGCCGGCGCCGGTCCGGGCGGGCGCGGACGTGGAACCTGTGCCGTCCGCGAGCGCCACATCACCTGTGCCGGGCCAGGTGTGCAGCGTCACGACCCGGTCGACGTCCTCGGGGACGCCGCCGTCGGGCAGCACCACCAGCGCGCCGAACATCCCTTTGGCGATCTGTTCCAGGGAATTCTGATGGGAATGGAACCAGAACGTGCCGACGTCGGCAGCGTCGAATTCGTAAACCCGTGACGTCCCCGGGCTAATCGCGTCCTGGGTCAGGCCGGGGACGCCGTCCTCCCGGCCCGGGACGTTGACACCGTGCCAGTGCACCGATGTCGATTCCGGCAGGCGGTTCACGACGGTGATCTCGACGCGGTCCCCGCGGTGGACCCGCAATTCGCCCGGCTGGAACACCCAACGGTCGCCAACGATCTGCGCTGTGATGGTGAGCTTCCTGATGGCGCCGGTGGCCGGCCCGGCGCCGAGGTCCGCCACGCTGACCATCCGGTCGGTCGCGGTGATCTCGCCGGTGCTGGAGTCGGCAGGTGTCGAATGCCCGGGCATGGCCGTTCCGTGCCGGGCCTGGATGGCTTCGGCGAGACTCTGCGTCGCCGCGCTCTGATGGCCGGCCGGCATCAGGCTGTAGGAATCAGGGAGGGTGCTGCTGCGGCCCTGCCACACCGCGAAAAGCAGGACTGCTCCCGCGGTCCCGGCCAGCACCGCCGCGGTGCGGATGCGCCCGCCGAGCGGAGTTCTGGCCGGCGGCACGAGGGAGGGCCGCCGCAGCATCGTCGCGATACCCACCGCCAGCACCAGGCTCAGCACGGTCCCGGTGGGCCCGGGACGGTTGACCAGCAACTGGATCCCGGCGATCGCATAGACCGCTCCGGACAGCAACGACCCGGCCGTGGGATCGGTGTACCGGCTCCGGAGCTGCCGGGCGTCGACCACGGCGTCGCGCACGGCCAGCAGCGCGATGACCGTTGCGGCCACCAGTGACAACCCACTGCCGAAGGCCAGCCCGCCGCCGAGGACGACAGCGGGCCAGGCGACGACCGTCGCGAACAGCGCCCGGCGGGCGGCCCTGCGGTGCCCGCGACGCCGCAGCAGTGCGGCAAGTCCCGCGGCTCCGATGACGACCAGGAGACCGGCGACTCATATTGCCGCCCACAGGAAGTAGCCGGTCACCGGGACAGGCCGCCGGTCGACCCGGTCGCTGTCATCACCATCGCCGTCTCCGTTCATCGGTTCGCTCGAGCCGACGTTAGGAGCGGGCCGGCATCCACGATTCGGGGCAGACCCTGGTTCCTGACCGGGCGCAGGGACAGGGCGAACCCTGACGGACCGCGCGACGCGGATACCGGAGCCTCGTGGCGGCTGCCCGACTCCGGAAGCGCAACCGCTGATTGCACTGACCGATATCTCGGGTTACGGTTGTGCAACCAAATGTTGCGGAGGCTGGCATGGAATTCGGCACCATCGAGCGCGAGGTCTACGTCGACGCGTCACCCGAGATCGTCTTCGACGTGGTCAGCAGTCCCGATCATCTGAAGAACTGGTGGCCCGACGAAGCCCACTACGAACCCGTACCGGGATCGAATGGGCGCATCGTCTTCGGTGATCCCGCCGCGGGCGGCGCACTGGCGGGATTCGCCGTGGTCGACGCCCGCCCGCCGCGGATGTTCTCGTTCCGCTGGACGCACCCGGTGGGCGAATCGGCCGTCGACGGGAACTCACTGCTGGTCACGTTCGACCTCACTCCGTCGGGACCGGGCACGCTGCTCCGGATGACGGAGGCCGGATTCCGCGAGATGGGTTGGGAGTTGGCAATTCTCGAGGAGCAGTACCGCGAACACCTCACCGGCTGGGACTTCTTCCTGCCGAGGTTGGCGCCGTACGTGGCGACACTGCAGGTGCGTCAGTGAGTGCCGCCCTCTCGGACCAGGTCGACGACGCGCTGTGGTCGGCGATCGGGGACCCCACCCGGCGCCGGATGCTGGATCTGCTGTTGATCGAGGGCCACGGCACCGCGACGAGCCTGGGTCAGCACCTACCGGTGACGCGGCAGGCTGTCGCCAAGCACCTCGTCGTGCTGGACCGCGTCGGCCTCGTGCGGGGGACATCCGCAGGGCGGGAGAAGCGGTACCGGGTCGACGATGCCCAACTCGCCCGGGCGGTCGCCCAGATGTCGTCGGTCGGGTCGGCCTGGGACTCGCGCCTGCAGCGGATCAAGCAGATCGCGGAGGCGATCCAGCGCAGCCAGGGGGCACCGGACGCGCGAACAGCCGGTCCGTGACGTCGATCAGGCCCAGAACCCCGCGCACCGCCGGTGCCGTCACGGACCGCCGCGCCAGTGTTCGATCCGGTTGTGGTCGGGGGTGAAACCGTTGTTGACGCCCCACAGCACTGCCTGCGTCCGGCTGCCGACGTCGATCTTCCGGTAGATGGTGCGGATGTAGGACTTCACGGTGTTGGGGCTGAGGAACGTCAGCTTGGCGACCTCGGCGTTGCTCTTGCCCTGGGTGATCAACGCCAGGATCTCCGATTCCCGGTCGGTCAGGCCCTCACCCCGGCCGGGCCAGTTCAGCCCGCTGGTGCTCCGCGCCCGCGGAGGTGGGTCGCTGATCACGATCTCGCCGGCGTGCACGGCCTCCAAGGCGGCGACCAGCTCGCGGGCCGGGAGGGTCTTCGAGAGGTAGCCGTGTGCCCCCTGCTCGCGCGCGGTCCTCACCAGATCGGGATGGAAGTTCCAGGTGTAGACCACGACGCGCCGCGCGCGCGGATTCTCGACCAGGACCCGGATCTCCTCGTGATCGGATTCGGGCTGAGCGAAGGTGTCGTACAGCACGATGTCGACGGCGTCGTCGAGCGGCTTGTTGGTGTCGATCTCGGCGATGACGACGCGATCGCGGTACTGGTAGATCATCTCGGCCACTCCGAGCAGCACCACGTCGTAGTCGTCGATCAGTGCCACGGTGATCGGAGCAGTGCTCGCGGGTGGGGACATGAGCCGACACTAACCTACCTAGGGGTGTGCCGAACCCGCCCTAGGGGTGTTTGAGTGGTGCCTGTTGCGAGGTCCCCATCCGGGACCTCCGTCGAAAGGAAGGCACATCATGCTGGGTCTCATCGTGAGCATCATCGTCATCGGTCTCATTGCGGGTGCGCTCGCCCGGCTGGTGGTTCCGGGGCGGCAGGACATGTCGATCCTGGCCACCATCGTCCTGGGGATCGTCGGGTCGTTCATCGGCGGATTCCTCGGCTACCTGATCTTCCACAAGGACGCCCAGGACGGATTCCTGCAGCCCGCCGGCATCATCGGCGCCTTCATCGGCGCGGTGATCGCACTGCTGATCTGGACCCGGGTCGGTCGTCGCGGCGCCGTCCGCCGCTGACTTGAGCGAGCTCCGGACCACGACGGTCTCCGGTCCACGGGGGGTGGCCGGAGACCGTCGACGGGAGGTAGGGAACGTGACGCAAACAACTGGGGAGCAACAACTCTGGGACGCACTCCGGACGGCACGGTGCACTTGCGCACTGCCGACCGCGGCCGAGGACGCGGTGTTCCGGTTCTACCTCCCACTGGCCCACAGCCGGGCCGCGTCCTTCGCCGAGGACGAATCACAGCCCGATGGAGCGGCACTGCAGGCCGCCGAGGTCGGGTTGGCGAAGGCGGTGCTGGCCTGGCGGGGCGCGGACTGCCGGAGCTTCATACCGTTCGCGCTCGTGGCCATCGATGCGCACCTTCGCCGGCTGGCCCGGGACGGCGGTGAATTCGGCTCCGTCGGTCACACCGGCGCGGTTCCGGGTCGTGCGCCGGCCCGGGCACCGCAACAATTCAGTCATGAGCGACGGAACCACGATGCGGGTCTGGTCGGTGCGCCGTCCGGCCCCGGTGTCGCAGGGTCCGTTGATCCCGCGCGAGTTGCCGGTGCCCGACCCGGCGGAGCATGAGCTGCTGGTCCGGGTCTCGGTCTGCGGCGTGTGCCGGACCGATCTGCACGTCACCGAAGGGGACCTGCCGGTGCACCGGCAGGATGTCGTTCCCGGCCACGAAATCGTCGGCACCGTCGTCGGCCGGGGGAATGCGGTTCCGGATGACATCCGGATCGGCGAGCGGGTCGGGGTCGCCTGGCTGAGATCCACCTGCGGCCGCTGCGCGTACTGCCGGCGCGGTGCGGAGAACCTGTGTGCGGCATCCCTTTTCACCGGGTGGGACGCCGACGGCGGTTACGCCGAGTTCGCGGTGGTCGATGCGCGGTATGCCTACCGGCTGCCCGACGGGTACGACGACGCGACGCTGGCGCCACTGCTGTGTGCCGGCATCATCGGCTACCGCGCGCTGCGCCGCAGCGGGTTGGAGCCTGGCGGCCGGCTCGGGATCTACGGCTTCGGCGGCAGCGCCCACCTGACGGCCCAGGTGGCGATCGCGGAATACGGCGCCAGGGTCCATGTGATGACCCGGTCGGCGGACGCCCGCCGACTGGCGACCGACCTCGGTGTCGATTCCGTGGCGGGTGCCTACGACGCGCCGCCCGAACCGCTCGATGCGGCCATCATCTTCGCGCCGGTCGGGGATCTGGTTCCGCCGGCGATGCGCGCACTCGACCGGGGCGGGATCCTGGCCGTCGCCGGTATCCACCTGACCGACGTGCCGTCGCTGAACTACCAGGACGAGCTGTTCTACGAGCGCGAACTGCGGAGCGTCACCGCCAACACCCGGCAGGACGGTCGGGACTTTCTGGCCCTGGCCGGCCGTCATCACCTGGAGGTGACGACGCAGCCCTACCCGCTGTCCGGTGCTGGCCAGGCCCTCACCGATCTGGCCGCCGACCGGGTCACCGGAGCCGCCGTCCTGATGGTGCGGGAGGGTGGTTAGGACGTCTGGGGTGCGCTCTCCGGCGCGTTGGGCGGCGTCATCCCTTCCGGCAGGTCGGGAAGTCGACCTTCGCCGTCCGCCGCTTCCGCGCTCCCGGGGTGAACGCTGATCACGGTGGCCGTGTCGGCGGCGACCGTCGCGAGCACCCGGACGTCGTCGCCGACGGCGACGTCGGACAGCTCGAGATCGGTTGGCACGGTGTAGTTCCCGACGTAGCCGTCGCTGCTGGTGACGGTGAGCGAGCCGGCGGAGAGGGCGGTGACCGAGCCGTTCTGCAGTCGTCGAGTCTCGGTCGCGGTGCCATCGGTCTGCACGACGAAGTCACCGTGCAACGCGCCGGCCAGGGCCATGGCTTCCCGGGGACCGCCGAAATCTGCGCGGCCGCCGTCCGCCATCGCCGGGCCCCCGTATCCGTTCGCCCGGTATCCGTCGGCTCCTTGACCGGCGATCCCCGCCGTGCCCGCCTCGCTGGATGCGTTCGCCGCGCTCACCGCCGCGACCCCGCCCACCCCGACCACCGCGGCCAGTGTCGCGCCGGCGGCGGCCTTCTGCCAGAGCTTCCATGGGTTGCGGGTCCGGGTCGGTGACGCCGATCCCCAGGTCCGCGCGGTCTCCGGGTCGGGGCCGGTCGGCCAATACGTCCCGGGACCGGGCATTGATCGGATGGGGTCGGCACCCGGGCCGGCGAACGGCCGGGCGCCCCCCGGGTTCTCCGCGTCGTCGTGGTTGTCGACCATGTCGTTGTGTCTCCTTCTGCTGGGCTGGATCGCCGGGGCGGTCGGCCCGACGCCAACGACAGTGACCGCTCGAGCTGTCCGGTTCCTGTGCGTGCGGTGGCCGCCGGCTGTGCGGACGATCAGGAGAAATGTTTGGAAGCAGATCAAAACGGGCACATGACCGAGAGGTGCACCGCGCGCCCAGGAAGTGCCGGAGCATTGAGGTCCGGTCGGCTGACCAACACGCCGACCGGACCGACCCGGTGGAAGCCTCAGTCCAGGCTTTGCCGGGAGTCGAAGGGCTCTCCCAGGACTGCGCCGTCCGAGGTGATCTCGAACTGGCGCAATTGCTGCAGGTGCGCGCTGCCACGGGTCTTCAGCACGGTGAGGGCACGTTTCAGTTCCGAGTCGCCGCGCAGGAATTGCAGCAGGATGACGTTGTCGGACAGGTGGGAGATGCCGTACTCGGAGAGCTTGGTGACGCCGAAGAGTTCGGGGACCTCCTGGGTCATCATGACGCTGATGTTCGCCCTGGCGCAGCGCTGCAGCAGCGAGTAGATGTACTCGCGGAAGCGCAGTTCGTCCCCGCAGGCGGCCCGGAGATCCCCGAGGCTGTCGATCGCCACCCTGCGGGCGCCGGTCCGGGCCAGCGTGTCGAAGAAGTCGTGGACCCACTCGTCCAGGTGCAGGTCGACGGGGCTGCGGTACATCAGCTCGATGTTCGGATCGGTTCGCGTCCAGGAGAATCCGGACATGATCCGTTCCAGTTGAACCGGGTTTTCCTGGAAGGTGGCGATCACCCCTTTCTCGCCCCGTTCGGCGCCCGCGACCACGAAATGCAGTGCCAGCAGGGTTTTCCCGATGCCGGACGGGCCGGCGATCACTGTGGCGGCGCCGCGCCAGTAGCCGTCGATGAGCATGCCGTCGAGTGCGGGGACGCCCGATGACATCCGCTCCTGTTCGCCGCCGTAGGTGCTGGCGTCGACCGGGTCGGCGAGTCGGGGGAAGACGTCGATTCCGTCGGCGGCGAGCCGGTAGGTGTGTTTTCCGGCGTGGTAGCCGCTCCCGCGGAGCTTGCGCACCTGCAGGATCCGCATCTCGCGCTCGGCCGTGCGATCCGTGCTCAAAACGATGATCGCGTCGGCGACCGCGAACTCTGGTGCCTCGGCGGTCTGCTCCTCGTCGTACTCGCCGACCCAGAACGAGGACACCGGCATCGCCGTCAACATGCCCGCCAACTGGTGCAGGAACTTGCGGAACGCTCCGTCGTCCTTTTCGTAGGCACGCAGCGCCTTGAAGCTGTCGATGACCAACAGGCCGGGCCGGCGTTGCCGCAGGAGCTGGCCGATCCGGGCGAGCACACCGGGCAGGCCGTCCTCGTTCAGGACGTGGCCGAGGTCCTCGTAGAACACCCGGTCGCCGAGCGCGGAGTTGTCGAAGTACTCCAGCGACTGGCCGAAGCGCAGCAATTTGTCCAGTGGCTCGGACACGGTCGTCAGGTACAGGGCGGGCTGTTCGCTGGTGGCGTTGTGGAAGACGTACTGCTGGGCCAGGATCGTCTTCCCGGTTCCCGGGCGGCCGCTGAGCAGGGTGATCACGTTGAGCGGCAGCCCGCCGCCGAGGATCGAATCCAGCCGCGACGACCCGCTCGAGAGCCGGTCGCTCATCGAACGGACGCGGTTCGACGCAGGAAGGCGCTGGTGCCCAGCAGGTCCCGAACGGTCGAGACGAACTGCAGGGGCTGCACGGGTTTCTGCAGGAACGCGTCCGCGCCCGCCTCCAGCGCCGCGTCTTCGGAGGCGATGGCGGAGACCGCGAGAATCGGCAGTGCGCTGGTGTCGCGAACGTCGCGGCACAGTGCGAGCCCGGCGCCGCCGGAGATCATCAGGTCGATGACCAGCAGGTCGGGTCGGCTGTCGGCAAGAATGCGGGTGACGTCGTCGCCGTTGAGCACGATGGTGGTGATGTAGCCCTCTGTCCGCAGGAAGTACTCGGCCAATTCGGCGGCGTAGGGGTCACGTTCGGCCAGCAGGATCGCCAGCGGTGCGCCGTCGTCACGTCCGTCCCGGCCGTCACGCGCGCCCGATGTGGGGTCCGCGGCGTCGGCCTTCGCCCGCCGCCGTTCGGCGAGCAATCGGTGCGCATCGGCCGGCTGGAGACCGGACTGGATCTGGTCGCGGACGAAACGGAGCTCATCGACGTGGTCCCGGGTGTACAGCCGCTGCCCGCCCGCGCTGCGCACCGGCACGATCAGCGCGTAGCGGTCCTCCCAGGAACGCAGCGTTTGAGCCGGGACGTCCACCATCTTGGCGACAGCACCGATGCTGTACACACCGGTGCGATCCGCGTCTCCCTCCACGCCGATGATCGTCACCTAGTTGGCCATCAATGTCTAGCTCTTCGAAGCGACTTTCTTGGGCACTTGCTCTACAACTCTTGTCAAGTCTGCGCCAGTAGTTCTACATTTGTTCCGCACCACTCGGGCGAAACGCCCATCCGTCGCGATCACGCCCGCATCGGGTTGGAGGTACTGCATGAGTATCCAACACCCTGATTCGGAGGTCTTCGAAGGCGTGAGCGGCGGAGCGGCGGAGCTGCTGAGCGCACGTGATTGGTCCTCGACACCCCTCGGGCCGGTGTCGGGCTGGTCACCGGTGCTCCGCATGATGGTGCCCACGATGCTGCGCTCGGGTTTCCCGACGGTGATCAACTGGGGGCCCGAAATGGTCGCCCTCTATAACGACGCCTACGTGCCGTTGCTCGGGCGCAAGCACCCGCAGGCGGTCGGGCAGTCCACCAAGGACACCTGGCCGGAGGCCTGGGAGTGGGTGGCGCCGCGCCTGGATCAGGTGTTGCGTGGCGGACGGACGGTCCAGTTCGACAATCAGGCGCAGATCCTGGAACGCAACGGGTACCCCGAGGAGTGCTATTTCACGTTCTCGCAGAGTCCCATCATCGACGTGGACGGCACGATTGGCGGCATTTTCACGGTCGCCACCGAGACGACGGCGACCATCCTGTCCGAGCGCCGGATGAGGATCGTCCGCGAACTCGGTGGGCTCTCCGTCGCAGACATCGTCCCGGCAGCCGACCTGCCTGACGAAAAAGGCTCCTGCAGCATTGCCGCCACCTGCGGAGCCGCTCTGCGGATACTCGAGACGAACCGGGCAAGCCTGCCTTTCACGGTGGCGTTCGTCGGCCCGCGGGACGGCTCGCCCACGGCCCCGGCCACGCCGGTCGCCCACTACGGACTGGTCCCGGAGGCGTTGAGCGGTGCGGACGCACCATGGTTCGCCGAATGGACCGCGGCCGCGGCCAGGGTCATCGGATCGGGCAACCCTGAGGTGATGACCGGTGTGCGCGCAAGGGTTCTGGGTGTCGTGGAACCGGGTCCGCTGGGTCCGTTGACCCCGGACTCGGCGGTGATGATGCCGTTGACGGTCAGCGGCCGCGCCCGCCCGGTCGGTGCGGTGCTGTTCGGGCTCAACCCGTACCGGATCCTGGACGGGGAGTACCAGGCGTTCCTGTCGTTGGTGGTGCGTCAGATCAGGATCGTGCTGACCGACGCGCTGGCCCACGACAGCGAGCGGCATCGGCTCCGCGCGCTGGCTGACCTCGATGCCGCGAAGACCGAGTTCTTCCAGAACGTCAGCCACGAACTCCGTACCCCCCTGACGCTGCTGCTGTCGCCGCTTCGGGACATGCTGCAGTCGGTGGACGGGGATGACCGCGCCGGTGATCACAGCGTCGACCATCACACCGTCGGTCAGCACACCGTCGGTCCGCACAGCGTCGGCCATCACACCGTCGACAGGGATGACCTGCAGGCGGCGGTGCGGGCCGCGGAGCGTCTCACCGTCATGGTGGACGCCCTGCTGGACTTCTCCGACGCCCGGGCCGGTGTGCGGACCGCCGAGCATCGGCCGACAGACCTCACGGTGCCGACCGCCGAGGCGACCAGCATGTTCCGGTCGACCGCGGAACGCGCCGGCCTGCGTTTCGGGGTGTGCCTTCCCGAGCGTCCGGTGGTGGCCGTGGTGGACGCACCGATGTGGGCGACCGTCGTCACGAATCTGGTCTCCAACGCGGTGAAGTACACCCGGGACGGTGCGGTCGATGTGCGGCTGCACACGGCCGGGGCCGACGCGGTGCTCACGGTGACCGATACCGGGGTCGGGATCAGCGCCGAGCAACGGGCGAAGGTCTTCGAGCGGTTCTACCGGGCGTCACCGCAGCAGGGCACCCCTGGTGCCGGGATCGGTCTCGCCCTCGTGGTCGACCTCGTCCGGGCGCTGCACGGCCGGGTCGATCTGCAGAGCGAACCCGGCGCCGGCACCACGGTCACGGTCACCGTCCCGTTGGCGGCCGAACCGGTGTCGATCGCGGACGTGCCGGGATCAGGGTCGCCGTCGGCCGCCCCCGATGCCCCGAGGGTGCTGGTCGTCGAGGACGACGCCGACCTCCGCCGGTACCTGACCCGTTTGTTGACCAGGGACGGGTGGGCGGTGACGGCCGTGGCGGACGCGGAAACGGCGCTGGCCCTTGCCGTCTCGCACACCGACGGGCCGCCCGCGCTCGTCCTGACCGACGTCATGCTGCCGGGCCGGAGCGGACTGCAACTGGTGTCCGATCTGCGGGCGACGCCCGCGACCTGTCGGCTCCCGGTGATCGTGGTGACCGGCCGGGGCGGTCCCGACGCCGCCGAGGAAGGACTCACCGCCGGCGCCGACGACTACATCACCAAGCCCTTCTCGTCACCGGAACTGCTCGCCAGGGTCCGGGCGAACCACGAACTGCACCAACTGCGCGAGGGTGCGATCGGCGACGCCCAGGCGAAGGCGGAACAGATCCGCAGGGGCCTGGACACCAACAGGACCATCGGCACCGCGGTCGGGGTCATCATGGCGACCTACCGGCTCAGCGCCGAGCAGGCGTTCCGGATGCTCACCACGGCCAGCCAGAACACGAACAGCAAACTCCGCGACATCGCCGCCACGGTCAGCGAAACCGGCGCGCTACCGTTCCGTCGCACCGACATCGACGACCTGATCATCCGCATCTCCGCGCGACGCTGATCAGCGCCGGCGCATCCGGTCCATCTGATGGCTGATCTGCGACTCCGTCGGGACGTCGTTGCTGTAGGCGTCCCAGGCGTTGGCGACGATGCCGATGCCCCAGCCCACCACGCAGAAGATCGGCCAGTAGAAGCTGGCATTGCTGGCGAACCAGACCACGGTCAGAAAGACATTGACCATGATGTAGATCAGCAGGTGAATCTTGAAGTCCCGGCGCTTCTTCAATTGCCGGATCGCTTGTTCCCGCAACTCTGCGTCCGATGCGGGCATCCAGTCGACGGTCATGTCGCCACCTCATCTCACACGCGAACGACCTGCGGCACCCGAGGACGACACCCGCTCCCGGGCACCGCATCCAGTGTTCGCCGTGCCATCCGCCGACGCCACGGCCGAAGGTCCTGAAAGTATGCGGTTCCGTTCGGTCGCGACGCGTGGGAAGGTGTCCTGAGCCGCCACCCTGCCTGTGGGAGGAGACGTGTCCGCACCTGTCCGGAGCACTGCGCCGCTCGCGGTGTCGATCCGACTTCTGGGTGAGTTCGCCGTCTCTGCCGGTGATTTCGCTGCGGGCGCCGACGCCTGGCGGCGGCGCGATGCTGCGGCGCTGGTGAAGGTGCTGGCAATGGCGCCGGGTCACCAACTGCACCGCGAGCGCCTGATGGACTCACTGTGGCCCGATCTGGGGCCGCGTGAGGCGGCGCCGCGGTTGCACAAGGCGGCGCATTACGCCCGCGCGGCGGTCGAGCGGCCCGACGCCGTGGTGCTCAAGGGGGAAATGGTGTCGTTGTTTCCCGGGTCCGAGATCCGGGTCGACGCTGCCGATTTCGAGCTGGCGGCGGCGCGGGTGCTGCCGGACGGCGATCCGGGAGCCGCCGCCGCGGTGCTGGACACCTTTCCCGGCGAACCCCTCGCGGCCGATCTCTACGAGCCGTGGGCTGCCGCCACCCGGGAGCGGCTGCTCTTCCTCCGGGCGTCATTGCTGCGGCAGGCGGGGCGGTGGGAGCAACTGCTCGAGATCGACCCCACCGACGAGGAAGCACATCTCGCGCTCATGCGGGCTCACGTCCGGGCGGGTGACCGCGGCGCGGCCCTTCGCCAGTTCGAACGGATGGATACGGTGCTGCGCCGTGAGCTCGGCGTCGGCGCGAGCCCGGCGGCCGCCGAACTCCGCCGCCAGGTCCTCACGACGATGCGCGAACTCGGCCCGCTCAGCGAGGCAGAGGAGGTGCGGATCGAGCAGCAGATCAGGTTCTGCCGAACCGAGGACGATGTCACCCTTGCCTATGCGGTGACCGGGTCGGGATTCCCTCTTGTCCGGGCCGCCCACTGGCTGACCCACCTGGACCACGATTGGCACAGCAGGGTCTGGAAGCACTGGCTGGTCGACCTTTCCCGGCACCATCGGCTGGTCCGGTACGACGAGCGAGGGTGCGGCATGTCGGACTGGGACATCCCGCCGCCGACGTTCGAGGATTGGCTGGCCGATCTCGAGACGGTCGTCGATGCCGCGGGTCTCGAGCGGTTCGACCTGCTCGGCTTTTCCCAGGGTGGTGCGGTCTCCATCGCGTACGCGGTCCGTCATCCCGAACGGGTTCGGCGCATCGTCCTCGGCGGTGCCTTCGAGAAGGGCTGGTTGGTCGGCGACACCGAGGGCGTGCTGTCGCAGATGCACCGGATGTTCGCCCAGTCGGCTCGGATCGGCTGGGGCCGGGACGACCCGTGGTTCCGTCAGCTGTTCACGTCGCGATTCATGCCCAGCGGCAGCAAGGAGCTCTGGCAGGCGTTCAACGACCTGCAGCGCAGAACGACTCGACCGGAAACCGCGGTGCGGGTTTTCGATCTGTGCGGCTCTTTGGATGTCAGTGCGCTGACCCCGTTGGTGTCGGCACCGACGCTGGTCCTGCACGGCCGTGACGATCAGGTCATCCCGTTCAAGACCGGTCGGCGGCTTGCATCGCTGCTGCCCGACAGCCGGTTCGTCCCGCTGGACACCGACAACCACATCCTGCTGTCAGACGAGCCGGCCTGGCCGGTTTTCCTCGCCGAGGTGGAGGACTTCCTGAAGGGGTGAGCTGGTGCCGGATGCTCCCGCTCAGGCCGACATCCGTTCGGCACCGGGCAGGACGTCCCTGCAGAGATGCTCGACCAGCGAACCCGCGTCGTGCCGGACGCCGTCCAGGAAGGTCGAGTTCATCCTGGTCTGCTGCGCCAGGCCGAGCGCGATCAGCCCGGCAGCCGGAGTCCGGCCACCGCGGTGCCGGATCTCCCCGTCGGGGCCGACCACCCCCGGCACCTGCAGCCATGGGTAGGACCGCCGGTAGCCTGTGGCCCACAGCACGGTGTCGATACCGGCGCCTTTCAGGTCGATCCGGCGGGCAGGATTGGCAGCGATCACCGACGAGGGCCGTGGCCGGTGGGCAGCCGCAACCTCCCGGTCGAGTCCGCTGCCGGCGGCGTGCCGGTCGATCCGCTGCAGCAGCCGCTCGAGGCGCCGATCCGCCGCATCGGTGGTGATCGCAAGGTCGTCGGCGACATCGACTGTGCCGCCGTCGATCTCGATGACCCGGCCGGTCAGGCGGACGCCACGGTCGACGAGCGACGGCAGGTCCACGTCGTATCCGGCGGGTCGGCCGACCAGCTGAAGTGAGGGTTCATGGCGCCGTGGACGGTTCGGGTCCAGCGGACGCTGGAGCGTGCCGAGCGAATCCAGCCACCGCATGATGTCCATCCCGCGGTAGGACCGGGGAAGGCGGGTGTGCCGGCCGACGGCCAGCAGCACGTGCCGGCCGGACCGGACGAGCTCGTCCGCCAGCTGGACGCCGGTCGCCGACGCACCCACCACCAGGACACCGTCACCGGCGTCCGACGTGCGGCGGTAGGAGCCGGCGTCGAGTTGACGGAAGTCGGGTGCCAAGCGGCGGGAGTACGCCGGGCGCGCGGCGACGTCGCAGTACCCGGTGGCCACTACGACCGCCGGCGCCGCGAAGGTGCCGGCGTCGGACACGACCCGGTACCCGCCGGTCGCCATGGTCCTGACGGTGCGCACCGCCGCCCCGGTGATGATCGGGGCGCCGAAGGAATCGGCGTACGCCAGCAGGTATCCGGCCACCTGTCCGGCCGCCATGTAGCCGTCCGGGTCCGGCCCGCGGTAGGACCAGCCCGGCAACCGGCTCATCCAGTTCGGGGTGAGCAATCGCAGGGAGTCCCAGCGCTCCGATCGCCAGCGCTCGGCGGGGCCGCCACGCTCGAGGACGACGTGGTCGACCGACCTGGCGGTGAGCAGAGCGCTCACCGCCAGCCCGCTCTGGCCGGCGCCGATCACCACCACCTCGGTGCGTGACATGCCCTTGCCCTTCGACTGTCGATTCGGTCCGCTGTCGGTCCGGTCCGCTGGGGTCAGCTGCCGGCGGATCCGGCCATCTCGATGACGACATCCGTGCCGTTGGCCAGCACGTCGTAGACCGCGGAGCGCCGCCGGGACTGCTCGACGAGCTGCGCGAGGACCTCGGCAGGGGCGTCGCCGTCGATCTGGAACGTGACCCGGATCTGCCGGTAACCGTTCCGCACCTCGTCGGACAGACCCAGGATGCCCAGCAGGTCGATGTCGCCCTCGACGGTGGACCGCACCCGGTACAGGGTGATGCCTCGGGCCGCGGCGATGTTGGCCAGGCCGGAGGTCATGCAGGCGGCGATGGCGTGCAGCAGGAACTCGACCGGCGTCGGGCCGTTGTTGTTGCCGACCAGCACGGCGGGGTGGTCGGCGTCGTAGCGGAACGGCTCGGTCCGGCTGGTGTCCTCCTGGAGGGCGCCGTAGAAGCCCTGAATGGTCGTGCGGTTGTGGGTTCCGTTGACCCATTCGTTGCTCGCCCTGAACTGGAACTGGGCGATGTCCGGCCTTTCCCGGACGGCGTCGAGGGTTGCGAACAGGGTCGGAACATCGACTCCGTTGCGGGGGGCGCGGGTCTGTGTGCTGGTCATGGGAATCTCGCTTTCTGTCTCGGTGGTCCCATCACGACGAGACAAAAGCTACGAGCGCGACCTTCCCCCGGACTTCCCCCGGCTCGCCCGGCGACGGCAGGTTTGCGGAAGGTCACCGGGTTCTGCTGGGTGCCATGTGATGGCGCCTGGCCGTTGCCTGGATCCAGGGAGTTCCCATGTATGTCGAACCGACCACCCTGGCTTTGGCTTCCTGATGAGTTACCGCCCATAACGGGGCGTTATGCGAGTCAGCGGATCGGCGCTGTTCCGGTTGGGCGGTCACCCGGACCGTGTCGTTGGTTGCACTTTGTTCGACCGTGGCCGGCTCGGCGGACTGAGGGCCTGGGTTTGCCCTGGTTCATTGTGGCCGGGGTGGTGGCAGGCCGAGGAGTTGAGCGGTTCGTAGTCGGCTGAGGTGGTCCTCGGTGGGTTGCGTTGGCCGGGTGACGTCGCGGAGCAGCAGTGGGCTGAGCGGGGTTTGGGCACCGCGGTTGGTGACGCGCCGGATCCGGTTGGTGAGGGTCGCTGGGGTGGTGTGGTGCCGGTGGGCGACCTCGGCGATCGGGCCGGCGGGCTCGCCGTGCAGGCCGGCCCAGTCCAGGACGGATTCCGCGCGGCCGGCCTGGGCGGGTCCGTAGGTGCGCCAGGTCAGGTTCGTGACGACGGCGGCCGCGGTCTGACCGGGAACCGGGAAAGCGCTGCGGGCCATGGTGTTCCCGGGGGACCCCGGGTTCATCTCGGCGGTGAGCTCTTGGGTGAGCCGCTGCACCCGTGGGTTGGGGCGGCGCAGGCTGAGCCGCAGGCCGGAGTTGAGGATGGTGTGCAGGCTGCCCGTGTCAATGTCGCGCAGTGATGCGACGTCGACAATGAGCGGGCCGTTCCGGGCGGTCCGGGCCAGGACCGCCAGCACCGCTGCCCGGTTGCCAGGGTGGATCCGGCCGGCCAGCCGCAACCCGTGCCGGGGGAGCGTGCTGACCCGCACGTCGGGGTCGTTGAACACCGCGGTCGATGGCACCCGTCGGTCGTGCAAGGTGCGCGCTTGGCTCAGGACCTCGGCCGGTGCCTGCGGGTGATACAGGCACAACGCGGTGACCGGGTGCTCGCGGACCAACCGGCTCAGGGTCGCCTCGTGCGGGCTGGTCGTGAGCCCGGGCAGCAGGCCTGCGAGTCGGATTCCGGTGTACCCGTCGCCGGCCGCGGCCGTGGCCAGCTGCCGGACCTGGTCGGTCAGCTGTTGCGCCGTCATCGTGTACACCGCGGCGGTGGCCGACCGGTCGGCGATGATCAGCTGGCCGTCCCGCAGTGCGGTGTGCGGGTCGGCGCCGTCTTCCCGCAACCGGGTGAGCAGCGGGCCGGTTTGTCGGTCGGTCACGCCGATGAGGGTGACCCGCTCGGAGCGGGTGAGTCCGGCGGTGATGAACGCGGACGATACTTCCCGGGTGTGCTCCGGTCCGTCCACGACGGCGTAGGAATGCCGCCGAGCCGGCGCACCGACCGGGTCACCGGGCACCACGCTCACCCCCCGGGGAACCAACAAATAGCCCAACGCCTCGTACTGAGCGTAGCGAGGAGTTGCCTAGCAGTGCTCACTTCCAGGTGACGCCCAGCCCCGCGGCAACTCAGTGGTACGTATGGGTTGACCGTGCGAGGTCTTTCATGTGGTGCTGTCGATGGCGAGTGCGGTGGTGGGCAGGGTGCGGTGCACGATGTCGGATGCGGTGGTGTCCACGGTTTGATTGTGGGAGAAGGCATGTGCCCGGAGCGCGGCCAGTGCGTCGTCCATTCGCAGGTCCAGGGCGACGCTGAGCATCCCCATCGCCAACATCACGTTGCCGCGGGCACCGGCTTGCGGGTTGGTCAACCACAGCGGCCCGTCCCAGGGTGGGGCGTTGCGGAAGTTCGGGAATATCGGCTCCGCCGTCAGATAATGAGCGATGTCCCCGGCGACGGCTGCTACGTGGTCGTGGTTGATTCTGGCGAGGTCTCCGGGGTGGTTCACGTATAGGTCCAGTACCCCCACCTTGTGCAGGCCGTCGGGCAAGGGGGAGGACAAGGTTCCGCGGATCGGGGTTCGGGTGACCAGTTGGTCATGGAACAGGGGCCACCGCCGGGCGATCGCCGCGATGGGCGCTATCACGGATTGCCGGGTGTGGTTCGCGGCGAAACAGGGTCCTTCGGCGACGGTGAACTGCAACCGTTCTGCGGTCGCCGCGATGTCGTCGCTGGCACCGATGGGGATCCGCATCGTGGGGGCACTGAACAGGCCCAATCCGGCTCCGGTCACCGGCAGCACCTGTACGCAGGCCTTGGTCAACCGGATCGGTAAACGCGCCGGCCCGGTGTCCACAGAAACGGATGCGGCACGCACCGCGTCCCGGAAACGCTGAACAATGTTCATCCAGCTCCTTCCTTCGCCTCATCGGGTACTACGTCACTGCGAGGGCGGTACCCGGGAAAGGCCTGCTGGCAACATCAACGCTGGGCAATCTTCAGGGTCGAGCAGCGCGGCGGGAATTTGTTGCACAGATGAACGGCCAGCCTCACCTTCCTCCGAGTCGCCAAATCAGGGTGGCGAGCGCCGCCCCGGCGGATGCCGCCGATCACCCGTTGCTACCTTGGCATCGTCGACGGGAACGACATGAAGCTTCGAAAGGTCTTGGCGGCGGCCGGGCTAGCGGTGGCAGTCGCCGCCGCGTATGTCAGGTGGTGTCGTCCGTGGCAGTTGACCTGGGGCGCCACAGCGGCGGAGGTGGCGCGGTCGCTGCCCGGTGACGAACTCGTGCCCCGGCCGACGTTCAAAGCGACCCGGGCGGTCACGATCCGGGCGACACCACCGGAGATCTGGCCCTGGCTCGTCCAGGTGGGTCTGACTAGAGCCGGTTGGTACAGCTACGACCTGCTCGACAACCTCGGCCGGCGTAGCGCCACCCGGATCATCCCGGAACTGCAACACATCGCAGTTGGCGATGTTGTTCCGATGAGCCCGGACGGGAAGCAAGGCATGCGGGTGCTGGACCTGGACCCACCGCATTCGATGATCTGGGGCACCCCGGGCGACACCACCTGGACGTGGCAGTTGGACGCGAACCCCGATGGGTCGACTCGGCTGATCAGCAGGGTGCGGTCGAAGTACCGGTGGTTCTCACCGTCGATCGCATTTTCCCTGCTGCTGGAGTTTGGGGACATCTGGATGATGCGCCGGATGCTGCTCAACCTGCGGGCCAGAACCGAACACCGCGGGTAGCGCAGATCGATCCCATCCTCACCAGGATGGCGTTCGGCCCGGTCAGCTGTTTCTTCAACCGACCGGGCCTGAAGCATCCGGCAAACCCAGGAATCGCAGAACACCCTGCTTCCAGAATGCACGACCGGTCAAGCGCGGACAGCCATGTCACATCGTGGCGCCGCAATTCTGAACCGAGTGAATACAGTCACCATGGTCGACTCTTTTATCGGTGGTGGTCTTGCCCGCTGGTTGCCCACGGGTACAGTGAGGTCACGCGGTCCCTGAGTAGGTCCGAATTACGTTGCGGGCCTTCGCTTTTGCTCCGCTTGCCGTCACAGATCCGGTCAGCGGCCATAGTTTGGTCGTCAAAAGGGGGCGGTATGAGCCTTCCGCGTACGGTGATCGACGATCTCACCGCGCTCAGTGACGCGCTCGATGATCCCGACGTGAACCTGCCAGCGGCCGTCAGCGTCCTGGCCGGACATCTTCGGGTGGCGGTACCGTCTTTCATCGGGTTGACGGTGATGGTGCACGTTGCTGACTGTCCAATCGTCATCAGCGGCGGCGATGTCGGTGAAGCCGCCGCGGTACACGGGTCGCTGCTGTTGTCTCTGACTCCGCTGGGCGCAGCCACCACCACTGGAAGCATTGCGTTTTACAGCGGCATACCTGGTGTGTTCCTCACCTTGGCCGTAGCTCCGTCATTACCTCCGGCAGGTAAGTCGCTGCCGCGGTTCCGACGAGATCATGGCGCAACGGCACGACCCGCAGGACCGAGAATCGCCGCAACGTTGTGGGGATCGACGCTGTTCCAGCGGCAAGCCAAGCAGTATTCCGTATTCCGGTAGTACCCGCTTGGAGTCGGTGGGTGACGCTTTTGGGGTCGTAGAAGATGCCGAGCTTTCAGGGGGAACCGTGACAGTCGGAGCCGACCGTGTCGCGTAAGCGAGTACGGCGACGCCCGCCACCGGTGTCTTGGAACAGGACTCCAACCAGTTGTTGTGTGCTCGCCGACGAGGTCTGGTTCAGGGGCGGCGGCGGCTCAACTTGCTGACCGCAGCTAATCCGTCCGCTGACTCTCAGTTCCTGAACGCGATCGCCGCCGCCGACCGATTCTAACGGGACGAACTGCGGCGGGATGCGTTGCAATCGCAGCATGCGGTACCACCGCGGCGGAGGAGCCGACAACTGACACTGTCGACGCGGCCGATGACATAACCGTCGATCCGGCTAATGGGAAGTTCGCCCGTCACGGGTGACCACTTCGGGGTGTGGGCGTGGTGGGTTCGTGTTTCGCGTAGGACGGCTTCTGAGCGCCATGTCCACGCCCCTGACGATGGGTGTTCAAGGCACGTTTTTCGGTCCCGGCGATGCCGGGCTGGACTTGCCCAATTGACGAGAGGTTGGCGGAGCGTTCGCGATGACCTCGCGGGCGATGTCGGCGAGCTGCCGGTTGTACTTCCGGGCGGTGTCACGGAGCGCGGTGAACGCCTCTTGCATGGTGATGCCGTGGATATGGGCGAGGACGCCCTTGGCTGTTTCGACGACGGCGCGACTGGTGATCGCTGCCTGCAGGGCGGGAAGTACTTCGTCCCGGTCGGCGCGTGTGGTGGATTGGACGATCGCGATGGATGCAACATGGGCAAGGCCCTGCGCCAATGCGAGATCGGTTTCGCCGAGAGCGCCGGGTGTCGTGCCGAAAAGACCGAGAGCGCCTAGGGTATCGCCGCGAAGCAGCATGGGGATGGCGTGTACCGAAGCGAAGCCCTGGTCGGCCGCGGCCGCCGTGAACCGGGGCCACCGCGCTGTCTGGGTGCTCAGGTCGGCGACGTTGACCGCTTCACCGGTGTGGTAACAGTCAAGGCAGGGTCCTTCGTCGCGTTGGAGCATGAACAGCTCGAGATTGCGGGCCTCTTCGGAGGTCGCGGCGAGCAGGTGCAGCACCCCGCCGGCGTCGGCCAGCAGTAGCCCGGCCGCGGCAACGTCGAGCAACCGGGCGCAGTCCTGAGCGAGTTCAGCGGTCAGCTCCAGCACGTCCATGTTCCCGACCACCCGATCGGTCAGGCTGCTGAACGAGTCGATGATGTCCTGTTCGCGGCTCTTGATCATCAAAGCCCACCCCCTGATTCTGGCCAGCCGTCCAAGTCGTGCCAGCCGTCGGTTCCGGTGCCGTCGTCGTCCAACTGAAGCTGCCGCTCGATGATCTGGAACGCGACCTGGCTGACGGTCAGGTCGTGGGCGAAGGCGTGCCCGCGCAACCGCAACATCGCCTCGGCCGGATGGACGCCCAACTGGGCGGTGATCATCCCCACCGCCTGATACACCTCCGACCGGGTCAGCCACCCGATATCGGATCGGGTCGAAGGGGGTGATCCGACTGCCACGGAACGGGTCTCGGCGATCAGGTCGAGCAGCGGCAAGGCGGCCAGCTCCCCGGCAAGAAAAGCGCCACTCTGCGCGGGCCCGGTCAGCCGGCCGGGCCGGGATCGACACAGGTACAACGCCCCCATCGGGACGCCCGCGACGGTGACCGGCATCGCGAAGACCGCCCGGACGCCCCCAGCCGCGGCCGCGGCGGTGAAAGCGGGCCACCGCGCCGAGTCAGCACCCGTGAGGTCCGGGGCCGTGACGAAACTTGCTGTCTCGACCGCCTCCCAACAAGGACCCTTGCCGGCGGAAAATTGCGACCACTCCAACGACGCGGTCACCACACCGCACCGGCTCAGTGAATGACCTGTTGAATCACCGGTCACCAACCACAGTCCGGCGCCCTGCATGCCGAGTAGATCAACGCAGGCCAAGCACAGTTGTTTCGCCACGGCGCGGGCCGTGCCCGACCCGCCGACCGCCGCGGTGAGCCCGTCGCGCACCACATCCCACCCCTCAGCCACCGGTTCAATCTAACGGCCGGCTAACCATTCTGGTCCTTAGGCATGACTTCTTGAGTCGCAGTGAGTTCGTCGACGTCCCGAATCAGCCATTGCCAGTCGCGGGTGACGACCCGGCCACCGCGGTGTCCGGCCGCGCGTCGGGTGTCCTCTCAGCTGTTGGAGTCGCGGGGACCACCGCGCCTACGCCGTGTGAGGGCGCTCAGAATGGGGTATCGCGGTTCGGTGGGTCGGTGCCGACTGTCCGCGGAGAGCCTGTCGTCGCTCCCTGAGCGTTGGTGCCCTTGAGCCGACGTGCTCTCGGATTAAGAGGTTGGGCCGCACGCTCGGCGCGAAGGCCGGCCGTGACTCGTGACGGCAACGAGCCGGTCGTGAATGGCATGTCCGGTCGACCCATGAATATTTGCAGGCGGCGACCGAAGCCGCCCCCAGGCGGAGTAGTAGCGATGACCGATTGACTTCACTGGGCTCAGTGAGGCGACCGGCTTCGCCGACCTGTACGCGCCCACCGAAGCGGTTCTCGCCCTTGAAGGTGGAACGGACAGGCACACATCAACGACCTGCTGCCGCGACTCGGGCAGCACCGGCGCAGCAGGGTGATGGATCGGCGTGCCTCCAGGGCGCCTTGTTTCCCGGCGGTCCCCAACCCGCCACCGCTCCCGGGTCTCCACCGACCCCCTGCGGACCCACCAACGGACCGCAGCTGCGAAGAAACATCGTGGCGGACGCCCGTATCCAGGATGAGGTCACAAGGTGACCGGGCGAATTCTCGCGGGACGGCTCTCCGTAGTGGACCGCTCATCGTCGGCGAAACAGGAAATGAGCCATTGGGCTAAATCAGCAATGCCCGATCGGCTGCCGTCCTTGTCCAAGACCGTGCACTTCGGGAGCTTTCGGTGAATCTGTCCACCGGTTATCCACCAATTGTGCACAACCGTTCGGGCTACCCCGTGCTGGCCGGCGGCGCCGCGACGGACGGACCGTCTACCCGCGGCTCGTTTGCTGCTACCGCGCGATGCCGGTGATAGTCGTTGGTGCTGTCGCTTCGTCCGTGGGCACGGCGCAGTTCGGACCCGTTCGCGTCATTGACAGTGCATCAGCCGCGACCGATACCCTCATCTGATGGACCCGGGAACCAGCAATGCGGCGACACATCGTGTGGTGCAACGGTTATCGGCACTGTTCCCGTCGGTCGATCCTCTCGTCGTGACCGGGGTGGTTTCTGATAGCTACCGGCAGTACGTGGATCATCCCAATCCGAATTTTGTGCCCGTGCTGGTCGAGGAAACCTCGCGGGACCGGCTCAGAGGACACCTCGAAGCCTGCTCGATACGCGGAGGGTCGCGGCTCTAGCAGCCCCAGGGCTCGGTCAACGCGGGTTGGCAATGAAGCACTGAACGTGTTGCCGTGCGCGTCGTGCGGTGCCGGGCACCCCTTGCAGACCTGCGGTTCCACGAACCCCGGACGGTCAAGCGGCCCGGCTCTGAGCGTGTGGCGCACCGCAAGCCGGGCTGATCCGGGTCGTCGCCGCGCAATGGCGATCCCCGCTGGTGCGTCGTTGGGGCCGTTCGGCGCCGGGCTGGTTGCAGGCTGCGGAGCAATCTCGTCCGGGAGCTGGTCGAATCGGCCATGCCGACCGTGCTGATTCGGCTTCTGGACAACGGGTTGGTCACCCTGCGGTAATGGCCGGATCATCACGTTCCGGTTCGTGAGCGCAACCGCAGCAGATCGAATACGCCGTGAGCGGTGAGTCCGTCGGTGACCATCGATGCGCCCTTGGCCTGCCCAACCTGGGCAGTAAGACCAGTTGGCGCGCAACATCCCAAGTTCGGCCGGCAAGTCGGCGTGGCTGGGTCCGTCCGCGTGGGCGCCGAGACGCCGCACGAATCCTTGGCTGGAAACATCCGCTGGCGACCGGCCGGTCGGCGATGTTCGTGCGGCAACCCACCCGACTTTCTCACCGGGCGGGTTCGTGCTTCACTTCTCGTCATGGGCGTATCGGACAAGAACCACGGTCAACTATCCGACTCACGCCTTCCCGGACCAGACGCGGACCTCGAGCATCGCGAGGCCGCCGTCGAGGCCCGGGAAACTGCCGTCGAGGCGTGGGAGGACGCCCATGGCCAGCGGATGGAGGCGGCCAAGGACATCAGCGAGGCAGCCGACGAGCGTGACGCGGTGTCCAACGCGCGTGACACCGCGGCCAAGAAGCGGGAGAACGATTCCGACCGCGCCGAGATGCTGAACCCTGAAGGGGAATATGGCACCCACTGGGCGGAGCGGCGAAACGCCAACCTTGACCGCCATCACGCGCAGGACGACCGCGCGGCATCACACGACGATCGGGTCGCCTTGACCGAGGGCGGCGTCGAGCCCGATAGGTACTCAACTTAAGCCGCCGCCTGCAGCCTGCCTATCGCCGCGATGATCGCTCTCTGGTCGCCGTAATGCGCTATGTGACCCACGCCCGGCTGCATCGCCAGGTCGCTGTGCGAGAGTTCGGTATGCAGGCGGCGCGCCTGGCCATTCGGGAAAACAACCTTGTCGCTGTCGCCGGCAATGACTGCGATGGGTAGGGTCAGTTCGGCGTAGCGTTGTGACAGCCGGCGTGCGGCCGGCACCATCAGGCCGCCCTCGGCGGCGCTGGCGCGCCGTTGCGAAGGGCGCAACGTCATCCACGTCGGCAGCCGCTTGAAACGCTCGGACGTCGGCGCCGGGCTGAACATGCCCTTGACGATCAGCGGCCACGCCATGCGGCCTTGCAGCGGCGCTACCGTGTATCGCAAGACATGGCCCAGCACCGGGGTGGCCTGGATTGCGGCGAGCGGCGCGTCGATGCGCGCGGTCGGGTAGTAATAACCTGAAATGAGTCCGATGCCGCGCACGTATTCGGGATAATCGAGTGCCATCGCCAAGGCCACCATTGTGCCCCATGAATGGCCGACGACGAGCGGACGCTCGATGTTCAAAGCGTGCAGCGCCTTGTGAATCAGTTTGGCCTGCTCCTCCGGCGTCCAGGTGGTTGAGGTCGGCCGGTCGCTGTAGCCGAATCCAGGGCGGTCGAAGGCGATGACGTGGTAATCCTCGGCGGCCCGGTCCAATAGCCCGCACAGTTCAAAATCTTCGGCGTAAAAGGCGTTGCCGTGCAACAGCACCAACTCCGGTCCCTCGCCGGGTGGGTTGGGGGCTTAGGTTTGAGACCGGACTAGCGGGAGGCGGCTCCGGCGGCTGTTGGTCCACCGCCCGGCCCTGGGAGGGTTTCACCGGTCCCTGGGGCACTGCGAAGCTCCCGACAGTCCGGCCCCGGTGGCCGCCAACGTCTTCGCGAAGGTTCCGGCGATCGATTTGGCCCAGCCGCTGGCCCGGTACCTCGACGATGTGCAGAAGTCGGTCGACCGTGCCGGTGAAGAACCCGGTGCCGGCGCCAAGGTCTGCGCCAGCGCCCACTTGGCGGTGAAACGCAATCGACGCCGGTCCCGGCAGCAACTGGGCTGCCGGCACCGGCGTCGTGGGAAAAGCGTTGAGGGTTACTCGCTGTCGGCGCTGACGAGCCGCTCGATGAGGTCCTCGATGTTGCCCGTCTTGGGCAGGCCACGCTGGGCCAGCTTGTCAGACAGTTCGGCCTTGCTCAGACCTTCGTAGGCTTCCCGGGCCTGCTCGCGGGCCTTGCGGGCTTCTTCCCGTTCGACGCGCTTGGCTTCGCGGGCCTTCGCCTTCTCTGCTTCTTCGGCTTCTTCGGCCTGCTGCTGGGCTCTGCGGGCTTCTTCCCGTTCGACGCGCTTGGCTTCGCGGGCCTTCGCCTTCTCTGCTTCTTCGGCTTCTTCGGCTTGCTCGCGCCGGGCCTGCTCGACCTGCTCCTTGGCTGCCCGCTCGGCCTGCTCGGCCTGCCGGGTGGTCAGGTCCGCGACCGTGTCGGCCTGCTCGTTCACGACGGTGCCGATCTGCTGGGCCTGCTCACGGACCGAACCAGAAAAGTTGCTGACCAGTTCGACCCACTGGGTGGCCAGCTCCCGGTTGACGTCGACCGCCTTCTGCAGAAACTCGAAGTACCGGGTGACCGGCTGGGTGAGATCGACCGCGGGCAACTGGGCCACGTCGAACTGATCGGTGAAGCGCTGCGTCACGTTCTTGAACACGTCGACGGACTTCTCCGTTGCCTGCCGGGCCTGACCGGCGGCGGCGGTGTAGGAATCGGTGCTGATGGTCATTAAACTCCTTATGCGGACACCGGATACTCTGTGTCATCTCGGGTGAGGTGCGGTGCGGGCGAACGGATGTCGGTGAAAGGGTGATCCCGCCGGCGCAACCGTTCACGGTTGGGCCGGCGGGATGAATGAAGCTGGGTCAGTTGCTGTAGTTCTCGCGGCTACCGGACTTAGCCAGGCCACGGGCGACCATGTAGCCGATGCTCAGGAAGGTGATGTACTGGATTGCATCCAGGGCACCGAACGGGTCGATGCCGGTGTTCTCGTCCTGGCCGACCATGACGGCGGTGATCACGACGGCGGCGACGGCCGCGAGGAACACGAAGAACTCGGTGGTCTTGGTCGAGGCCTTGGTCTCGGTGCTCAACCGCTGGGCGGTGCTGTTGCCGGCGCGGTAGCTGGTATCGGTGGTGTCGGTGCTGGTCATGAGAGTTGGTACTCCTGGGTGTGTTGGGTGCGCGGCCGATCGGCCACGCGCGGCGCGGCATCCGGGGTCGGTGCCGCTGTCGGCAGACAAAGATGCTGTGGCACCTGTAGGTCTACGTTGTAGATTCTAGCTGCGGGCACCCGCCCGGAGGAAACCCGAACCGCCCGATGCTGCGCAGGTCACAGTGCGGCACCATCAATTCTCGTCAGGGGGGTCCTATGCGGACATCGCGCAGCGACCGACCGCCCCCGCCGACCGGGTCCGGTGGTACTTCAGGCACCCGCCGTCGGCCGCTGAGCCGGGAAGTGATCTTCGCCGCCGCACTGGCGGTGGTCGACCGCGACGGTTTGGACGCTCTGACAATGCGCCGGCTGGGCAAGGAGTTGGACCGGGACCCGATGTCGCTGTACCGGCATGCCATCGACCGGACCGCGCTGCTGGACGGGGTCGCCGAGTTCGTCCTCGACCAGTTGGTGATCCCCACCGGCGGCAAGGACTGGCAGGCCGACCTGCGGCACACCGCGGACAACTTCCGGCGCCTGTGCCTGGCCCACCCCCACGTGGTGCCGCTGCTGGTGACCAGGCCCCCCGCGACGCCACTGGGACTGCGCCCGCTGGGCACTTTGCGTCCGCTGGAACAGGTTTTGGCGATCCTCATCGACGCGGGATTCCCCTCGGTCACCGCGCTGCGCCTGTACCGGGCCTATTTCGCCCTGCTGTACGGGTATGTCCTGAACGAGCTGCAGGAAACGGTCACCGATCTCGAAGAATCCAAAGACCTCCTCCGCCTCGGGCTCCGCCGGCTCCCACCCACCGACTTCACCCATATCCGAAGCCTGGAAAACGAACTCGGCAACTACGACGGCGCCACCGAACTCGAGCACGGCCTGAACCTGCTACTCGCCGGCATCAACCACGGGTGCTGACCACGGTGCTATTCGCTGAGTCTGTGGACACCTACATGGACAGAAGCGGCTTACTTAGTCGGCAACGCTGTGACCCGCCTAGGTCTCTGAGGTCCCCAGTGCCAAGGTTTGCCCGCCGCAGGCGTTGTCGCCGGGGACGGTGCGGGCGTACGCGGGGGACTGGGCACTGTTCACCGACTGGTGCCAGGTGACGGGGGAGCGGGAGATGCCGGCGGACCCCGACGCCGTGCTGTCATTCCTCACCGACTGCCCCGCCGCGCCCGCCACACTGCGGCGGCGGGTCGCCGGCATCGATTACCACCACCTGGCTGCCGGTCACCCGCGGCCGGGAGAGACCCCGGTCGTTCGGGCCGCGCTGAGCCGCCCCGCCCTGAAAGAGGAGGACGTACAGGGACCGTCGGAGGGGGCTGCCGCCGCGCTGCGCGGCCTGCCGTCGCACGGGTGGACCCGGGGGATGTTCGGCCGGCGGGACCGCTGCCTGCTTGTCCTCTCCCAACTGGCGCGGGTGCCGTACAAGCACCTGGCCACGGTGACCGCCGGCCACATCATCGTGACCGGCGGGACCGCGACCATTTCTGCGAAAGCCGGGACCTGGACACTTCTCCCGGGCGATGACGCCCTGCTGTGTGGGTCGTGCGCCATAGTCCGGTGGCTGCGGGTGCTGGACCTGGTGGTAACCAGGCCGGGCAAACGGCACCTCTCCGAGGCGTTGAAGAAGGCGAAGGCGGTGACCGGTCGGTCGCCGCACCTGTGCCGCTCCAGACGCCAAATCGACCAAGCGACAACGTTTGTGCCGTTGCTGCCGCCGATCGACCAATGGGGCCACCTCCCGTTCCCGGTGCAGCGGCTCACCCCGCACTCACTGTCCCGCCGGACCCGGGACCTCCTCGACGGTGATTTGGGGGCGCACCGCGACCTGCCCGTCAACACCGACGACGAACGGGGAGCACCGCCGCAGGCAACACCACCGGTGGTCGCGCGGACGGTCTTCGCGCGAAGGCTGCGTCGCCACCGGGCGACAGCGGGAGGAGCCAGGCGAAAGGAGGTCGATCGACCGGTGGTGATGCCCAGCTGCGGAACTGGTCCTGTGGCGTGTCCTGTCCCGCTAAGTACTGCGACATCAGCAGCGAGAAATCCGCCTGCGACGGATGTGCTCGTCTGTCTTGGATGGCGTCACCCGTCGAGTCCTGAGGAGAGAAAAGTAATGGCAGTTCGGTGGTACAGCACGGTGATGGACTGTCGTGACCTCAGGGCGCAGGGCAATCGGTGGGCTGACGTCCTTGGTTGGAAGAAGGCCTACGAATCCGATGACGAAGTCGTCCTCGTCCCGCAACACGCCACACTGGAATTGATCCGGTCGACACCGTGGGAGCAGGTGTCACCAGGATTGGTCTTCGTCCGGGTCGCGGACGGCAAGACCGTCAAGAATCGGCTGCATCTCGACCTCGCGCCGCATACCACAGACGACCGGGATACCGAGATGCAGCGACTGCTCGACCTGGGGGCGACCCGGGCGGACGTCGGTCAGGGTCCCGAGATCTCCTGGACTGTGCTGGCGGACCCCGAAGGCAACGAATTCTGCGTACTTTCCGCCCGGGACTCCTGAGCCGGGGTCGACCGGCAGGCGTGTGCGGGTCACCCACAACAGGAACCAGCGCCGTGCGCGGACGCCAGCGCGCCGATCACCGCGGCCGGTAGCGCACCATTCAGCGATGCGCGCGGGCGGCCTGCGGCGACAACGTGCAGGCGGCAGACACTGCGGACACGTGTCCTCGCCGGAGTCGGTGAATGCGGTTCGGCAACCCGAGGTGGTGCGGGGCCACCGCGGCCGTGCGGGTTCACCGGAGTGTTGGGTGATAGACCCTCAGGATCGACCAAGGATTCGTCCGCGAGCTCGGCGTCAGCGCCGACGACCTGGCCATCGTGACCTCGATCGTCGGCCTCGCCCGGTCCTTCGGGCTACAACTAATCGCCGAAGGCGTCGAAACCACGCTGGCCGCAGACGCCCTGCTCGACCTCGGCTGCACCCGGGCACAGGGATTCCTGTTCGCCAAACCTCTCACTGCCCAGGACGCGGCATGGGCACTCGAACACGAAACGCCGAACTATCGGCCACCCGAACCCGAACCGCACTCGTTGCCCGCCAATGAGTGAGTAAGTGCCGCAGTCTGTTCCAGACGGCGCAGAAGGTGACCACCAGAGCGATCCGGGCCGCCCCGCGATCTTCCGGGCGAGGGTCAGGCGGTGCAGGTGAGTGATCCTGGCGGCCGTGTGGTGAGGGTACGTCCTCGACGTACATGGTGAACCCCTTACACCCCCTTACACCGCCTGCTTCCAGCCTGAACCCCGTACTCCGACGCTGAGCCGGCGGTCGCCTCCCCCCAAGCACCCCAGAGTCAGGGCGTGGCTCGCCGGAAACTTTGTGCGACAGGTACTTGATCCCGGCCGCCCGGCCCTGGAGGAGGGTGCTCCGCAAGATTCAACCGGCGAGCTGTCCGCCGCGGCACGATCCGTTCCTCTCACCGACCCAGGACCCATCTCCCGGGCATGTCGTGAACACCAACCGTGGATCGGACCGAAGAGCAATGGGTCCCGAGAGCCCTGGCCTTACGGAGCACCTGTCAGGAGGTTCACCCCAGGGTGGGCGCGATCCCAGCCCGACGAGGGTCGCGGGGAACCGGAATGGCGGCGGGTCTGCCCATGCGGCGTGGGGTCGAGGCGCGGGATATGAACGCCGCCGGCGCATCGAAGCGCGCGTCGTAGCGTCCGGGCAGCACACACCGCCGTTCGGGGGGTGTGCCGCTATTCGTGGTGTCCAGCCCCGAACTCGTCCTCGACACGTCAATATTCGGCACGACGAACAACAACCGTTGCCGTGATTCCATCGATGACACAGCGTGCGAACCATTTGTGATTCGGTCCGTTGAGAACCCGGTTGGCAGATCAGATCCCCACAAACTGCCCGACACTTCGAAAGGAATGCGTTGTCACCCCCGGTATATCGGATACCAGAAATTGTGACGCTCGGTAAGAGACTCATTCGCTTTAGTAACTGAGAGCTTGCGAGCATCATCGTTCAGTTACCGCCCTGAATACCCCGAACGGGTTGCCGCCCGGCCAGTGCACTGAACATTTCATCTTGGTGCGTTTCATCGCTATAGTTTGCGATAGGTCCATCTGAAGCCGGCAAGGCACCCGTCAACAGGCACCGAAAGCCGCGCAGTGGGCAGGTTTGCGTGGGCTGAACGCGGTGGATCGACCGGCTGAAGTGGAGAGCACAACCACCGCGGACGGCTGAGACGGGTCGTCTGTAACGCATTCGAAATGTTCTTGCAAGACCCGGAGATTTATCAGCCTATATTTGCATTACCGGCCATCTCGAGATGCCAATTCCTTTCGCGTCACTTCCACGTGGCCTCATAAGGTCGCCATGGCCAACACCGTTGCGAAACCGCCAGCGGTGGGTGGTCGTCCCACAGCCCAATGCATCCGGCGCCTTTTGACTTCAGTTCCCAAAGGAATCACCAACATGCATCAACACGACGACACCACGACCGCGGCGGCCGCCCGGGCATTACTCACCGGGATCTGCCTGATCGCCAACAACGGCCCGGTGACCTCCGTGATGATCTACGACAATCGACCCAACGCTGCGCGGGGTCTGTCGGAGATGCTGCGACCGCTGCCCCTCCTGGTCGACATTTCCGTGGTGCGAGATGGTTTTGCGCTGGTCGATGCATACGCGGCCAGACCAGCCGACCTGGTGCTGATCGGCGTGGACGGGGGCAACACTGACGGGGCCGAGGCCACCGACCTGCTGTTGGGCATGAACCCGTCAGCGGTGGTCGTCATCGTCGGCTCGATTCGCGACGTCAAGCATCTCGCGGCCGCGTACGTTCGGGGTGCGCGAGGACTCCTACTCTTGGAAGCCGACCAGGAACCCAGCCCCGACAATCACCACGACGGCCCGCTCGTGTGGTGACTGCCGAAACCGGCACATCAACCAGCGCCTCACCAAGTCCTGGTCTTGCACGCCCCGACGCCAGTTGGTTCCGCCGATCACGTGTTGGCGTTGCAGGGTTGACACCCCTGATGGGGCGTTCCGGGGTGGACAACGCGTTGTCGTACTGACTTGTTCAGCTTCTCGGGCTCATCCCGCGGCCCATGTGAGCGACGCTGCCGCCCGTCGGAACGGTTTTCCCGCCGGTCCGGCGCTTCCCCGCCCCCTGTACCGGGGGTCGCACCCCCGGTGCGGGGGCCACACCGTAGGACACGTCCGAAACCGCACCGACCAGGTCGACGAAACACCGGAAAGAGGTTCGAGCGTCATGAGCACGTCGTTGGGGTTATCGCAAGCAGC